>JANXWZ010000157.1 GCA_025350865.1 Rhodanobacteraceae bacterium
GCTCATGTTCGGGTCGCCGGTGCGCGCGGCTTCGGCTTTGCGCTTTACGATCCAGTCGGCGCGGCCCGTCGGTACGCGGTAGCCGTTTCCGTTGTGCTGGTGGCCGTTGTTCAATTCACTCATGCTGTTTCCCCTTCGAAACCTGCTGGTGGTCGCTTAAAATTCATGAAATCTTGACGGGTTTTCCGTGTCAATGGCAACCTTATTCAATGCTGAGTATACCCCGTCACGCGGGTAACCCCGAGCGGTGACACGGTATCAAAGGGTTCAGTACCGGTCCAAGTTGATGCGCTCGAAGTCGGCAAAGATCGGTCAACCCGCATCAGGAGCCCTCCCCATGAAATTCTTTTCCGCAAACCTGCAGGACCTTAGCGAGCTACGTCAACCACCTCCAGAAAGCGTTGGACATGGAGCAACAGATTACGAAGGCGTTGCCGACGATGATCGAAAAGGCAACTGATCCCCAATTGAAGCAGGCCTTCCAGACTCACCTTGACGAGAGCCAGGGCCACGTCGCGAAGGTCGAGGGTCTGCTCAAGCAATTCGGCAAGGACGAGACTATCACCTGCAAAGTGTTGAGCGCACTGGTGTCGGAGGCCGAAGACGGCATCAAGGATGCGGCCGACGACGCGGTTCGCGACGTCACGTTGATCGCCGCCGCACAGGAGGTGGAGCATCACGAAATCGCTGTGTACGGCACACTCAGGACGTGGGCCGGTTTGCTGGGCGACACCGCCCAGGCCGACGTGCTCGAGTCGATTCTGAAGGAAGAAAAGCACGCTGACGTACTGTTGACCGGCATCGCAAGCCGCATCAATACGACGGCTGAGACTCGCGACTACGCCACCGCGCAGTAATACGTTCGTTGATCAGCCCAGGGTGCCGGCGGTCACCACCGGCACCCGCTGGACTGGAGTACACTTCCGTTAGGCAGGCGAACCGATATGCAGAAGAGTCCAGTTAAGATCATTGTTGCGAGTGTCGTAATTCTGGGGTCCGTGTTGTGGCTGGCAATCACCGGCACTGCGGCGAACAAGAGCTACTACTACACGATCAGCGAGTTGCAGAAACAGCTGCACGACGACGGCGGCAAGGTGTACAGCCGTCACCTCCGCGTATCGGGGAACGTTGCCCCGGGCAGCATCCACCGCACAGGTGCCAATGCAGACTTCACGCTCCTCGAGCAGGGCAAGATACTGAAGGTGGATTACAAGGGCTCGGAGCCGCCGCCGGATACTTTCAAGGATGATGCACAGGCCCTCGCAATCGGCACATATGGTCGAGATGGCGTGTTCCACGCGACCCAGTTGCAGGCGAAATGCGCAAGCAAGTATGCGCCGGCACCGGGTTCACGGCCGGGCCAACCTGCTGCGGTTGCCGCGCCGGGTAAGACGGCTGAATTGGTTAAGCCGAAGCTGCGGTAGTTTTGAACTTACCGCGTCACGGCTACTTGCCAGTGAGCGTCTTCAGATACAAATACATAAACTCAACGCCGGCGTAGTAGCTTTCCACGCCGAGCCGCTCGTCACGGCCATGCGCCCGGACGTCATCTTCGTCGATTCCCATCCCGCTGAAGCCGTAGCTGGGGATTCCGGCGTCCATGGTGATCTTGGAATCGCTTGCGCCGGTTTCCATCTCAGGAATTACCGGGATTTCCGGCCACATCTGATTGGTCGCCGAGTGCAGCGCGTCGAAGACCTCCTTGTTGAGCGCCGGGGGCGTTACCGAGACCTCGTTTTCGCCGCCGTTGATTCCGCTGTCGGTATCCAGTTTGACGGTGAGCTTGGGCTCTGCGAAGACCGCTTCAAGCTGCTTGCGGACCTCGCCTGGGGTGTGGCCGGGGAGGATGCGGCAGTTGACGTTAGCCTCCGCGCGCTGCGGGAGGGCGTTGGGGGCGTGGCCGCCCGAAAGCATCGTCGCGACGCAGGTAGTGTGCATAAGCGAGTTATAGACATAGTCATCGGAGAGGCGTGCTATCGCAGCCGGGTCCGCCTTCGGGGCGAGAATCGCACGCATATCGGCAGCGATTGGAGGCGTCTGAGTCTTCGCACGCTCTTCAAAGTAGGCCCGCGTGACGGTGTTCAACTCAAACGGAAACTGGTAGGTGGCGAGTCGTCCCAGCGCGGCGGACAGCTGGTAGATCGCATTTTCCTTGCGCGGTAGCGAGCTGTGCCCACCCGGGTTAGTCACCGTTAGCTTGAAGTCCGCGTAAAGCTTTTCCGTAGCCTCCACGCCCAGGAACGTGGGCTTGCCCTTGTTGGTGGAGAGGCCGCCGGCATCCGGATTAAGCGCAAACCCCGCATCAACCAGCTCGCGGTGATGCTTCAGCAGCCAATCCACACCATTCATCGTGCCGCCTTCTTCGTCGGCGGTGAGAGCGAGGATAATGTCGCGATCAGGCACGAAGCCCTGCTTCTTCAGCATCAGCAGCGCCGTCACGCAGGCACCGTCCGAGTCCTTCATGTCCTGCGTGCCGCGACCGTAAAAGAAGCCATCCTTCTCAACCAGCTGGAAGGGATCGGTGCTCCAATCCTCGCGTTTGGCCTCGACGACGTCGAGATGGGCGATGATGAGGACCGGCTTGATGATGCTGCCCGGCTTGCCGTGGTAGCGGAGGACGAGGTTACCGTGGCGATCGTCGGCTCCGGCCACGAGCATATCTTTGGCCGCGAATCCGGCGGCGAGGAAGCGCTTCCGCATAGCCTCTGCCGCGACCGTCGTGGACCCGACAGAGTGGCTGGTATTGGTCTCGATCAGCTGCTTGAAGACGTCGCGGGCGAGGGTTCGGTCAGCAGGAGAGAGCGCGGGTTGCTGCGCCGCAATCTGAATTGGAAGCGCGGCGGTAAGAGTGAGGAGGGCGGCGACTGAGGCCACGTTGAGGCTGTGCATATGCGGGGGAATCTCCTGCGAACGAATATACAAGGTGCGCCTAGCCTATACTCGCAGACGAGGCAATGCAGACCACAGAACAAGCCAGCCCGGTCGCCACAACGACTCCCGCAGCAGTGCTGGCGGGCGTTTCGAAGCTGTTTGGGACGTTTGCGGCGATCCGCAACCTGTCGCTCACGATCAAAGCCGGCACGATTACCGTGCTGCTGGGCCAGAACGGCGCGGGCAAATCGACCCTTCTTCGATTGCTGGCTGGACTGACCGCACCGACGCGCGGATCGGTCACCGTCCTCGGCGACGCACCGGAGAGACGACGTGGGCGCATCGCCTATATGAGCCACGCTCCGATGCTGTACGACGAACTCTCCGCGATGGAGAACCTTCAATATTTTGCGACGCTGAACGCGGTTGGCGGGGGGTGCGATTGCGTGGGATCCCCCGAGATGGCGTTGCGCGCCGTGGGGCTCGATCCACACCTGGCCAAGCCGGTGGGGCAATATTCGCAGGGCATGCGGCAGCGGACGTCGCTGGCCCGCGTGCTGCAGTCGGACCCCGAGGTCTTGCTGCTGGACGAACCTTTCTCCAACCTGGATGTGGGCAGCGCGCAGCACATTGTCGAGCTGCTGGCAGACTTTAAGACCTGGCCGATTCACGGTGGTGCAAGCGGCCGCACGATTGTGCTGACCACCCACCAGGCACACCTGGCAGAGTCGATTGCCGACCTGACGCTGACCATGGATCGTGGGGCAATCTCCAGATGAAGCCGCCAGCCAAGACAAATGCCGTTCGGATTCTGGATGGCCTGGGCATCGCCTACGAGTTGCGATCTTACAAGGTCGACCTGAACGACCTGACGGCGACCAACGTGGCGAACAAGATCGGGATGGCGGCGGAGCAGGTTTTCAAGACGTTGCTGACAGAGGCCTCCGATGGCGAACATTTTTTCGCCGTCGTGCCTGGAGATCAGGAACTGGACCTAAAGAAAATGGCTGCGGCAGCTAGGGTAAAGAAGGTTGAACTGGCGTCGCTGAAACAGGTGGAACCGCTGACGGGCTATCTTCGCGGTGGAGTTACGGTGGTGGCGGCTAAGAAGCCTTACCCGGCCATCGCCGACGAGACGATTGAGTTGTTCGACCAGATCAGCGTCTCGGCCGGGCTAAGGGGATTGCAGGTCGTGCTGGCTCCCGCCGACTACCTTCGCGCAACCGGAGCCAGCGTCGCGGACTTGACCCGAGGTGCCACCGCTTGAACTTCTACCGGCACGTGATGGCTCACCTGCGAAAAGACCTGCGCCTGGAGTGGCGGTCCCGCGACTCGATGACCGGGATGCTGTTCTTTTCGCTTCTGGTGGTGGTGGTATTTGCCATGGCGTTCGACCCGACTGCGGCGGTGTCGCGGCAGATTTCCGGCGGAATTTTGTGGATGACGCTGCTGTTTGCGTCGACCATGGCGCTGAACCAGGCGTGGACAAGGGAACAGCGCAACAGCGTTCTAGACGCACAGCGGATGGCTCCCGCGTCGGCGGCGGCGTTGTTTTTCGGCAAGGCGCTGGCCAACATGATTTTCGTGACTGGGGTGGAGGCTGTACTCGCGCCGCTGTTTACGGTGTTCTACAACCTGCACGCCCTGGGACAGGGTTGGTTGTTGCTGATCGTAATGCCGCTGGGAACATGGGCGCTGGTGGCGAATGGAACGTTCTTTGCCGCGCTGGGGCTGCGAACGCGCAACCGTGAACTGATGCTGCCGCTGGTGCTCTTCCCGATTTCGATCCCGGCGCTGCTGGCGATGATCCAGGCGACGACCGGGATTCTGACCGGCGAAATCGAGCCGGACCTCTGGATTCGGCTGCTGGTGGTGTACGACGTAGTGTTTACGACGGCGTGCCTGTTGCTCTTCGACACGCTGCTGAACGCTGAATAAGAGCTATCTTTGCAGGATGAAAGTCTGCCCGCCGCCGCACTGTAAAATAAAGCGATGGAAAGTGCCACCTCAACCAAACGCACCAGCCTGATGATTGGTTCGGTGTGGCTCGTACTTACGCTGGTTGTTCTTACGATCGGATTCCGGCAGGCCTTGTTCCTGTCGCCGACTGACGCCGAGCAGGGCGATGTGGGCCGCATCTTCTACTGGCATGTGCCGTCCGCGATGCTTGGGCTCGTCTTCCCCTACATCAACTTCGTCGCTTCCCTTGCCTTCCTCTATCTGCGCCGGCGCAATCCCCTGGCGGCTCTCACGGCGGACGCCTGGGCGGTAGCCGCTGCAGAGGTATCGGTCGTTTTCGCTTCGATCTGCCTGGTCACGGGAATGCTGTGGGGACGCGCGGTCTGGGGCATCTGGTGGACGTGGGACTGGCGCCTGACCTCCGAGCTTCTGCTTTGGCTGCTCTATGTGGCGTACCTGATGACGCGGCGGATGTCGACCGACGGACAAACCTCAACACTGGGCGCAATCATTTCGGTATTCGCGGCGCTGGATGTGCCGCTGGTTTACTTTTCGATTCGCTGGTTCCGGACGCAGCATCCATCGCCGGTCTTCGGCGGCGGTGCGGATTCCGGACTCGACCCGAGCATGTACCCGGCCTTCCTCTGGAACGTGCTGGCATGGTTGATGTGGGGCGGTTTCATCCTGGCGTTCCGGGTCGCGGTGGAGCGCAGACGCCAGCGACTGGACCAGCTTGAAGGCCTGCGCATGCTCGAAAGCGATATAGACAACTTCAAGCTGGGCGGCGAGCCGGAGCGTGGAAATGCATTTTGAAGGAATGAGTGCAATGGATGCGCGTCATCTTGTGCTGGCTTACGCGTCAGTGGCCCTCTTTCAGGGCGGTTACTTCGCGTGGGTCGTTCGAAATTGGCTCAGACTGAAGGATGACGAAAAAAAAGCAGCGAAGCCAGTCGAGTGACCGGCCTCGCTGTCCGAGGAGTATCGCAGATGATGTGGGCGACCAAATTGCGGCGATCTACCACTTCATTTCGGCTAAACCCAATCTCTGGAAAGTAGTTGCGAAAAATTTTGTCGACCTGCGGATTGCCCAAGCCTAGACTCCAAGAGGTGACTCCACGCCTCAGCCGCCAACGCGTTTTCATGTTTGCCGCGCACCTTCTGCCAGCCGCTGCGCTGTGCCTATCCGGATGCAATCGCCCGGTATTTCCGGTGTTTCCTGAGGGTTTCCGCGAGTTTGCCTACGTTGCAAACAACACCGGCAATACCGTCACGGTGCTCGACCTGGTGTACCTCCGTGCGGACCGAACATTGAACGTAGGTGTTGCCCCCGTCGCGCTGGCGGTGAATCCGACGCGCGACGAGGTCTACGTCGTGAACTCGCAGCCGACTCAGGGCGCCGGGTCCATCTCGGTGATCGACACGACAAAAAATGCAGTGGTCGCGACGATTCCAGTCCAGCGCAACCCGAACTATATCTCGGTGGATGCAACCGGGCAGCGAGCATTTGTCGCTAATACCGGTTCCAATACCGTGAGCGTGTTGGACGTGTCGCAGCGCAAGGTGATCGCTACCGTCGCAACCGGCGACAAGCCGACCGTCGCCCAGATATCTCCGGATGGTCGAACACTGGTCGTTGCGAATCGCGGCACCGGGACCGTAGCGTTATACACGTCGACGATTCCGGCCGTGCCGCCGATCAATACGCCGACTGGCCGAACCGCAGCGGCACCACTCACCCTACGGTCGACCTTTCCAGGGTGTGCGGGGGCCGCCGATGCGGTGATCCTGCCGGACTCTTCCCGAGTGTTCATCGCCTGCTCCTTCGCGCATCACGTGATATCGATCTGGCTGGCGGCAGCGGCGGATTCGTGGTCGGCCAAACAGGACGCTTCCCTCACCTCCGACCATCTGCTTGCCTTGCTAGACGTAGGCGAGAACCCGACCGACCTGACGATGAAGCCGGACGGGGGCGAGGTGTTCACCTCGAATCGCGACTCCGGATCGATCTCCGAGATTCTGACCCAAACGAGCGAGGTGGGCTCCACCTACGCGATCGGCAACAGGCCCGCGCACGGCGTGGTTTCGGGCGACAATGGGGCGCTGTGGATCGCAAACGCCGGCGGCGAGGCTATCTCGCTCTACTCCATCGCCGACGGCAAATTCGTGTCGAGCATTCGCACCGGCATCGCGCCCGATGCGCTCGCCTTCTCAGACCCTGAACAGATGCTGCTGGCCGCGGACACAGGCTCGGGAGACGTGGCGGTGATACGGACCTCGGGCAAGCTCGGCCCCGCGCTCTTTACGATTCTGCCGGCGGGTGGGTCGCCGGTTGCGATCGTCGTGAAGGGCATGCCAGCGCGACCGTGACCTGTGCGGGGGCGGAGATGGATTCGCAAATTGGTTATTCGATATAATTATTATTCTGTTGTCTGAAGACCGACAAACCCGGTAGGATTTTCTCGCGTCGATCTTCGGATCGTGGCCTGCGCTTGGGAGGATTGAACGATGTCGAAGTATGCGGATCAGTGGAAGACCGTCAAGGTCGAGATTGAAGAAGGCATCGCGTGGGTGACGCTGAATCGTCCCGAGAAGCGCAACGCGATGAGCCCCACCCTGAACAAGGAGAGGCGCGACGTCCTCGAAACGCTGGAGCAGGATGCCGAGGCGCGTGTGCTGGTGCTTACGGGAGCAGGCGAATCGTGGTCTGCGGGCATGGACCTGAAGGAATATTTCCGCGAGGTCGACGGCCAGCCCGAGATCTTCCAGGAGAAGATTCGGCGCGACGCCTGCATGTGGCAGTGGAGTCTCCTGCGCATGTACGCCAAGCCGACCATCGCGATGGTCAACGGCTGGTGTTTCGGCGGAGCCTTCTCGCCGCTGGTGGCCTGCGACCTCGCTATCGCCAATGAAAAAGCCATCTTTGGCCTTTCCGAGATCAACTGGGGCATCCCGCCGGGCAACCTCGTCAGCAAGGCTGTGGCTGACACCATGGGTCACCGGAAGGCGCTGGAATACATCATGACCGGCGCCACCTTCACCGGTGCGGAAGCCGCCGCCATGGGCCTTGTGAACAAGGCGGTGCCGCTCGATCAACTTCGCGATGAGACAATCGCGCTGGCGCGCAAACTGGCCGACAAGAACCCTGTTGTAATGCGCGCCGCGAAGGTCGGTTTCAAACGCTGCCGCGAACTGACCTGGGAGCAGAACGAGGACTACCTCTATGCGAAGCTCGACCAGGCGATGCATCGCGACCCGGAAGATGGCCGCGCACAGGCATGAAGCAGTTCCTCGACGAGAAGAGCATCAAGCCAGGCCTGCAGTCGTATAAACGGTAGAGGACGATGAGCGAAACCGTCTCCAATGCAACGTCCATGGACCGCCTGCTGCGACCGCGCTCGGTGGCAATCGTCGGCGCGTCACCCACGCCGGGTTCGTTTGGCGCGAGCATCCTCGCCAACCTTGAGAACGCCAGGTACGCAGGCCAGCTGTATCTGATCAACCCGAAGCGGGCGGAGATCGGGGGAAGGCCATGCGTGGCCTCGGTCGACGAACTCCCCTACGGCGTGGACTGCGCCGTGCTTGCCATACCGCGTGTCGCTGTGATGGAGACGGTACTGGCCTGTGCGCGGCGAAAGGTCGGCGGCGTCATCATTTTCTCTGCGGGCTTCGCGGAGGCGGGAGAAGAGGGACGCCTGGAGCAGCAGCGCCTTGGCGAGATTGCGCGCGAGCATGACATGGTGATCGAGGGCCCGAACTGCCTCGGCATCGCAAACTATGTGGACGGCGTACCGCTTACCTTCGTCGTCACGCCGATGACGGCGTTTGGCGACAAGCCGGGAGTCGGCATCGTCTCGCAAAGCGGCGCGATGGCAGCCGTGCTGGGAGTCGCGCTGCGCCATCACGACCTACAAATTTCATACTCGGTATCGACCGGCAACGAAGCGGCCAGCGGGGTGGAGGAGTTCGTCGAATACCTGATCGCGGACGAACATACGAGCGTGATCGCGATGATCGTCGAACAGTTCCGCAAGCCGAAGAAGTTCCTGGCTCTGGTCGCTCAGGCGAATGCGGCTGGGAAGCGCGTCGTCCTGCTGCATCCGGGCAGTAGCGGCGCGGCGCGAGCCTCCGCCGCCACACATACAGGCGCAATAGCCGGCGACTACAACCTGATGCGCACCAAGGTGGCGCACGCGGGCGTCGTGATGGTCGAAACACTGGAAGAGCTGGTCGACGTCACCGACATCCTCTCGCGCTGCAAGACACTACCCAACGGCGGGGCCGCAGTCTTCACCGAGTCTGGCGCGTTCAAAGCGTTGACGCTCGACCTCTGCGAGCGGCTTGCGCTTCCCTTGCCCGCGCTCACAGATGCCACCGCCGATGCGTTGCGCCGCGAGCTGCCCGACTTCATCCCGCCCACCAATCCGCTGGACATTACGGCGCAAGGGCTCATCGATCCGGACCTCTACCGCCGCTGCATTCCGCCCGTGCTGGCCGACGAGCAGTACGGCAGCCTGGTTCTGGCGATCATTCTGAGCGATGAAGCCACCAGCGGGCTGAAATTTCCGCCAATCCTCGCTGCTCTGCGCGAGATCAGGCCGACCAAGCCCGTCATCTTTGCCGGCCTCGATGAAGGAGCCAAACTTTCGCCTGACTATATCGCGGAGTTGCGTGAGCTGGGCATCCCTTTCTTCCCAACGACGGACCGAGCCTTCCGCGCCCTGGCGCATGTCACTGCCCACGCGATGGCTCCGCGCACATCTGGAAGCGGCGCGCTCGGTGCGGCAATGACGCTGCCGGTGGGCGTGATCCCGGATTTTCGCAGCAAGCAGATTCTCGCGGAGATCGGCATCCCCGTCCCGCCCGGCGAGTTGGCTACCACCGCCGACGAGGCGCAGGCTATCGCGGCAAGGATCGGCTACCCCGTCGTGCTGAAAGCACAGGCTGCCGCGCTGACCCACAAGAGCGACGTCGGCGGCGTGGCGCTGAAGCTGCAGGATGCCGAAGCAGTCGCGACAGCATGGGACAAGATGCAGGCAGACATCGCCCATGCGCTACCGGAGCTGACGCTGGACGGCATTCTGGTCGAGACGATGGGCCAATGGGCAACAGAGCTGATCGTCGGAGCTCATAGTGATCCAGAATGGGGGGCCGTACTGCTGATCGGCTTGGGAGGTGTGCTGGCCGAGGCACTGGGCGATACGCGCCTGATCGTGCCGGAGCTTGGCCGCGATGCCGTCGTTGCGGAGCTCTACAAGCTGAAGGGCGCGGCACTGCTCAAAGGCTTTCGCGGAACTCCGGAGTTGGATGTGGAAGCCGCGGCAGACATCGTGGTCCGGCTAGGCCAGTTCGTTCTGGCCAACCCAGCTGTACGCGAGGTCGACATCAATCCGGTGATCGTCTACGCCAAGGGCAAAGGTGCGGTCGCGCTGGATGCGCTGATCGTTACCGGGTAGCCCAGGTCGCTAGATGGGATAGTGGCGCGGGCCATTCTGGATCGTGATCCAGCGCAGATCGGTGAACTCCGCGATGGCCGCCTTACCGCCGAATCGTCCGTAGCCACTGGCTCCTACGCCGCCAAACGGCATCTGCGCCTCGTCGTGCACGGTCGCCCCGTTGATGTGGCATATGCCGGAGCGGATACGCGACGCAACTCCCAGGGCACGCGAGATGTCGCGGCTGAAGACGGCTGAAGAGAGTCCGTATTCGGTATCGTTGGCGACGCGAATGGCCTCGTCCTCATCCTTCACGCGGATCACGGAGACGACCGGCCCGAACGATTCTTCGGAGTAAATCTTCATCGCGCTCGTCACGCCGTCGAGCACGGTTGCCTGGCAGATGGAACCTACGATCGCACCGCCAGCGGCTAGCCGGGCTCCGTGCGCCACAGCATCCGCGATGAGACCGCTCACTTTCGCTGCCGCTGGTGCGCCAACCATCGAGGCAAGCATGAAGCCCGGCTGCGAGGGGTCGCCCGCTGGCAATTTGGCCGCCTTGGCCGAGAGCCGTGCCACGAACTCATCGGCGACGGATTCCTCCACGATGATCCGCTCGGTGGACATGCAGATCTGGCCCTGGTTGAAGAAGGCTCCGAAGGCCGCCGCGTCGACGGCCTCGGCGAGGTCGGCGTCTGCAAGAACAAGGAACGGTGCCTTGCCGCCGAGTTCGAGCAACGCGGGCTTCAGATGGCGCGCTGCTAGCTGGGCCACAATGCGGCACACTCTGGTTGATCCGGTGAAGTTGACGCGGCGTACGGCGGGGTTCGCAATCAGGCGTTCGACGATCTGTGGCGCATCCGCGGGAGCATTGGTGATGACATTGACGACACCATCGCCCAGCCCGGCTTCCTGGAGCGTAGTGCCGATCAAACGATGCACACCGGGACAGATTTCGGACGCCTTGAGGACCACCGTGTTACCACAGGCAAGCGGCATGGCGAGCGCGCGAACGCCCAGGATGACTGGCGCGGTCCACGGCGCGATGCCGAGCACCACACCCACCGCCTGTCGGGTCGCCATGGCGAGCAGGCCCGGTACATTCGAGGGAATGATTTCTCCGGAAATCTGTGTGGTCATGGCGGCGGCCTCGCGCAGCATATCCGACGCCAGCTTGACGTTGACCCATACCAGCCCGGTGCGCCGCCAATCTCGGCCGCGCCAAGCGCCATGAACTCCGCCGCCTTTTGTTGTAGCAGGTCGGCGGCACGGGTCAGCCGGGCGCGACGCTCTCCGGGCCCCAGCGCGGCCCAGGCCGGAAACGCAGCCTCAGCGGCCGCGACAGCGGCATCCGCATCTTCCACCGTGGCGGCGGCGGCGGTTGTAATCGTCACGCCCGAGAGGGGATTCATGCGCTCAAAGCGGGCGCCGTTGGACGCACCGCGCGAAACTCCACCAATCATCAGATCTACCTGTGTCATCGCAACTCCCGGGCGGAATGGTACTCGCCAGAACTCCGCGTCGACAAAGGTACACGAGCGCGATAGTTCAATTCAATAACTATTTGTCTCAACGGCAGGGAGTGGCCTGCTTCACGATCTTTACAACTTCGCATCCATCTGGCGTCGCTAGAGGTACTTCGCTAAACTACAATCAATTTCCAAGGTAAACATGAAGAAATTGATCGGACGCAAGATTGCCGACACGGCAACTCCAGTGAAGAAGACGGTTCGCACCCAGCCGCTGGTAAAGACCAATGCGCTCGACAAGATTCTGGGTTATTCCTTGCGCCGCGCGCAGTTCTCCACCTACGGTGCGTTTACCGAAGCGATGGAGAGATTCGATATTCGACCGTCGCAGTTCACGGTCCTGGTCTTGATTCGAACGAACCCCGGCCTGACACAGTCGGCCATCTGCACGGAGTTGGGGATTCAAAAAACAAATTTCGTGGCTCTGTTGGACAAGCTCGAAGCTCGAGGCCTGACCGAACGGCGAAAGACGAGCGGCGATCGACGATCCTCTGCCCTCTACCTAACGACTGAAGGCGAGGTCGCTGTGGTGGCCATGCAGGCTGCGCACGATTCCATGGAAAAGAAGCTGGCCGAGCGGCTGGGCGCGAAACGCACGCGTGCGCTGTTGGATACGCTGCATGAATTCGCCGTTAAGGGCCGAGATTAGTCTTCGACATCATCACCAACCTGCCACACGTCGATGAGCACACGGTCTGCCTCGCGCCCGGCCTCGCCGACAAAGACGGCTCGCGTAAGCCAGGCGAGATCGGGTTCGGATGTCTCGAACAGCGGTGCCGACATAAATTAGTACTGCGAGCGCGGCACCTTGCGACCCGACGCGATAATCTCCGCCAGACCAGGAACGCCATGGCGAAACCCGCGATTGACGACCGTGACCAGCGAGCCGCCTGTGGTCCGCAGGGTGTAGCGTGCTTCGAGTACAGCGACGTGGTCCGGCCGTGTGTACTGCCAGTCGGCTCCTCCTGGCAGGATCTCACCTTCAAGCCTCGTTCCCTTGGACCAGCCGCCTGTAATGGGAATGACGCGCTTCCGGACGCCGGCAATCTCGCCCAGTTCCAGTGGCGCGGCAACCTCCGCACAGATGCGCATGACGACGTGAAGAGCTGGCGGCTGCGGATAGACGCCCTCGAATCCAACTGACTTGTCGTGCTCCACGACTCACCTCTAACTCGCAATGGGCGAAGTTCAAATCGATCCGAAGTATAGCAATAACGGCCAAGATGGAACTGTTACGCTAACCGTTACGCAGGATTATTTCCGACTCCCCATGCTGCGATTTTGCATGCGACACAAAGAAATTCGTTCCTAAAACTGCCGATCAATGCTTGAAGCTCTCCTCCAATCCGCAGCAGGTGCCTCGATCTTCCATGAGCGGCAACGCGTGCAGTCCATGCTGGACTTTGAGGCCGCGCTGGCCCGGGCGGAGGCGCAGACCGGGTAATCCCCACGAGTGCCGCCGAGGCGATCGGCGCGTGCTGCAAGGCGGAGTTGTTTGATCGGGAGAAGCTCGTCAAAGGCGCAGCCAGCAGCGGCAACCTGGCCATCCCAATGGTCAAACAACTGACCGCGCTGGTCTCGGCCCGATTGCCGGAAGCCGGTGGCTACGTCCATTGGGGTGCGACCAGTCAGGACGTCATCGACACGGGCCTGCTGCTGCAACTGCGAGCCTTCCTCGACGTGCTGGAAGATGAATTGATCGAGGTCTGCGACGCGCTTGCGGCGTTGACGACCAAACATCGTGCGACACCGATGGTCGGCCGAACATGGATGCAGCACGCCGTTCCGATCACCTTCGGATTGAAGACCGCAAGCTGGCTGGACGCGATGCTGCGGCATCGGGAGCGGCTGGCCGAGCTTCGGCCGCGGCTGCTCGTATTGCAATTTGGCGGCGCGGCGGGCACCCTGGCTTCCATGTATGGGAGCGGCAGAAAGGTCGCGTTGGCGCTTGCCGAAGAACTCCAACTGCCCTTGCCGAGTCTCCCGTGGCATGCCACCCGCGACAGGATTGCCGAGGCCGCGACGTTCCACGGGCTCATCATGGGGACGCTGGGCAAGATCGCACGCGAGCTCTCGCTAATGATGCAGACCGAGGTGGGCGAGGCGATGGAGCCAGTAGCAGCGGGGCGCGGCGGATCGTCCACGATGCCGCACAAGAGAAACCCGGTGGCGACCACCGCAATTCTTTCGTCCGCGATTCGTGTTCCTGGACTGGTGGGAACGATACTTTCTGCCATGGTGCAGGAGCATGAGCGCGGGGTGGGCGGCTGGCACGCGGAGTGGGATACGCTGCCCGAGATCTGCGTCCTGACGCTGGGCGCACTGGAAAAGCTGAACGTTGTGCTGAAGGGGATTCACATATTCGCCGACGCAATGCGGGTCAATCTCTACCGGACAAACGGCCTCATTCTCGCCGAGGCAGTGAGCATGGAACTGGCAAAGACGATGGGCCACGACCAGGCGCACAAGCGAGTGGAAGCCGCAGCGCTACGTGCAGTGGCGGAAAAAAAACACCTGCGTCAGATCATCCAGGCCAGCCCTGTGCTGATGAAGCACCTGACCCCTGCGAAACTCGATGCGTTGTTCGACCCCGCAAATTACATCGGCGAGAGCCAGCAGATGATCGATTGCGTGCTCCAGGCCTATAAGGCCGTGAGCACGCGCAAGTAGCGTGGGCAGATCGCTAAAAGATTTCGCTGTTGAAGAACTTACCGAAGATCTCCTGCTCGGTTGGCTTGACCTCGGGTATCGGTTGGCTCACCCAGGTGACGTTCATAAAGTGCTTCACGCCGATATTTTCGCTGATTATATTGCCGCCCCAGGTCCCGCACCCGAGACTTGCCGTCATCGGCATGCCGTTGATAAACGAGTCCGCGTTACCACGCACCTGGGGTTGCCGCACCATGATCCGGCTTACCGGAGCGACTAGCGCAGGTTGGTGGATGTGTTCGGAATCGGACTTGTACGCCACCAGCGTGATCGCTCTGAAAGCCGCGACCGGCAAGCTGAAATGGTATTACCAGATGACGGACCACGACATCTACGATTGGGCCGCCAACGCGCCGCCGACGCTGATCGAGGTGAACAAAGACGGCAAGAAGATTCCCGCCATCGCGCAATCGACCAGGCAGGGCTACCTGTTCATCCTCGATTGGCTGACCGGCAAGGCGGTCTTCGGCGATGAGGAGCGGCCTGTCCCGCAGAGCGACGCACCCGGCGAGCCCAGTTCGCCTACGCAGCCGTAT
>JANXWZ010000216.1 GCA_025350865.1 Rhodanobacteraceae bacterium
AAGACAGTGTCCGTGACGCCGGCCATCGGTGCAAGCACCGTCGCGGGCGCGATCCGCACGTTGCCGATTTGCAGGACCGCCGGGACGCGGGTCTGCTCGGGCATCGTGTTGGTGGCCGGATTGTCCCAGTGCTTCTGCATGTCTTGACCGCTACATTCTTACTTGCATATCAGGTATCGCGTGCGAGAGATACTTTTCCAGGATTTCTAGTTTTCCCCCTCGAACTAGAAATCTTTCCGGTGCCACAACGAGAGTTGACGATGTCGAATCGATGACGGTGTCAGGCTGGAGGAGGCGGTCGTCATAGGCGATGATCCCGAACCGGCCAATCCCCGACTCGTCAAAGAGCTCCGGGTACGCGGACAGCTTGTTCAATAGTGAAACATCCAGATTCTTCGAATTCAGGGCTAAATACTTGTAATGAACCGGCAATGCCTTGAGTTGGGATAGCAGCTTTCGTAGATTCGTTGGACTCGGAAGCACGGATTCCACCCTGATTTCGACCCCATGGACATCTCCACTGCCAGCCCTATCGACAGCGAGAACATCAATTCCGCTAAGTCCGGCAAGGCGTGGCTTGAGGTATATCTGCGGAACAGAAAGCCTCTTCCGCAACATCGCAGCTATCGCATTCACAACGCGCCCATGACTGCGCCGTGTACTGAGTCGGTTGGTACCTTCTTCAACGGTATTCATCCTCTGAGTCCTTTCATGGTTAGTAGCGCCCATCGCTGAAACCGTTCACTTGCTGTCGCTAAGTCCCCTGCCGTGTCAAAGGAGACTGAACGATCACCGTATGACACGTCAGTCTTAGCTGAAACAAGCCGGTGAAGATGTTGCAAGCCGCTTGTGCCTAATCCCCTTGATCGGCACTCCCTTTCGGTCATCAAAATGGCGTCCTTATGTCTGGACGCATTGCTGCGCTTGTTCACTAATATGATCAGCAAGGCATCGTTGAACGATATGGCCGAATGGACTGCGAGTAATGCGGTCGCGGCCGAATAAGCCGGATCGTCCCGAACTAACTCACGGGCTTGTGCCAATTGCTCAGCTCGCTCCAAAAAGGTATCGACCAAACTATTGCCTCTACTGCAAGATAACGCGAAAAGGCCCCCGCCGGAGCGGAGGCCTCTCGGGTGTTCCGGGTTCGATTACTTCTTGGCTGCTTCGGCTTTGGCCGAGTCCGATTGCGCGAACTTGCGGCGGAACCGGTCGACGCGACCTGCGGTGTCGATCAGCTTCTGCTTACCGGTAAAGAACGGGTGGCAGGCGGCGCAGATTTCGAGCACGATGTCGCCCTTGTGGGTGGAGCGCGTCTGGAAAATGGACCCGCAGGCGCACTTTACGTTGATCTCTTCATACTTCGGGTGAATACCTTCTTTTGGCACGATGCTTATCCTTTTTGACCTGCCGGCTTGCGGTTCGCTTGCGAACGGGCTGACTCACCGTCACATCGAAGGGCCTGACGCGCTACCAAGCTAGGCTGAGAACCGGGTGCAGAACACACCGACGCTTTCCTCATTCTACCTTTGATTCACACAGCGGGCAATCGGATTCAGCGGGCCTCGCGACCTGCGATACTGAGGGCATGGATGTCTGTACGATCTGCGATGGCTCGGGCCTGCGAATAGTGGAACGCGGCGACGGGACGCGCGTAGCGAAAGACTGCGAGTGCAGGATCGAGCGGCGGGTGGCGCGGATGATCGCCAGGACAAATATTCCAAAACGTTACGAGCACTGCACCCTGGACTCCTACGACACCGACTTTCCGGCAGCTTCGCGGTCGTTGAAGACCGCACATCGCAACGCGCGGAAGTTCGTCGAATCGTATCCGTTGGAAACCCGTGGAACCGGCCTGCTGCTGACCGGGTCGATAGGGACGGGCAAGACGCATCTGGCAGTTGGAATCCTGCACGCGCTGGTCGCCGAACGGGGGGCGACGGGGCTGTTTTACGACTACCGCGAACTGCTAAAGCAGGTGCAGAACAGCTACAACCGGCAGGTCCAGGCCACAGAGTTGGAGATTCTTGCGCCAGTCTTCGAAGCTGAGGTGCTGGTACTGGATGAGCTCGGGGCGTCGAAGCCGTCTGACTGGGTGTGGGATACAGTTGCGCACATTCTAAACACCCGCTACAACGACCGCCGAACGACGATCATCACGACAAACTATGGCAATGCAGGGCCCTTGGGCAGTGGACTTGAAGCGACCGGGCCGCGAGCCGCCATGCGCGAAGAGACGCTAGGCGACCGGATCGGCGAACGCATGCGCAGCCGCCTCCAGGAGATGTGCGTCGTCGTGGAGATGACCGGGGTCGACTTCCGCCAGACGGTGAATCTGGCGCGGTTCGGCTAAAATCTCACCCATGAGTTCCACGCCAGGTGAAAACCTCTTCGCATCGCGTCCACCCGAGAAGACACCCTTAAATATCGTCCCATGGGCCATCGCTGGCGTCTTAATCCTGTTGGCCATTGCGACCATGCTCATCGCCGGACACCGCAAGCCCGGGCCCCCGCGCAATGCGATCCTTCCCCTTGATCCAGGCGCCGCGTCCCTAGTCTTCTCCGGCATCGAACTTAGCGAATCAACCTCGCTCTCCGGCGGTAAGTCCACCTACATCGACGGCCACATCAAGAATGCTGGCGACAAGACGGTCACGGGTGTGACGGTGCAGGTTCTCTTCGCCAACAGCGAGGCCATGCCGCCGCAGGTAGAGACTCTCCCAGTAACCCTGATCCGTACTCACGAGCCGTACGTCGACACGCAGCCGATCAGCGATGCTCCACTGGCACCGGGCAGTGAAAAGGAATTTCGATTGATCTTCGAAAATGTGGCGGCCAACTGGAATCAGCAGCTACCTGAGATCCACGCGGTGAAGATAGTTACCAAGTAGAGCTGCTGCCATCGTCAAAACTTGTGGAACATGAACCACGCCCCGGCGATCAGACACCCGAACGCCGCCGCGTGGTTCCAATGCAGCTTGTCCCCAAAGTAGAACACCGAGAAAACCCCAAACACCGTCAGCGTGATCACCTCCTGCATCACCTTCAGCTGGTCCGGCGAGTACGTCTTCGAGCCCATGCGATTTGCCGGAACCTGCAGGCAGTACTCCATCAGCGCGATCGCCCAGCTCACCAGGATAACCTTCCACAGCGCCACCTCCTTGAACTTCAGGTGTCCGTACCACGCAAAGGTCATAAAAATATTCGATCCGATCAGCAAAACGATCGGCCACACGCGATCCCCCATCAACTGCCTCCTGAAAATCAATAAGATGCAAATAGCATGTCCATTGCACAGAACCTCGAACGAGTCCGCAACGAAATCGCCGACGCAGCCGCCCGCTCCCATCGTCCCGCAGCCGACATAGCCCTCATGGCCGTCAGTAAGATGCACCCCGTCGACCTGCTGCTCGAAGCCCACGCCGCCGGCCAGCGGCTCTTCGGCGAGAACCGCGTGCAGGAGTGGCAGCAGAAAGCCGAAGCGGCCGCCGCACTCCCGGGCCTGGAGATGCACCTCATCGGCCCGCTCCAGTCCAACAAGACCACACGCGCCGCTGAACTCTTCCAAGCCGTCCAGACCGTCGACTCGCTCAAGATCGCAACTCGCCTGAACGCCGCGGCTCAGGCCCTCGCAAAGAAAATCCCCATCTACATCGAAGTCAAGCTATCGCACGAGGAATCCAAGCACGGCCTGCAACCCGCCGAGCTGCCCGCCTTACTCGACGCCATCGCCCACCTCGACTCGGTCACCGCCATCGGCCTCATGACCGTCCCGCCCTGGCCCGACGACATCGCCAACGCCGGCAACGAAGCCCGCCCCTACTTCCAGCAACTCCGCCGCCTCCGCGACGAATCGGTCGCCAAACATCCCACCCTCACCGGCCTCTCCATGGGCATGTCCAACGACTTCGCCGCCGCCATC
This sequence comes from Rhodanobacteraceae bacterium, assembly GCA_025350865.1. Lineage (GTDB taxonomy): Bacteria > Acidobacteriota > Terriglobia > Terriglobales > Acidobacteriaceae > Edaphobacter. The sequence continues at coordinate 3,923 of JANXWZ010000216.1, forward strand.
GAAGAGGGCTCCACCTGCGTCCGCATCGGCACCGCGATCTTCGGCCGTCGTCAGCCGTCGCCGCCCCCGGACGACCTCTAACATGCTTCGCATCACCGGCCCGAACGCCGAAGAGGTCCGAACTCTCCTGAGTCCAGACCTCCCCGCCTAACCACCGATTGAGCCGACATTCTGGCGCAGCCAGAATCTCAGTATTTGCCTTACTTGTAATCCCCCGTAATCTTCCCCTCCGGCCCCATCACCATCGGTTTCCCATCCGCCGACGTAATCGACCCATGCTGGATATCCACCGTCGCATACCCCACCTGAAACCCCTTCTTCGCCTGGATATCGATGTTCTTCAAGTGAATATCCACCACAGGCGACTCCGGCAGACCCACAATCACGCCCGCCCAGTCGCTATTGGTCGACTTCACATTCTCGATCCGGATGTTGTGGAAGTGCGGTGTCAACCGCTGCACCGGAGCCGCCGCCACCGGCCCTTCCGGCATCACCTTCGGGTAGTATTCGCTGATCAGGATCGACGTCCGCACATCATCCATCGTGATGTCCTTGAAGCTCAGGTCCGAGATATCGTTGCCGCGATCCCGGTTCGACTTCACCCGAATCCCCTGGTCCGTCCCCTGGAACTTGATCCGCTCCGCATGCACCCGCTGCACGCCGCCCGCCACTTCGCTCCCAATCGAAAGCCCGTGCCCGCTATGGAACTCGCAGTCCGTAATTGTAATATCCGTCGAAGGCGAATCCGGCCCCGGCGAGTCGATCGCCCCGCTCTTGATCGCGATATTGTCGTCCCCTACGTCCGAATAGTAGTGGTCGATCGTAATGTGGCTCGAGCTGAACGGGTCGATCCCATCCGTGTTCGGCGCCCCACGCTGCGGAGCGATGACCCGGATATTCCGAAACACCAGGTACTCCGAGTAATACGGCACAATCTGCCAGAAACCCGCATTCTGAAAC
>JANXWZ010000007.1 GCA_025350865.1 Rhodanobacteraceae bacterium
CAGTACCAGATCAATCGTCGTGCCTCGCTTCCAGGGACGGTCGACGATCGCATACAACGTGCCGCCATCCTTACTTTGCGTGAACCAAACATCATTCTCATTGGTAATGTTCCATGGACGGACTCCATAGATAGCCTTGGAGTTGACCATCATCCACAGCCCGATCTCACGCAGACGCTCCTCCTGCTCGATCGGCAGCTCGCCGTCCGGCTTGGGACCGACGTTGAGCAGTAGGTTGCCGCCGCGCGCCCGTGTCTGAATCAAGAGCCGGATAAGGTCAGGACCACTCTTGTAAATCTCGTGTTGTGGCTGGTACTGCCATGCGGTGCCCATGGTAAGGTTTGCCTCCCATGGTCCGGGCAAAGGCGAACCGGGTACGTATTGTTCCGGCGTCTGCATGGCTCCGCGGGTGACGACGACGTCGGGCTGAAGCTTCCACGCCAACTCACGAAGCCCCTGTGGCTCGCCATCAAAGAAGGCAATGTCGATAGGTCCATAGTGAGTGAAAAGCTCTCGGACTTGTTGTTGATCGTAGCGGAGCAGCTCGGGATTACCTTTGAAGCGGACCGCTTCAACATTGCGGTTGATAGGGATGTGATGCTGATACAGCCAGTTGAAGTCGTCGGGCGAGAAGTAGACCCCGGTGGCAATGCCTTGCTTGCGAAATGCGCCGTAAAGCTCGGCAGTAATGTCTCGATGAAATGGCGTGTCCATGATGCCGAATTTGGAGGTTGCGGTCGAGAACATGGTGAAACCCGAGTGGTGCTTGGTCGTGAAGACCATGTAGCGCACGCCTGAGAGCTTGGCCAGACGCGCAATCGAGTCAGCGTTGAACTTGTCAGGTGAAAAGGTCTTCGGCAACTCGTGGAAGAATCGGTCGGTGTAGTCAGGCGATGCATCGACCAGGGAGTGGCTGATGACGGTTCCAAGCTGGCTGTCGACGCTCCAGTGAATAAACAAACCGAAACCCTGATCCTGAAACCACTCAAGACGATTAGGCTTGTTCAAGCTTCCAGCCGTCGGGTCTTGAACCGCTTGCGCGAGGACAAGCGGGCTCAGTGCGATGGCGGCGATGCACGGCCAAACAATCCTTTGGACTGTCGACCACGGTGAAACCAGGGAATACCTCTTGGCAATGGACATAATCACTTGAACGCTAACACTGTGCTGCGTCACGACACAATCGATCCGGCGCGCGAGTCCCGAAGAGGTTGGAAAAGTCCAACACAGTGCGCGTTTAAGACATAGCGCTTTATAGTGAAAACTTACAAATGGAGCCGATGTGCAAATAGTACAGAGATGCTTGAGGCTCTAGTGACTCTTCTCCTCCAGCGACACGTAGCCAGCAACCGATGTCATAGTGTATTTTTCTGGGATGAATGAGCGAAAAATTCTACTAATTACCAACCAGGCCCGCGAGGGGAGTACCTTTCGTCCATTCAGGGAATTTCCATCGCTTCCGGCAGCACAACTTGACGGTTGGTTGGCAGCAATGAAGATTCAAGTGGTCTCAGCGATCGAGTGGGAGTGGCCTCGTCAATGGAAGGTCGGGCCGCGAGTCCTGAACGATTCGATGTTTTTCTGGTTTGAACGTGGCTCCGGGAAAGCGTACTTCGGCAGCCCTCCGAAGGTCTACGAGTTTCACGCTGGCGACATGCTGCTCATCCCACAGGGCATGGAACATTCCATCGAGGGTACGGCTGGGGAAGAGCCGCACGTCTACGCGGTTCATTTTTACGCAACCCTCTTCGGCGGCATCGATCTTCTGCACATGTTGGGCTTTCCGCTCTATGTCCCTAGCGGGGAACTGGCACCTTACAAGCAGTCTTCCGAGCGTCTGGTGCGGAACTACGCGACGAAATCGCCGGGGTGGTCTCTGGCCATGACCAACGACATCTTTTCGATCTTGCTGTACGTCATTCGAACTGAAGTAGACCGGTTTACGCCGCTCGGCAGCATTGACTGCCAAGCGCAACTGCCGCGCTTGCAGCCGGTTCTCGATTGGATCGACCTCAACCTCTCCTGTCACGAAATCACGGTAGCCGACCTGGCTCGGCAGGTATTTGTCTCTGAGACCCACTTTCGTCGGCTGTTTCAAAAAGTCTTCGGGGTCAGTCCGGTTCAGTTCATACGCCAGCGCCGGATCGACCGGGCATGCGCACTTTTGAGGACAACCGATCTGCCGATCAAGCAGGTCGCGCAGAACTGCGGATTCGCCGAGGATGCTTTCTTCTCAAGGGTGTTTCATCGGCTGGTTGGTACGTCGCCCGCAGCCTATCGCAAGGCTGAGTTGATCTAGACGTCGAAGCAAAGTCTACGCACGAGGGGTAGGTTTGAAGATGACAGCCAAGTCGAGAGGATCTGCATGTTAAGGCCAGTGAGTATTGGTCTGTGCCTCGCGGCCGGCACCTCTGTGGTCAATGTCCTGATGGATGTGTGCCGCAAAAAAGCGCTCATCCGAAACGACCTGATCAGCACTACATTCTGGATCCGACTCTTCGGTGTCGTCGTCCTGACCGGCGCCTTCCTGTTGCGCCTACACGCATCTTCAGGCCCACTTCTGCATGACGGAGGAGCCCTCTTCGGATACTTTGGCGCAACCTGGCCACCTCTGGCCAAGTTCTTGATCTACCTGTTTCTGGATACGGGTCTCGTAGCAGTCGCGGTTTACTTTTATTTTGCGGTGCTCAAGGAATCGGATCTTTCGGTCTGTGTCCCATTCATGTCGTTTACGCCGGTACTGCTGATCCCGACCGGCTACCTTTTTCTGCACGAAGTCCCGAACCTCAGGCAGTTTCTTGGGGTCATTCTCGTCGTCAGTGGGGCACTGGCGATGGACCGTGAAGCTCTTCGCCGTGGCTTGCTGGGGCCCGTTCGCGCCATGTTCCGCAACAAGGGTAGCCGCTACATCCTGATCGTGGCAGTGATCTTCGCGCTCACCAATCCCATCGACAAGGTGCTGGTCATCATGTCAGACCCAATCACCTATGGGTTTGGATATGGGGCCATGATCTGCTTGTTTTACGGCCTCCTCATGGTGTCACAGGAGCGCGTAGCAACTTCTCAAACGTGGACAAAGGCCTTGAGAGCGGCTCCTCTTTGGACGATTGCTGCAGGCATGCTGGATGCTTCGGTGTTGCTCCTGCAATTTACGTCGCATCGCTACATCGATGTCTTTATCACCATCACCGTCAAGCGTGCCGGGGTCATACTTAGCGTCTTCGCCGGTTGGCTGATTTTCCATGAACACAACATCGAAGACCGCCTGGTTGCGTCGGCCACGATGCTCGGTGGCGTGATCCTGATCTACACCCCCATGGGTCTTGCAGCACAGTTGCTAACCGTAGGCGTGTTGCTAGCCGTGCTCGTCGGTCGCTTACGCATGAATCCTCTGACGGCCTCGCCAGATTCGGAATTGCAGACGCTGCAAACGGCTGAATCCGGCGCCGGCGTCTCCACTACCGACGAAGCGGGCGCTGTGCCGCTGCTACGCTGCGCTCTGCTGGGCTGTGGAAGCATCACGCGTGAATACCTCGCCATATATCGTGATCTACCGTGGGTGAAGGTGGTGAGCTGCGTCGATATTGACCATGGCAGGGCTGCCGCGGCGGCGAATGAGCTTGCGCGATCGACGGACCATGGAGACGCAATGCGCGTGGCCACAGACATAGAAGCGGCGCTGGAAGCCGACGTCGACATCGTCATCATCAGCACGCCAAACTACCTGCATCGAGAGCATGCCGTCACCGCGCTCCGACGCGGCAAACATGTGTTCCTTCAGAAGCCAATCGCCAGCACGCTTGAGGATGGAATTGCGATTCTCCGAGAGGCGCGAAAGCATTCCCTGACATGCGGCGTCTACATGAGCTACTTCGACCAGCCAGTCATTCATGACTTGAAAGCCATGGTCCAGGATGGCTGTTTCGGCGAAATTACGCAGATGCATATGAAGCTAATGCATCCCGGGGGGCTCCTTTGGTCGCGCCAGGCCGGTGAAGGCCACCCCACCTGGCGCGGGTCGATTAAAGAGACCGGCGGAGGCGCCTTCATTCAACTGGCCGTGCATTCGATTCGCATTCTCAGTTGGACTCTCGACGATCGTGTCACCCATGTCCAGGGTTTCGCGTCCAACCGGCTGTGCGTTGGGCTTGAGGGGGAAGACTCTGCTGTCGCGCTGTTGAAGTTTGAATCCGGAGCCTTCGCGACTTTGAACATCAGTTGGTGCGCGACCGGCGAGGAGTTGGCTATCCATGGAACCCACGGCAGCGTCGTCTATCAGGACAATCGTTGGGTGACCGTTCAATCCGTCCGTGAATACGAGGGCCAATCGTTTCACTATGAACCGACTTCTGAGGTTCGATTCGATTGCCCTGCTCCACCCCTGAACGACGCTTTACAACCCTTCAATCAGCACAGACTTTTCCTTCAGGCCGTAAGAGATGGCATGCCTCCTTTTGTATCCCTGGAAGACGGACTTCGAGATCTCGCGGTCGTTGCGGCGTTTTATCAGGCGCTGCGAACAGGGGCGGCAGTGGCAGTGGATGCAATGGTCGGCGAACTCCTGCTGACAAACTAGCCTATTGGGAACCGGTCCCGTGCATATTGTTGGCTTTTCCTTTTTGCGCCCGCGGGTCATTCTCATCGTTAATCTGTGAGTCTGTTCCTTCCGCTATCAATCCAAGGCCCTTCGTTTCAGACGACTTCAATCAAACCATGCCACCTGCCCAGGCACCGGCGATCAAAACCATCGGGGTTGAAAAGTGCAATTTATTGGGTGGAATTTATAGGGTTATTGTCTAGCCATTCCTTGCTTCGCGTCCATATAGTGGCTTGCTGAAAGTAAAGGTTAACTGCGACGGTTTGCGGACAGTTGGCCATATAGAACGAGCTTGAAGGACGAGGGGTCTATGACGATAAGAATATTAGCAAAAGCGTTCGCTAAATGGTCAGTTCTTGCAATGCTGGCGGTTGGATCATCCACGATGATGTTTGCCCAGACCAGCACCGGGTCACTCACCGGAACCGTGCGCGACTCGTCGGGTGCCGTGATCCCGAAGGCCACGGTGACCGCCAAACAGATTTCGACCGGACGCACCATCAAGCAGGACACCAACAACAGCGGCGGGTATGCGCTGTTCTCGCTCGATCCCGGTGCGTATCAAATCACCACCGGCAAGGCTGACTTCAAGACGTCCGTGATTGACAACGTCCAGATCAACATCGGACAGGAAATCAAGTTGGACGTTGAGATGACGGTCGGCAATGTCAACTCGCAGGTCGAGGTAACTGCCAGCGCGCAGATGCTCTCCAATGAGACTCCAACACTCTCGTCCACCATCAATGAGCAGATGCTGCAGGATACTCCGCTTCCGGACCGCTCGGCGTTGCAGCTTGCGGTTTACACAGCTGGCGTCACCGGTGACCCACAATTTTCCAATGGCTCACAAAGCGAGATTCCGGGAATCTTTCTCAACGCTTCTACGCCCGGCACCTCGTTCTCAATCGGTGGTGGACGGCCCGGTCTTGCGTCGCAGTTGATCGACGGCTTTGACACTACGTTGAACGCCTACCCCCGCGCCGGACTTACACTTTCGTCCGAAACTACCGCCGCGGTTGCAGTGCAGCAAAACGGTCTGGAAGCTCAATATGGTCGCACTGGCGGTGGCATTCTCAACCAGGCCACACGCGCTGGTGGAGATAGGTACCACGGCCAGCTTTCGTTCCGTAACATCGAACCCAAGTGGGACGCGGCCACGTTCAACACACCCTTCCGGCCGGCGAAGCACCAGGAGGAATTCGGCGGGACCTTGAGTGGCCCCCTGCCTACGTGGTCCGAGATTACCGGGCATGGAAGCTCGCCTCATCATTCCACCTTCTTCCTGGTCACGGTCGAGCCATTGCGGCAGGCCGACCAAAGCTGGTCGCGTGGGCGTCTACCGACACCGGAAGAACTATCTGGGAAATTCAACAATAGTCTCGACCTCTTGAACACGTCGATCCTGCGCAGCTCCGGCTATGCTGCGGCGATTGCTGCTCCTCGCGTTGGCAATCTTTATTACCAGTACAACCTGAACGCAAAGGGGTTGCCCACCGGAGCGCAACTTCCTGCTTCTCAATATGTGCAAGTCCCGAACAACGATCTTTCAGCCCAGTTGTCTGCAAATCCGACGGCCAAGTCTGTCACGGCCTATTTCCCGACTCCGGGAAATGGCAACCCATACAACTACTTTTACTACTCTGACGCTCACTACGATCCCGATGGCACAAACTCATACGTAGTTCGCGGCGTCACAGCATCGGATGATCGCTACTCGATTCGTGTCGATCAATCCATCGGCGACCACGATAAGCTGTTTGGCCGCTATTCAACTGTGCCTGTACTCGGAAATCGCTACAACTTTCTGGGGCCAAACTCACCAGCCAACGCAATCGCCAGCGACAACTACTACGGCAAGAGCATCGCTCTCAGCGAGACTCATATCTTTGGCAGCACCGTGGTTAACGAAGCCCGCGTCAGCTACCTCCGTAACAACCGTCAGAAGCAACCGACACCCGCCGCACTGACCAAAGATTTTGGCGCGGGTCTAGGCTTGCTAGCGGCCTTCAGTGGTAAAGGTTTTCCGTCGATTGGCGGTCTGCCACAAAATATTGGAAGCGGCGGCAGCCAGGGAGACGGCGGACGATCCCTCGACGTGAACCTCGGCTTCGGCGACGACTTGTCCCTGCTGCGAGGCCGGCACACCATCAAGATCGGCATGGAGTACCTCGCATTGCAGCTCAACCGGCTCGATAACTCTTACCAGAGCGGCGGCCAATACAACTTCAGCTCCGCTGGCACGAACTCTGGCAGCTCGGGCGGGAGCGGCTTTGCATCGTTCGACCTCGGGTTGATCCAAAACTTTACGACCGCAGCCCCGCAGCCCTACTACTATCGCTGGAAGTACTACGCTGGCTACGTGCAGGATACCTGGAAGGCGACTAACAAACTGACTGTAAGCGCTGGACTCCGTTACAGCCTTGAGATTCCACGCAAGGAGAAATACAACCTGCAGGGTTCGTTCGATCCAACGATCGCCGGTACCCTTAACGGTGTCGCAGCGACTGGTGGCGTCGTTCTTTCGGGCCAGAACAATCGAATCGAGACGATCTTTCCGATCAACTACAAAGGGATCGAGCCCCGACTTGGACTCTCTTACGCCATCAACGCGGCGACCGTGATCCACGCTTCCTTTGCTTTGGTGCACGCGCCTCTTACTGGTTACGGAGATGAAGTCGCTCCTAACCTGGCCGCTGCCGCGCAAACCGTTGGCCCGACTACCGGCGGCGTCAGTGCTGGGGCACTCAACTACATTACAAACCCCGTAGCTCCGATTCCTCTTCTGCCGACCCAAAAGCAGGGGCCAATCTTCAGCTATTCGGCCGCAGCGACTCTTCCCTATGTGAGACAGTCGAACGCTGTACCTTATGTGCAGATGTGGTCTCTGGTAGTCGATCGCCAACTACCGGCAAAGATATCCATGCAGCTTAGCTACGTCGGCAACAAGGGAACTCACCTCTACTCAGATCTCGTGCCCACCAACGTTCCCGCTCTGTCATCGCTGCTTTCCGGAATTCAGCAGCACCTGCAATTCGGAAGCACAAACCTTGCCAGTAACGGTGTCGCGAACAAGTACGGTTTGGGCAATGAGACCTATCTGCAGTCCCTCAATCCCTACCAGAACGTCTACAACAACCCCGTCACCACGTTCTTTGGGCGTGATACGAGTTCCATCTATCACGGCGCATACGTCAGCCTGGCGCGTCCGCTGACCAACAGCTTCTCAGTCTTCACGAACCTTGCCTGGACCAAGTCGATCGACAGCTCTTCGGACCAGGGTAACTCCCAGACCAACATCTATGGCGAGTCCCTGCCGCAGAGCCCGTATGAGAAGCCGCAGCGTTCTTACTCCGCCTTCGACACGCCTTTACGGATCGCGGGAGGTTACACGCTCGAACTGCCCATTGGTAAGGGCAAGGCGATCAACGTGAGCAACCGCTTCCTCAACCTACTGGTTGGTGGCTGGATGACCACCGGCTTGTTTTCGGCGCAGGACGGCTTCCCGTTCTATGCCAACATCGGCGGTAACGGGTACTTTGTTTCCACACTGCCGGTATGCAGTGGCGCAGTTACGACCAACTGCACCGCGACCCTGCAATACGGTAGCGGTGGTGCTGCAATCAGCGGTGCCAATATCCGTCCGAACATCAAGCAGGGTGTGCCTCTGATCAACAGTGCCTGGAGGAAAGATCCGACCGGCGTTACATCGGCTGGCGGGTTCGTCAATGCGGCTGCATTCAGCGTTCCCGGATCGATCGACAATCCGCAGTTCGGAACTGCACCACGTAGCCTTGGTCAGCTCCGCAACCCGGTTGTTGTTTACTGGGATGGCACCATCCGTAAAACCATTCCTCTGGTCAGTGAGCGGGTGAAGCTGCAACTTCAGATGGACGTAATCAACCTGATGAACCATCCCAACTTCCTGTTCAACCCTGGAACCGGAGCTCACAACCTCACCAACGGGAGCCTGAACGCCACAACGGGCAATTATGGCGCCAATGCAGGGTTCGGCATCGTTGGCAACGTTACTCCGGGGAGGCAGCTCGGTCTGGGGGCCAAACTTACTTTCTAAGTGTTTCGCCTGACGTACCTGGAACCGTAACAAGCGGCTGCAGCAATGCAGCCGCTTCTTTCCGTGGTCGAGTTTCCTGAACTGTAACTTCGATAGACAGGCAATGTCGTCATCTAAGCGGGAAGCGAATAGGAGGGTGGTAGAGATGGTGCTCAAGCCGTTGAAGGCGAGCGCCTAAACTCCGCTTTTTGCTATGAAGAGTCTGTCAGCGTTTCCAGACTGTCGTAAATTGTTGATTCTTTGGTTGCGGGGGTAGGATTTGAACCTACGACCTTTGGGTTATGAGGCAAATTCATCCCAACATTCCAAAGCTTTTACACCCGCTGTAGCCTATAGTTCACGCCTTTAGAATCATCAAGTTACGTGAGGTAATTTGACGATGGTCTCTAACTTGTCTCACACCGAGGAACGATCAAGGTGCGATCAATCAAACGTCAGATCGCGCCACGATCAGCTACCGTATGTAATTCCAATGCCCGTGAATAAATCACTCAACGACATGCTGAAGGCCTTGGCGGTGTTGTCAAGTTTGCCCAATGTCATGTCTTTCTTCCCGTTCTCAACATCACTCAGAAAACTACGATCAATGCCGATACGATCAGCGAGTTGCTGTTGAATAAGTCCTCGTTCACTGCGGAGACTTTTAAGGCGCTTTCCGAATTGCTTTGCAACGGGCAGATCG
>JANXWZ010000066.1 GCA_025350865.1 Rhodanobacteraceae bacterium
TTACGCCGGACGGCAAGCGGGTTCTGGTCTCGACGCTGCGCGGGTCCGATCTTGTAGTGCTCGATGCGGCGACCCGCAAGCAGATCAAGCGGATGCCAATTGGAACGGGTGCAGCCGGGATCGAAATTGAGCCAAACGGGAAGCGCGCGTTTGTGGCGTGTACTCCGGACGGTTATGTAACCGTGATCGACCTGGCCACGATGGCGGTGGTGGGGAAGATCTATGCCGGGCCGGAGCCGGATGGGATGGCCTGGGCGGTACGACGGTAGAGATGCATCAAGGGGTTTATGACCCGTTTTGCACGGGTGACGGCGGCCCGTGTGGCCCACTAAACTAGCACTATGGCCGCCGAGTTTACGCATCTTCACCTGCACACGGATTATTCGCTTCTGGACGGAGCCTGCGACGTCGACAAGCTGGTCGCGCACGTCGACAAAATTGGACAAAAGTCGGTCGCCATGACCGATCATGGCAACATCTTTGGGGCGGTGCATTTCTTCGATGCGGCCAAGAAGAAGGGGATCAAGCCCATCCTGGGGTGCGAGCTTTATATATGCCAGGCCGAGGATCATCGCGCCAAGGGCGATGGCGACAAGTACAACCATCTGCTGGTGTTGGCGGAGAACCAGGAAGGATACAAAAACCTCGTTCGCCTTACGAGCGAGGCCGCACTGCACGGGTTCTATCGCAAACCGCGCGTGAGCAAGAATTTTCTGGCGAAGCACACGGAGGGGCTGATCGGCTTCTCGGGGTGCCTGGCGGGCGAGGTCTCGCAGCACCTGATGGCTGACGATTACGACAAAGCCAAGACGACCGCCGGGCAGTTCGAAGAGATGTTCGGCAAGGGAAACTTCTTCCTGGAGGTGCAGGATCATCGCCTGGCTCCGGACAAGGCAGTGGTCGACTACATGTTCCGCATGGAAAAGGACCTTGGTATCCCGCTGATCGCAACCAACGATTCGCACTACATCGAGGACCAGGACAGCCGCGCGCACGAGATTCTGCTGTGCGTGCAGACGAACGGCAGCATGAACGATCCGAAGCGCTTCAAGTTCGATTCGGAAGAGTTCTACATCAAGTCGGCCGACGAGATGGCGCGGATGTTTCCGGACCACCCGCATGTTTTGACCGGAACGATGCAGTTTCCGGAGCGCTGCAACCTGACGCTGAACAAGGTCGACGATCCGTTCCCGGCGTTCCCTGTGCCGGAAGGCATGACGCTCGACGACTACTTTGAAGTGGTGTGCCGCGAGGGTCTGAAGAAGCGGCTTGAGACCAACGTGGCTCACCTGCGGAGCCGGGGTCTGCTGCGCAAGACTCTCGACGACTATGAGGCGCGGCTGAATCGCGAGATCGATTGCATCAAGAGCATGAAGTTTCCCGGCTACTTCATGATTGTGTGGGACTTCATCAAGTATGCACGGGAGCAGAACATTCCGGTCGGGCCGGGCCGTGGATCGGCAGCGGGGTCGCTGGTGGCATATTGCATGGAGATCACCGATATCGACCCGCTGCAGAATGAACTGCTGTTCGAGCGGTTTCTCAATCCGGACCGTATCTCGATGCCGGATATCGATATCGACTTCTGCCAGAATCGTCGCGGCGAAGTGATTGAGTATGTGCGCCGCAAGTATGGCAACGATCAGGTGGCGCAGATCATCACGTTCAACACGATGGCGGCAAAGGCGGCTATCAAAGATGTCGGACGCGCTCTGGATATGCCTTATGGCGAGGTGGACCGCATCGCCAAGATGATTCAGGGCAGGATCGGGGTCACGATCAGCGAGGTGCTGAAGGACAATGGGCCGCTGACCAAAGCCTATGAGTCGGAACCGAAGATCAAGGAACTGATCGACACGGCATTGCGGCTGGAGGGCCTGGTGCGTGGCGCGGGCGTCCACGCGGCTGGTGTCGTGATTGCGCCACAGCCTCTGACGGAGTTGGTGCCGGTGACGCGGACCAAGGACGACGCCATTGTCACGTCATACGACATGGGCTCAATCGAGAAGATGGGCCTGTTGAAGATGGACTTTCTGGGCCTGACGACGCTGACGGTGATCGACGACGCGCTGAAGCTGATCGTGCATACGAAGGGCGAACATCTCGACATGGCGACGGTGCCGCTCGACGA
>JANXWZ010000070.1 GCA_025350865.1 Rhodanobacteraceae bacterium
ACCTCGACGCCTTGCACCACGCTGTTCACCAATGCGAAGTCGCCGGGCGGTGCGCCAGTCACGCCGACCGAGACCGCGACGGCTGCGATCAACATCGCTCATAGCCCCGGTGCCAATGTAGCTACGTTGTTCAGCCTGATCAACGGTACCCCCGCTTTCGCCCCGAGCCTCCCTTCAGCTCCGAATGACTATCTGCTTGGTGTGAGTTATAGCGGAGCGGGCAATTCGGGCGCCAATGCTCAACCTAACGCCGTTGCAGTTGATTCCTTGGGGAATTCCTGGTTCGTCACCATCGACATAAACAGCAGTGCCGCATTCAAATTCTCCCCCACCGGTGCGGCTCTTTCGCCGGCAGGGGGCTTCGGAAACAGCGCGCTGTTCCTCCCCCAATCAGTCGCAATCGATCTGAACGACATCGCCTGGGCCGTCGATTCAGCAAACCGTTTGGTGGAAATATCACCCTCCGGCACCGTGCTCGGCACCTCTACGGGCGGTGGACTTGCAAACCCGGTGAGTGTTGCGGTTGACGGTCAAAATTCCGTCTGGGCGGTCAACTTCTCGACCAACAGCATCAGCAAGTTTAGCCACGCGGGTGCCGCAATCTCACCGCCAAGCGGATATGTCGGAGGCAATATCAATAAACCGACCAGCCTGGGCATCGACCAGAGCAACAATGTCTGGGTCACCAACCAGCTTCCCGGAACCGGGTCGATCTCGAAGTTCACGAGCGCAGGCGTCCCCGTTACCGTGACCGCCCCCTACACTGGTGGCGGCCTCAACAACCCTCAGGGGTTAGCCTTCGACCACCAGAACAACCTCTGGATTTCGAATTACGGCAACAACTCCCTATCCACTTTCAGTCCGAGCGGTGTGGCGATCTCACCGTCTACCGGTTTTACCGGTGGTGGTCTCAAAGGACCAAGTACGCTTTCCATCGACGGCGCCGGGAATATTTGGGCTGCTAACCTGGGCGGGACCACCATCTCTGAATTCAACAATGGGGGAGTTCCGGTGTCACCCGCTACTGGCTACGGACTTGGCCTGTTCTCGGGTGCGAATGGGCTCGCAATCGATGGTTCAGGGAATGTCTGGGTTGCGAACACGGGCACCACAACTTCGAGTACCTTTGTCTTCGAGGTGATCGGAGCGGCGGTACCGGTGGTGACACCAACAGCCTTCGGTATTCAGCAGGGGACCCTGTCGACCGAGCCATAAACCAACCGGCAGCAATGCAGTTCCACACGGGTGGAGGCTTCGGCCTCCACCCGTTTTCTTGCGTCCAGACTTAACGAATGTGCCTATAAGTAACCTATTAGTGCTATTACCTCGGTGCGTATCCCCCCTTATGCTTCATTTGAGACAGAAAGGTCTACCCATTTACACAGCGGAGAGCGGCAGTCATGGGGACTGTCTGCCTTCCTGGAGGCTACCGTGCGTATCCGATTTGCCAACTTGCTTCTCCTGCTTCCGACCGTTCTCGCGGGTTGCGCCGCATCTGGTCCGTTCAATCTTGGCACTCCAATCCCAGCCGCTGCGATCCACGGATCGGTATACGGCGGATCGGCCGCTCTCGCAGGCGCACACATCTATATGTTGGAAGCCAGTACGAACGGCTACGGCCAGCAATCGACTTCGCTGCTTCAGGGGACCACCACCGGCTCAGCCGACGGTATTGGAGCTTACGTACTCTCCGATTCGTCCGGCAACTTCAGCATTCCCGGCGGCTTCAACTGCAACACCAATAACCAGATCTATCTATACGCCGCAGGGGGCAAGGCTGGCGCGAACTCAACCTTCAACTCCGGCGCGGGGCTGCTCGCCGCCATCGGCAACTGCCCACCGTCGACCAACGCAAACCCACCCAGCTACGCGCTCAACGAAGTTTCAACCGTTGCTGCGGCCTTTGCAATCGCCGGCTTCGCCACCGACGCGACCCATGTGTCATCCACTGGCTCAACGCTCGCCATCACCGGTATCGACAATGCCTTCGCGAACGCTGCTCTCCTCTACGATCCCATCTCGGGCATAACCCATGAGACGACCCCGGCCGGTAACGGCGCGGTCCCCTACCAGACCATCAACACCCTGGCGAACATTCTGGCCGGTTGTGTGGATTCGGCCGGCCCCACGACGACGGCGTGCTCAGCCCTCTTCGCCAACGCGCGATCGGCCTCCGGAGCGACCCCCATCGACACCGCGACCGCCGCAATCAATATCGCCCACAATCCCGGCTCCAATGTCGCCTCCTTGTTCAAACTGGCCGCCTCGAACGGCCCTTACGGACCGTATCTGGGGACGCAGCCCAACGACTTCACGCTTGGAATCAACTTCACCGGTGGCGGCCTGAACGGGCCCTACGCCGCCGCCATCGACGCAGAAGGCAACGCGTGGTTCGCCAACATGGGCAACAATACCGTCACCAAGCTGAACCCGCAGGGCAAGCCGCTTTCCCCGTCGGCAGGTTACGCCAACGGCACGCCGATCGGACCCGTTGGCATCGCGATCGATCTGCAGGGCGATCCCTGGATCGTCAACGCGGTCACCAACAGCCTGACCAAATATGAGCCATCCGGCGCGCTGCTATCGCCCATCACCGGATATTCCGGTGGGGGCCTGGCGGTTCCGCAGGCCATCGCCACCGATGGGCTGGGCAATATCTGGGTCGCAAATTACTTTGACTCGGTCAGCAAATTTTCAACGGGCGGGACACCCGTCACCTCTGGAAGCGCCTACATGGGAGGCGGCGTCGCCGGACCGGTTGCCATTGCGGTCGACGCCTCGGGTGGCGTCTGGGTCGCCAACACCAAGGGTTCTCCTTCCAGCATTAGCAAACTCAACAGCGCAGGTCAGGCGATTTCGCCCCCAACCGGATTTACCGGCGGAGGCATCAAGAAGCCCTTCAGCATTGCCATCGACAATACGGGCAGTGCGTGGGTCGCAAACTTCGCCAACAGCAGTGTCAGTCGGCTTGCGCCCAACGGCGACCCCATCTCCCCATCCACCGGCTACACCGGCGGCGGATTGAGCCTGCCGTTTGCCATCGCGGTGGACGGCGGTGGAAACGCCTGGATCTGCAACTCCGGCGCCTACAGCGTCACCGAACTCAGCCCCTCCGGCGCGCCGTTATCCCCGGCGACCGGCTTCCAGGGCGGTCTGGTCAACGGCCCCTCAAGCCTTGCACTCGACGGGTCCGGCAATGTCTGGATTGCAAACTCATCCGACATATCAGTCACCGAGTTCATCGGAGCCTCAGTCCCGGTTGTTACACCCCTCGCAACCGGCGTTAAGTACAACTTGCTCGGAGCCCGACCCTAACATTCGCGGTCCAGAGGAGACCACTTGCCCGTCAGGCGACGCCGGTTGATCTGCTTTCTGCTCGCTGGTTTGACGATCTGCATCGGCCTGGTTTGGCGGCTGGCTCCCCTCGGTCTCCCGCCATTTTGGTTCAAGTACGGCGGATCAGCGCTTTGGGCGGCGATGATCTACTGGATCGTAGCGGGAATGCTGCCCGCAGTGAGGCCGTGGAAGTTGGCCAGCGCTGCGTGTTTGATCGCGGCGGTGGTGGAGTTCTCGCGGTTGCTGCACACGCCACAACTGGATGGGTTCGCGTAACGCTCGCGGGCAAGCTGCTGCTGGGACGATTCTTTTCCGCCTGGGATATTTTGGCTTACTGGGTGGCGATCTAGACCGCAGCCTTACTCGACCGCTACGCTTCTCGTACTACTGCGAACTAGGATTGGCACCACGGTTCTCATTACCCAGACCGTCGATTGTTCTTCGGTGATTTCGCCGGATGCAGCCCTCAGGACCATCTCCGTCTCTTCTTCTTCCGAACAAGACTGCTTATATCCGTTTCCATCGAGAAATGCCGTCATCGCACCGAACCCGACTCTTTTATTCCCATCCACGAAAGCGTGATTCTTAATCAATCCCCAGCCTAGCGATGCAGCGACTTCCGCCGTGGAAGCATCCGGATCATATGTAGCCCGGTTTTCGGCGCGAGCAACTGCGCTCTCCAACAGCCCGCGATCACGTAGACCGTGTGAGCCACCGAACAGGTCGATGAGTTCAGCGTGGATCGCTTCAACGATTTCAACTGTGAGGTATATCAAACTACTTCGCCAACTCGATATAGGTGTTGCGGTGGGCTGGCACAGTTCGCCTAAACGCTGCGAGGCCCTCCGTCAAAGTCATGTAGCGCGGTTCCGCAGGAGCGGGCTCGACGGCAGCAACGATTTCAACGGGCGCGCCGTCGGTTAGATGTAAAGCTTCCATCGCCTCTGGAGGCACGACAATCCGGTACTCGCCTTCGACGTGTTGAACGCGCATCACCATAGTGATTTGATTCTACGCCCGTTCAAAATTCATCAACTTCTCGCAGGAATCGACAAAGGCATGCGCAGCCCCGCAATCATCCGTTAGCATCGAACTGACCACTATGGCGAAAGCGCAACTGTCCCGCATCCGCAAGGCGTACATCCCGCAGAACTCTCCCGCACAAGCTACTCGCTTCGTCTGCGTGCACGGTCATTTCTACCAGCCGCCGCGCGAGAATCCGTGGCTTGAAACGGTCGAAGTGCAGGAGTCGGCCGCGCCCTACCACGATTGGAACGACCGCATCACCGCCGAGTGCTACGCTCCCAACGGTGCGTCGCGCATTCAGAATCGCAAGAACGAGATCGTTCGCATCCTGAACAATTACTCGCGCATGAGCTTCAACTTCGGCCCGACCCTGCTGAGTTGGCTCTTCGATAAGGCGCCCCGCACCTATCGCATGATCCTCGACGCGGATCGTGCCTCGGCCGCCCGATTCGGAGGCCACGGCTCAGCCGTCGCCCAGGTCTACAACCACATGATCATGCCGCTGGCCAACGAGCGCGACGCCGTCACGCAGATCCGCTGGGGGATCGCGGACTTCGCTTACCGCTTCGGCCGCAAGCCCGAAGGAATGTGGCTCGCCGAGACGGCCGTCAACCGCTACGTGCTCGACCTCATGGCCCGTGAAGGAATTCTTTACACCATCCTTGCGCCCAGCCAGTGCGCCCGGGTCCGCGCGATCGCCAAGCCCGGCGAGGCATGGACCGAAACGCCGAACGCCACCGTCGACCCAACCCAGCCCTACCTCGTCAAACTCGACGAAGGCCGCTCCATTTCCATCTTCTTCTACGACGGTCCGGGCTCCCGAGCCATCGCCTTCGAGGGTTTGCTCGATAGCGGCGAGAAGTTTGCGGGTCGCCTTCTCGGTTCGTTCCGCGCCACATCGAACCACCCAGCCCAGCTGTCGCACGTCGCCACCGACGGTGAATCCTACGGCCACCACCACAAGCACGGCGAAATGGCCCTCTCCTTCGCCATGCACTATATCGAGGACAAGGGCCTTGCCACCCTCACCAACTACGGCGAATTTCTGGAGCGCTTTCCGCCCATCTGCGAAGCCGAAGTCGTCGAAAATACCTCCTGGTCCTGCGCTCATGGTGTCGAGCGCTGGCGCTCCGACTGCGGTTGTAACGGCGGCCGCGTCGGCTGGAACCAGCTCTGGCGCAAGCCGCTGCGGGATTCCCTCGACTTTCTGCGCGACTCCACCGCCAGCCTCTCGGAGAAACTCGCCGCAGGACTGCTGAAAGATCTATGGGCCGCTCGCGACGCCTATATCGACATCGTCCTCGACCGCTCTCCAGACGTCATTGCACGCTTCTTCCACGAGCAGGCCCGCCGTCCGCTCAGCGAAGCCGAACGAATCATCGTCCTCGAATTGATGGAGCTGCAACGCCATGCGCAGCTGATGTACACCTCTTGCGGCTGGTTCTTCGACGAAATTTCCGGCATTGAAACCGTCCAGATCATCGCCTACGCCGGACGCGTCCTGCAGCTGGCAGCTCGACTCTTCGGCGATCCCGGCCGCGTCCTCGAGCCCGAGTTCCTGCGCATCCTCGCCCAGGCCAAGCCCAACGTTCCCGACCTCAAAGACGGTGCTGCCGTTTACACCAGCTACATCGCCGGGATGAAGATCGGTCTCGAACAGGTGGGCGCGCACTACGCCATCTCGTCCGTGTTCCGGAGCTATCCCGAGGATGGAGAACTGTTCTGCTTCGACGTACATCGCGACGCGCACGAGGTGTTCGCCTCCGGGCGAGGCCGCGTGGCGCTTGGGCGCGCCAAGATCAAATCGCGCATCACCGAAGAGTCGGTCGCAATCTGCTACGCGGTGCTGCACCTTGGCGACCAGAATCTCTCCGCCGCAGTCCGTCGTTTTTCAGAGACCGAGATCGCCGGCTTCGCGACCTTCTCCGCCGATATACGCGCGGCGATCCGCGTTGCGAACCTGCCGGAGGTCATCCGGCTGATCGACCGCTTCTTCGCCCCCACCCTCGACCGGCGGGCCAAGCCGGCGACCGCACCCGACCATATTGCGCTCGATCCGACCCAGCCCGAACCGCCCCAGTCGGCCGATGCACCGGGCGCGAACCCATCGCCGACCGCGCATACCCTGGCAATACCTCAGAACGTCCCGCCGCAGACGCAGGATGCCGACGCTGTGTCGTCCGGCGCACCAGCGTCCTACTCCCTCACATCACTCTTTGCCGACGAGCAGCACCGCATTCTGCGCACCATCCTGAACCAGACTGTCGGCGAAATGGAAGATTCCCTGCGCAAGATCTACGAGGATCACGCGTCTTTGCTCCACTTCCTGACTGAGTCCGGCATGAATCCGCCTCCGGCCCTGGCACTCGCCGCGAGTTTTGCCATCAATGCCAGCCTGCGCCGCGCCATCGAGGTAGAACCCTTTGACCCGGAACTGGTCACAGACCTGCTCGCACGTGCAGCCACGGACCACGTCACGCTGGACGCGCCAATCCTCGCGTTTGCAGCCGGACAAAGGATGAAACGGGCGATGATCAAGCTCGAAGCCGCTGCGGCAGAAGCAAGCTCCTCCGCCGCTCTCAGCACGCTGCACGAGGCCCTGTTCGTCGCCGATACCATCCGCACCATGCCGTTCGAGGTGGTGATCTGGCAGGCCCAGAATATCTGGAACGACCTGCTTCGCCGGATCGACGATGGATACCTGTCGCGTGAGTGGAAGAGCGACTTCAAGAAGCTGGGGCGGTCGATGAACATCGCGGTCGATGAGTTGGTGATTGAAGAGGGCGTCTCAGCGTTCTAGGTTAGCTGCGGAACTTCCATGCGAATCACTTCCATCTCGACGCACTCATCGCAGTTGACTCGATTCGGATTCATCAATTGTTACCTTGTCCGAGAGGCCGACGGCTTCACGCTGATCGACACAACGATGGCGGGCGCGGCATCGAAGATTCTCGGCGTTGCTGAGACATTGGGCGCGCCGATTCGGCGAGTTGTCCTGACGCACGCGCATGGAGACCATATCGGCTCGGTCGATGCTCTGTTGGATTCGCGGCCGAAGCGTTCACTCGTCGCAAGCGAACGCAGCAAACCACTGCTACAGAGGCCGGTAGACAAGCGATTGCAGGCAGATGAGCCTCGCAAGGAATTCTTCGGCGGCCTGCCGGGCATATTGTCCAAGGTGACCGAGACGGTTGGAGACAACGAAGTGCTCGGCTCGCTCCGCTGTATTGCGACACCCGGTCATCTTCCAGGCCACGTTTCGTTCCTCGATGAGAGGGATGGAACGCTTTTTGCCGGAGACGCGCTGGTGGCCGTCGGACGGCTTTCGGTGTCGGGTTGGACACCGTGGTATTTTCCACTGCCCGAATTCGTAATGTGGTCGAAACCACTTGCACTCGCAAGCGCACAAAGGCTTATGGACTATCCCATCGAACGATTTGCATGCGGCCATGGACCAGTCCGCGATGGTGGCATTCCGGCGCTTAGGCAAGCGGTCGATCGGGCGGGGTAGCTACACCGGATGGACACAAACCCACTCATCCCGATGGAGCCGGGATGACTGGGGCACAGGTTGTGGCCGGGCCCAGATTGGGTTCTGTTAGGCCTTCAGCATGTCCTTCAAGTACGCACTGCGCAGCGGCAACCTGCGGACGGGTACGCCGGTGGCGTCGAACACCGCCGCCGTAATCGCCGGCGCGGCCAGGGCATTCGCCCCTTCGGACCCCTGCGCATACATTCCGACCTCGGGCCGATTCACCAGGACGACCTTGATCTCCGGGATTTCGCCCATCTTGAGGATCGGGTAGGACATCCAGTCGCTTGCGGTGATCGCGCCCTCGTCAAACGCAACCTCCTCGTACAGAGCCTCGCTGATCCCCATCACGGCACCGCCCTGAACCTGGCGCGTCAGTTGCTCCGGGTTGATGATGATGCCTACGTCAACGGCAATGGTGTACTTCTCCACCTTGATTGCACCGGTCGCGGGTGTGATCGCGATCTCTACCGCGCAGGCCCAATAGCCGCCGCCGCGCAGCATCGCCGAGACACCCCTACCCCTGACCACCGCCGCGCCCATTTTTGTGGCCTTCGGCTGCGGCGATGGCCTGGGCTGCCAGCCTGATTCGGCCTTCAGCCGCTCGAGCACATGGATCAGCCGCTCATCCTTGGCGTGGTCCAACCGGAACTGCAGCGGATCGGCGCCGGCCAGCGCCGCCGCTTCTGAGATTGCGCACTCGCGCGGATAATTCTGCTGGTACTGCGACGGCGTCCGCA
The DNA here is from genome assembly GCA_025350865.1 of Rhodanobacteraceae bacterium. Taxonomy (GTDB): domain Bacteria; phylum Acidobacteriota; class Terriglobia; order Terriglobales; family Acidobacteriaceae; genus Edaphobacter. Next base: position 8,635 of record JANXWZ010000070.1, read on the forward strand.
TACTGTGGTCGCGCAGACCGACAGCCAGCGGCGAAGACTTCTGCCCCACCTGGTAGGTCCCGTGGAAGCGTTCCGCGAGGTTTGGCGTCGACTCGTAGAGCCACGGGTCGGAGCTGCCGTTGGCGATGGAGTCAATCCAGCCGCCCTTCTCGCTGGGCGCCGCCATCGTCGGCAGACCGGCCAGGATTGCGCCGATCGGACGGTCATCCTGACCTGCGGGCATGTAGTGGTCGGCGTCGTAGGCTGCGATTTTGCCGTTGGCGTTCAGGCCGATTTTGATATCGGAGAAGGCTGCGGGCGAGTTAGTCGACCACTGCATGTCGTCGTTGCGCATCCACTGCATGCGCACCGGTTTGCCGAGTTCCTTTGAGAGCAGTACAGCCTCATCCTCCGCACCAGCGTTGCCGCCGTTCGAGCGGCCATAGTGCCCCGCGCCGGCGTAGGTCTTCACCACGACGTTCACCGGGGAGGTACCCAGCATCATCGCCAACTGACCACGCAAAGCCTGCGCGTTCTGCGTGTGGGCATGTACCGTAACGGTCCCGTCCGGGCGATAGTCAGCGACGGCGACCGTTGGCCCGATGGGTGCGTGCTTCATGTACGGGAGTTCATAGGTTGCGGTGAGAACCTTGGTTGCAGACTGCATCCCCGCCGGGACATCGCCACGGCTTTCCCTGCTCTTGTTGACCGGGACAGCTTTCCAGTCCGCATCCTGGCGCAGATGCTGGAACAGCTTGGCGTTCCCCGGCAGACCCTTCCAGGGGGTCCATTTGGTGTCCTTCGCAACCTGGTAGGAAGCCTGGATGGCTTCCCACTCGGTCGGGCCGACGACGGCGACCAGATCACCCTTCACCACCACCTTTGTGTTGGGAAACCTCTTCGCATCCACCTTGCCCGCCGCCACCAGCTTGGAGCCGACGGTGGCCGGATGGATTGCGCGAGCATGCAGCATGCCGGGCAGCTTCACGTTGGTGACCCAAGCCTCTTGCCCGGTCACCTTGGACGAGACAGCCGAGTTTTTGAACGACTTGCCGATCACCTTGTATTGGCTCACCGGCTTCAGCGGCGGATTGCCGCCCACATTCAAACCGCCAATGCTCATCAGATCGCCGGATACGGGAATGGTCAGCTTGAGGCTCTCGCCCTTGACCAGGTCGCCATACGCGACGTGTTTGCCGCCGCCGGAAACGATGCCATCGCTGGTGCTCAGCTGGTCCTTCGGCACACCCAGGCGGTCCGATGCCAGTTGCAAAATCGCCTGCCGGGTGTAGGCTGCGGCCTTGCGGATATTCGGCATGCCATGCCCCAACAGGTCGAAGGTGCCGCCGCCATCGGGTGTCGCGTCAGTATCTGCAACCACCACCGTAGTAATGGACGAGAAGGGCATATCCAGCTCTTCGGCAACGATCTGGCGGTAGGCCGTATAGACCGTCCCCTGGCCAAAGTCGCTCTTGCCGGTACGGAACAGCACCGTGTTGTCGGGACGAATCTCAATCCAAGATTCGGGCATGGAAGGGTCGAAGGCGTTGACACCGGTCTCCGTCGCCGCGCGGGCCGCGCCTCCACGCAAGAAGGCAAAGCCGACCGCCAGAACGCCACCCGTCTTCATCAAACTGCGGCGGCTTAGCTGTGCGCCAAAGATGTCAGCTGTCTGCTGGGTCATATCGATCATTTGCTGCCTCCCTTCGCCATGATGGTTGACGCATATCGAACGGCTTCGATGATGGCCACGTAGCTTCCGCAGCGGCACAGGTGGGCCGAGGGACCGGAGTCAGTGAAGGCGCTCTTGATCTCGTCGACGTTGGGGTTCGGCTTGCTTTCAAGCAGCTCCGTTGCCTTGATCATCATGCCGCTCTGGCAGAATCCGCAGAGAGGTACCTGCTGCTCGATCCAGGCTTCTTGGACGGGGTGCAGCGTCTTCGCAGCCTGGTCCGGAGAAAGACTTTTCTGCTTTGCCCAGCGAGCGGACAGCCCTTCGATCGTGGTGACTTCCTTGCCCGCCGCCATCGAGACCGAGGAGATGCAGGAGCGAATTTCCTGCCCGTCCAGCAGCACCGAACAAGCGCCGCACTGTGCCAGACCGCAGCCGAACTGGGGGCTGTTCACATCCAGTTCGTCGCGCAACACATAGAGCAGCGGGGTGCTGTCCGGCGAATGCACCTCACGTTTTTTACCGTTGACTGTGATCGTTAGCATCGACCATCCTCCTCGGGTACCCGGAAATACAGGACACACATCTCGCGGGGGACCCGGGGAAAGGGTAACGCAAAAGACGTTGATATGTCGTCCGAAATGTTTGAGTTTGGAAGAATCAGGCAACAATCTGGAAGGATCGGGCAAGCTTGCAAACTTTGCTAGGCAGCAACGTCGCGACGCTCCAGCCGCGCCATCCATTGGCTATTTCCGTAACGGTGTTCCAACAATCCAGAGATATGAAGACCATCATCCAGCTTGGGCCACCAAACGTGAGAACCCAGCGGCGCGGTCGTAAACTCGGCTGCCTGTTCCGGCGTCGCTCCCGCAAGGGGTTGAATATACTCACGCGGAATCACCAGCCTGCGTCCGTCACTGATCTTCAGCACAAAGAGATCGAGATCAGGCTGCGAGTGGTAGGTGGCTTCGACAATGCGCGGGAACTCGCCCTGGGTGCGAGCGCGCTCAAGTGCCTCGTCAATCTCCTGATCGGTCGTCTCCAGTGCCCATTCAGCCACGCGCCAACCTCCACAACTCAGCAAGCTCATCGGCGTATTTCGCCGCAGTCCGCAAAATCTTTGTCACGTCAGACTTCTTCGCATCGGCGGGCCGGATTGCGTCGTCCCTGAACGCGCGTCGAACACTGCCGCCCAAAACCTCGACAATGACTTCCGTCTCCGCGTAGAAGCCGTGGACATGCGGCGGAAGGTGGTCGTTGGGATACGCGATAAACCAAACACCGTCGAACGTCTTTGAGCCCACAGGTTGAGTCTATGCCCGAGATCAACTGCCGACAACTCCGATATCCAAGCCAAGGGGAGAGGGTCAACTCCGCCAATGCAGATCGACCGGCCCGCTCATTGGATGCTCGCCTTCGCCCGTCAGCCGCGCTTGCTTCAACGCGAAGTACCACTTTGCCGGCTTGTCGGCGTCGTCGATCAGCATCATCGCGGGGTGGAAGCGGAGACCCTGGGCCTGCTCGACCATGGTCTGCTGATCCTGCCCTACGAACTTGTTGCCGAAGAATTTGGCAATCGGGGTGACGAATGGGACGTTGTAGAAGATGTTCCAGGCGGCGCAGACGTCGATGCGGCAGGTAGAGGGAGTGATGGGCGTGACGGTGGTGATGGAGGCAAACCACTTGTCGCCGCAGCGGATGGTCTCGTAGCGGCGGTTGGGCAGGACGAAGTCGATGGTGGTGGTGGTGGGTTCGCCATAGACCCCGAGGAGCTTATACGGAGCAGAGTTGCCACTGGGCGCGTGGGCAGACATGCGGAAGCCCTGCGGGATCGGCTCGAAGTGCTTGGTTTTCTCGTGGATGGAGGCTTTGGAGCGCCACCACCAAGCCTGGTGGACGAAGGGACCGTGCGCTGGGTCCATAAGGCCGATGATCCCGTGATCGACGTTGCAAGGGAGATCGGCGGTAATGTGCGCAGAGCGGAATTTCGAAGAGAATTTCGGGACTTCGGGGACCGGTGGAAGTTCCTTCGGTGCGCGGCCCGCACCTGGTTCGGGGAGGTAGACCCAGCAGAAACCATCGCGCTCCTCGCAGGAGTAGCTGGTGGCAAAGATTTTGGTCGGCTGCAGGATATCGAAGCTGGTGAGCGAGGGGATTTCGGCACACTGGCCGGAGCAGGGTTCGAACTTCCAGCCGTGGTACTTGCACTGGACGTGCTGCCCGTCGAACCAGCCGGCCGAGAGCGGGATGCCGCGGTGCGGGCAGAGGTCGCGCATGGCGAAGGCGTTGCCGTCGTTGCGGCGGCCCATGACGAGCGGAAGGCCGAGCAGGAGTGTGGTCGACATTTTGCCGATGCGGAGGGTCTCCGAGCGGGCGGCGGGGTACCACTCGCCGAAGATGAGCTCGGTAGGTGGGCCGGAGTTGTCGATCACTGGCACTTAGCCATGATATAGCCCCGGAGTCGGGTAGGCTGGAGGGGTGACCACGTCCCGCGAGCTTTGGACAAACCGAGTGGTGCTGCTTGCGTTGTGGGTGGTCTTCTACTGCTCGTTCACCTTGTTTGCGCCGCCGTTGCTGGACGATGCGGACTCGGTCCACGCCGAGGTCGCGAGAGAGATGCTGACGCGGCACGACTTCGTGACGCTGTATGCCAATGGCATCCGCTATCTGGAGAAGGCTCCGCTGTATTACTGGTCGATGGCGGCGAGCATGAAGTTGTTCGGCGTCACGACGGCGGCTACGCGGGTCCCGCTGGCGCTGGCTGTGCTGGCACTGGCGTTGCTGCTGGAGTCGTTTGCGCGTCGGGCGTTCCGGAGTGTGCGGGCCGGGCTGTATGCAGGGCTGATCGCGTTGTCTAGCTTCGGGATCTTCATCTTTTCGCGGATAAATATTCCGGATGTGCTGGTGTGTGTGCTGCTGATGGTGTCGCTTTACTGCTTCTGGCTGACGGAACAGCAGGACGCGCCGTCGCGCTGGCTGTGCTGGGGGTTCGCTGGGGGGATTGCGCTGAACATCCTGACCAAGGGGCTGATCGGGATTGTGTTTCCGGTGGCGATTGTTGGGATTTACATGGTGGCGACGCGGGGGGTTCGCGGTGCGCTGCGGCGGTTACTACAGTGTCATCCGTGGTCCAGCACGGCGCTGATGCTGGCGATCGCGGTGCCGTGGCATGTGCTGATCGCGCTGGCGAATCCGGGGCATGGGCATCCGGGGGACCTCTCGCATGTCACCGGGCACTGGGAGGTTCCGCTGCCGACAGACGGCAATGTCCACGGGTGGGCGTGGTTCTACTTCGTCAACGAGCAGGTGTACCGGTACCTGAATGTGCGGGTGCCGCATGACTACGACACGTCGCCGCTGTGGTTGTTTTACGGGCTGATTGCGGTGTGGCTGATGCCGTGGTCGGCGTTTCTGCCGTCGGCACTGGCGAAGGCGCTACCGTTGCGAGCGAAGGGGTATTGGCAGCGACTGCGCGGGATGAAGCTGGAAGGTGCAGAGCGGACGAATTTGTTTTTAGTGATCTGGATGGCAGTGCCGCTGCTGTTCTTCAGCCTTTCAACGCGGCAGGAATATTACGTGCTGCCGTCGCTGCCACCGATGATTTTGCTGGTTGCGGCTCTGCTCGCGGAGAGCAGCCATCCGGTGCTGGGGGCGTTTACGTCGAAGCCGATGAAGCGGATAGCCACGGCGCTG
>JANXWZ010000147.1 GCA_025350865.1 Rhodanobacteraceae bacterium
CTGCGCGGGGGGATGGGGGCACTGGTATGGGGCCGGGTGCCCCATCTCAATCGATGAAGCCGATTGAGGTGGGGCACCCGGAAGGGGGCGGGTACATCGACTGGTTCCGAGCGATTTTGGGTCGCACAATCCTTCGTTCGCGGCTAGAGTCTATACATTGGGTAGTCCCGGTGGTGAGGTGGGTTTGGGCGTGTTTTCACGAGGCTGGGTTGTTGGATTGAGCGCATTGGCGCTGGCTGGCGGGTTGCCCGGCGGCGGACAGACCACGGCCGCCGAAACGGTCGGCAAGCACAAGCCAGCAGTGGTGACCAAAGCCAAGCCAGGCGCGAAAACGGCGACAGCGAAAAAGCAGGCGACGACGGTTGCCAGTAACGCCAAGGGCAGGGCCGGTGTGCTGAAGGGTTCGGCGGCGCATGCGACAACGGCCGTGAGTGCGACTGCAAAAGCCGCGACGGAGCGGTTGTCGCGGTTGAATAGCGCGTTTGTGGCTTCGGCGCAGCTTCGGCCCATGGCTCAACAGCTTGCGACCACGCGGACGGCTGCGGCCTTTGCCGGCGTGACAAGCTATGCAGGCTCGCATCCGGGTGCGGGTGCGGCGACGGCTTATCTGGCGCTTGGCCATGCCTATGGGATTGAACATCGCTATGCGGATGCGGCTGACGCTTATCGCAAGGCCGGAGCCGTAAGCGGCGGCGCGGGCGACGAGCTCAGCGACTACAGCGACTATCTGGGAGCGCAGGCCCTGATGGCGGCGAATCGCAGCGGCGAGGTGTTTCCGCTGCTGGATCGATTTGCCGAGCGGCATCCGGAGAGCATCTTCGACGCCAACGCACCCCTGCTGCTGGCGAATGCGTTTATTCAGCAGAAGAACGGTACGGCTGCAATCCGGGTGCTGGAGCCGATGCTGGGCACGCCGGAGGCGGAGCATGCCGAATTGAAGTACGCCTTGGGCCGGGCATACCAGACCGGCGGCGATACCACCAAGGCAGTGACACTTTTTCGCTCAGTGTTCACGGGACGGCCGCTGGCGTCTGAGGCGTCGTCCTCGCTTGCACAGTTGATCGCGATGGGCATGACTCCGAGTGCGGCGGAACGCAAGGTGCGGGCCGATGCGCTCTTCAATGCGAAGCGATATGTGGAGGCGAATGCGGAGTACAGCACGATTCGCAACGACCACACGCTCTCGGAAGCAGACCGTGATGCACTGCAGATCTACAGCGCGGTGTGCGATTTGAAGATGAAGCGCCTGGGCCGGAACGAGGCTCAAAAGCTACCCGCAACCGGCGACGATAGTGCCGCGTTGAAGCTCTACCTGCTGGCCGAAATTTCCCGAACGGAGAAGGATCGGGTGGGTCACGACGCAATCATCGCGCAGATGGTGGCGAAGTTTCCGAACAGCCGATGGCTTGAGGAGGCGTTGTATTCGGGCGGCAATATGTATCTGCTGACTCACGATACAGACCAGGCGATGTACCACTACCAGACGCTGGTGGATCGCTTTCCGCTGAGTGTTTATGCGCCTTCGGCACACTGGCGCGTGGCGTGGATGAACTATCGGTTGCGGAAATACACCGATGCTGCCAGGTTGATGGACGAGCAGATTGTCCGCTATGGCGCAGGGCAGGAAGCCCCGAGTGCGCTGTATTGGCGAGGGCGAATCTATGAAGATCAGGCGCATGATTTTGCGCAGGCGGCGAACTACTATCGCGCCCTGAATGCGACCTACACGAACTACTACTACGGCTATCTGGCTCGGCAGCGGCTGGCTGTGGTGGGGCATCAGGCGGAGGTCGCGCCGGCAGCGGCTCTGGCTTCGGTGCGGAAGTTTACGATCCCGGACCTGGTGGGGACGGTCCCGCAGGATGATCCGCATTTGATCAAGGCGAAGCTGCTGGCGAATGCTGCGCTGAATGAATACATCGGGCCCGAGATCGCGGCAGGAGCGGGTGCAACGCAGTGGGGTGCACTGGCTCAGGCTCAGATTTACGCTTCGTACGGGGAGTATTCACGGTCGCTGCAGGCACTGAAGAAGTCGGGAATTTCGTTCTTTGCGATTCAGCCGAGCAAGTTGCCGCAGGAGTATCTGAAGCTGATGTTCCCACAGCCGTATTGGAGCGACCTGGTCAACGATGCGGGGAAGAATGGCCTCGATCCCTACCTGGTCGCCTCGCTGGTCCGGCAGGAGTCGGAGTTCAATCCGGGTGCGGTCAGTCCGGCACATGCCTATGGCCTGATGCAGTTACTTCCGTCGGTCGGTAAGGAGAATGCCAAGAGGGAAGGGCTCAAAGGGTTTCAGACCGCGATGTTGCTGAATCCTGCGACGAACCTGCAGCTTGGAACGCGGAATCTGAAATCCGTTCTGGACCGGTTTGGGGGGCAGCCGGAGTACGCGCTGGCAGCGTACAACGCCGGTGATGTTCCGGTACGGCAGTGGATGGGCAGCGGCGAGTACAAGGATATTGCCGAATTCGTGGAGTCGATTCCGTATACCGAGACCCGGGAGTATGTGCAGGCGATCATGCGCAACCGGGAGATGTATCGCGCGCTTTACTCGTCAAAGTAGGCCCTGATTTAGCATGAAGACTGGCCCGAGTGGTGAAATCGGCAGACACAGCGGACTTAAAATCCGTCGCCCTTTAGGGAATGGGGGTTCAAGTCCCCCCTCGGGCACCAGAATCTCTTCAAGCTATGTTTTAAGCGGATGGCCGTGATGCCGAACATCGCTGCTGGTAATCGTACAGTGTCGCGAGGTAGAATCCGCTGCGCACTGTCTGCGGTGATTGCGTTCGTCCATAAGACGACCAAGAGTATCCCCGGCAGCATTGCAAATTGGAGATAAGCATCGTGAAGATCACGCTCGCTGTTGCCCTACTGTTCGTCGGCACATCCCTGCTGGCCCAGGCTCCCCCGCCAACCGGTGCTACCCCTCAGGATCTGCTTCAGGGGGAACCCGAAACGCAGCTCCAGGACAGGACTCTTCGACGCCCGGCTTTAGAAGTTCCGAGCATGACGAATGAGCGTGAGCCGCCGTCGAACATGCAGACAGGTGTGTCTGCCGATCGCTACATTGGCGACGCCACCAAGTCGCCTTCGCGCCAGTGGCACAACGTGATGTTTACGCAGAACCTGCTGCGCAAAGGCAATCCCGACGCGACCACGCCGGGTGATCCCGGCGCTGTTCTTCGCTATAACAAGTCTCTCGACCTTGCCACACTTCCGGCTAGAAACATCACGCCACTTACCCAGCTTCCCGACCAGTTTGTCATGTATGTCGAGAGCGGTCAGGGGCGGCTGGACGACGGCAAGCAGTATTGGGATTTGCATGAGGGCATTGCAATTCTGATGCCGCCTGATGCGATGCATCGCTTCACCAATACGGGAGCGGAGCCGCTGAAGATGCTCGTGCTCACCTGCACCATGGACAACGTCACGCCACGCAAGGACATCCTGGTTCGCGATACGAACCTTATGGCGATGAGCGAGCAGAATGTCCACTGGAGCAACATGAGCAAGTACATCTTCCTCGGGCCCGACGGAATCTCCGAGCAGGATCATGTGCTGCTGGTCTATATGGGGCCGATGACAATCGCCGGGCCGCATGCGCATACTCCGCCTCAGGAAGAGATCTGGACGAAGGTGAGCGACGGCCCCGCGCTGATGCAGGTGGGCAGCGAAATTCGCAACTGGACTATGAACATGGCGGTACTCGCGCCGCCTAACGGCAGGACGGTGCATGCGGCCTCGAACCTGAGCCCCGACAAGATCCAATACTGGTTCTACTTCGGGCGGCTCAACTTTCCCAACGCGTCACAGCCCGCTCTTGCTCCGCCAGCGCAGGCTGCTGGTGCGGCGCCGCGTGGTCCGAACCCGTTTATTGCTCAGGCTCTGGCACGCTCGACGGTTGCAGGGAAGGCTCTTGCCTCGCTGCCAGCGGATGCATATCACTGGTAGCAGTTATGATTTGAAATCCGCAGCGGTATAAGCGTCCGGCTTCCACGAGGGAATCGCCCAATCCGCGGGAACGGACTCGATCTTGACCGGTGCGCCATTTTTTAACATCTTCGAGTAATAGGCGGCCTGCAGGCAGCGAAACTTCTTGCGCATCACTTCCATCGGCTGATATAGCGTGCGCTTTTCGAATGTCTTCTGGATATCCATCAACTGACCGAAAAACCTTGTCACGGAGTCCGAGCCGGCCGGAATGCTGGACGCAACGTTGTACTGTTTGCCGATGATGTTGAAGGAGAAGAGGTCGGTTCCCGCGCCAAGCATGGAGAGGACGAACGGCTTCCGCTTTTCGGCTGCGGGATAGAAGTAATCGACATTGAGGAATCCCGTCTTCACAACATCATCGGTGTTCATGCTGATGGACTCGACGTCGTAGCCGAGAATCTTCATCATCAGGTACGGAATGTGGAAGTGGGGTTCATCGGGAATTTCAGCTGTGGCAAAGGCTCCCAGCACATCGCCCGCTGCCTTGAGCTGACGGATTGCGACGTTTGCGTGATCGAAGTGTTCGAAGGGAACAGTCGCCATAATCGGCGTGCTGTGCTTGGCCGCGAGATCGAGCATCTCGTCCATGTGGACCAACGTGTCCGACCAGTGCCGCTGCAGGAAACTGGGGATTCCGGCCTGAATGTAGGGCCTGAGAACGAGGTGTTGCCAGGGCGAAAGCACGAGATCGCCGACCATAACGGCATCTACTTTGCCGACCATGGCGTCGTAGCGATCGACCACTTCACATTCCCACTTGTCGGCAAACGCTTGCGCTTTTTTCTTGTCTTTGTCCCATACGTAGGCGGGGCGCATACGCAGCAGGTTGGTCTCCTCGTACCTTCCCTTGGGGCTGAGAAGATTGGCCCAGATATCCCAGAACGAATAGTCGAGACCGAGGGCTCCGATCTTCATCACAGGAATCGACGTTGCCACCGGCATCAGGGCGGAGGCGCCACTCGTGGTCACCAACGCGGCGGCTGTACCTGCTCCCGCCATTCTCAAAAAGTCGCGCCTGCCTGGGCGCAAAGTGCTCAACATTGCTGTTCTCCTTTTGTCCGTTCCGTTGACGCCGCCGATTATAGCTGCGAGTCATCGATCAAGAGTACGCTCTTCAGGCTTGACCTGTATGACAGGACTCTGCTATGTTTCCGCCTGATTGTGAAGGCCTTTTTTCGTCTCTCCGCAGAATTATTGCTTGACCACATAGCCATCCCCGGCACTGCCTGCAGTTCATGAAAATGGAGAATCATCAAGCGCTATGACACTATCTCGACGTGATTTTTTTGCAAGTGCAGGAGCTGCTGCAGGCGCGCTGGTTGCACCATCTGAGCTTGGCGCCCAAACGCCCAAGGCGTCTAAAGTGGCAGGATTGCCTCCGGTCTGGGGTGAGGATTTTCTGTATCAGTGGAGCCCGCCGGAGAATGTGAAACGCGATCTCACTCCGGGGCCAAATGTTATCCGGCTGAGCAACAGCGTGGACATCACCAACCGTGAAGGCACGGATTATGACGAGATGTTCAAAACCATGCGCGCCGGCGGTTGGACTGCCTGTGAGGCTGCGTCCGCAGGATGGCTGAGCAGGACGATGCCTGATTCTGAAATCACGGAAATGAAGAAGCAACTCAAGGCTAATGATGTTTACTTCTACAACATCCATTGCGCCGGCAATATCATCGCCCCGGGCTCGGAGGCCGAGCAGTGGCAGCGGCACATCGTCGACGCGATCAATTCTGCGGACGCCTGCGGCTGCAAGATGGTACTCACCCACACAGGCAGCATGTTTCCCGGCCGGGACCGCGCACACCCGCTGAACTGGAGCAAGTATGCGTGGGAGAGGTCAGTTACTGCGCTGAAGAACATCTGCAAGGCGACTGCGGGCAGCAAAATACTGATCGGCATTGAACCGGTGAACACCGAGGCAATCAATAATCCGTGGGCGATGAAGCGACTGCGGGACGATGTTGGCGATCCGCGCATCGTGTGCGGCCTTGATATCACCAACATGGTCAACGCGGGCGTGGCCTTCCGGATGACGGAGCTGATGAACACGACCTTCGAGCTGCTGCATGGAATGATCGGTTATATCCACGCCAAGGACTATGTGTGGGACCAGATGCTGCCGGGCATGGATTGGGCGATGAACGGCACGGGCAACATGGACTACGAGGTTTTTCTCGCTCACATCAGCCGGATGACGGATCCGATCATGTACGTGGAGTTCCTGAGCTCTGCTGAGGAATATCAGCAGGCGCAGCGGAATATCCGAGCGATCGCCAGCAAAATCGGAGTCAAAATACACGGTACCCAGCAGCCGCTGCAAGCGTAGATGGCGTGTGAACGAGAAGTAGACCGAAGAGGATGAGAACAGCCCTATGAGAAAACTCCTGATGCTTGGCATGCTCTTCCTGCCGACGCTGGCAATCGCCGCCCAACCGGACTTCAGTGGCACCTGGGCCCGGGACGCAGCTAACAGTGACCGTGTGCCCGATCTGGCGTACTGGATGACCAGGGTGGCTCCTACCCCTCCGAGGGCGGGTGGCGGACAGCGCCCGGTCCCGGTTGTGCTGCTTACGGTCCATCAGGATGCAAAAGGCTTGAAGGTCGTCGACCCACAAAGCGCGATCCACGAATACACGCTGGAGAGCGACGGCGGTACGCACACCAAGACGATGGACACGGGTATTCAGAAGGCCCAGGTCACTGCGAAGCTACAGGGAGATACCCTGGTGATCGAGACCTCTGAGCCGTTTGGCGGCATGCCCGGGAACGTTACTTTGAAGGTCAAAGAAGTATGGTCCCTCTCGCCCGACGGTAAGTCGTTGACCATCGTTACGACGCGAGACATCCCGGCGAGACATCAGGAATATAAGCAGGTATACACGCAGACCAAGGATCAGCCGGGCACGATCTGCTCCGATGGATGCGTTGTTCCCAAGTAAGCTCCATACCGTCTACTCATCTCTTACAGGGAGGAAGGTTCACCCATGACCAGCGCTCCCGGAGACACTATGTCCGATGCCATTTCGGCTCCACGCCCTGCACGGATCCGATATTTTCTTTGCGCGTGGCTGTTTGTACTGAGTGCGATCTCGTTCTTCGACCGCACCAACATTTCTATTGCCGCTCCCCAACTGAGCCATGAGTTCGGTTTGGGCAATCAGCAACTCGGCTGGGTCTTCTCTGCCTTCCTTGTCGGCTATGCCAGTTTCCAGATTCCTGCAGGGATGCTCGCTGTGCGCTTCGGGCCGCGACGGATGCTCGCCGGAGGGGTTGTGGTCTGGGCGCTGTGCAACGTGCTGACGGCACTACTGCCGCCCGGCTTTGCCCACGCGGTCATCCTGCTGTTCGCTGTGCGCTGCGCACTGGGAGTGGCAGAGGCCGGCATCTATCCAGCCGCGAACCAATTCGTCGCTCGGTGGGTCCCCCAGAGGGAGCGCGGGTTCGTCAACGGACTCATCTTTGCCGGGATTGGGGCGGGTAGCGGCCTGGCACCGCCGCTGCTGACGTGGATCATCCTGAGCCACGGATGGCGTTCGGCCTTCTGGTTCGATGCTGTGCTCGGTGTCTTCGGCGCCACGGTCTGGTGGATCATCGCACGCGATCGCCCCGAAGATCACCCCCGCATCAGTGCCGCCGAGAAGGAGGAGATTCGCCAGGGCCTCACCTCGTTTGCCAACACGGCTGGCGCAGCCCACGTGAAGGACCGCAGCATCTCGTGGCGCGTCATGTTCTCGCGGATCGACCTTCCCGCGCTGATGCTCAGCTACTTCGCCCTGGGTTACACGTCGTGGGTCTTCTTCAGCTGGTTCTTCCTCTATATGGCGCAGGCGCGTGGGTTGAACCTCAAGACCAGCGCCGAATTCACCATGATGCCCTTTGCGTGCATGACCGTCTTTTGCCTGAGCGGAGGCTTTACCTCGGACGTGCTCACCCGCAAACGCGGGTTGCGCGTCGGCCGATGCTTTCTGGCGTCGGTGTCGATGTTGCTCACCGCAATCTTTCTGGTGGCCGGGTCACGTGTGCCGGATGCCTTCACCGCCGCAATTCTGCTGTCGCTGGGAGCGGGGTGCCTCTACTTTGGGCAGAGTGTCTTCTGGTCTGTCTCCACCGACCTGGCCGGCAAGAACTCGGGTGTGTTTTCGTCGATCATGAATATGAGTTGCCAGATCGGCGGGGCATTGACAGCCTCACTCACACCCTGGCTGGCGGCGCGCTACGACTGGAAAATGCCGTTTTCCGTTGCCGCCACGCTGGTTCTGCTGGGATCCCTGGCGTGGCTTCTGGTGCATCCTGAGAGACCGCTCGAAGTATAGGCGTTGACGTTGACCTGTATAACAGGCGTTTGCTAGACTGACGGTGTCTCTTCCGAGGCGTCCCTGGGGAACGCTGGCCTATGAAGTTCAATGCATGGTCGCTCATGTTACCGTTGGCCGTAGGGGTTCTGCTTGTACCCGCGAGTTCGTATCGCGGTGTCGCACAGCAGGCGCCGCCCGCTGCCAAGGAAGAGCTGCCGGCCGGTCCGGGCCGCGATCCATTCCTGCGCATCTGCACGGGCTGCCACGCCGCCTCCGTGGTCACATCTGAGCGCCATACCGCAGGGAGCTGGTCGAACATCATTGACGCAATGCGTGCACGCGGAGCCAACGGTTCCGACGACGATATGGACAAGATCACAGACTGGCTCGCGGCTAATTACCCGCCCAAACCAGAGCCGGACAAGCCGCCGCCGCCTGCTCTCTGGCGCTGGAACTACTTATCAAAGAATCGATAACGGATCGTCCAATCCTGACTGGCACCAGGGGCGATGTGAATATGAATGTATGCCTCGGGTGCGATCACGGTCGGAACTGACCAGAAATTGATACTGGCGAGCGGGGAATCGCTCGTCTGCTCCACGCCAACGCCGGTCTTCATGTTCTTTACGATGAAGTCGTAGTCAGAGGGACTGCTGGAGAAGCCGGTGATGCCACTTTGGACTGACTGCCGCTCCTGCAGCTCGCTGTGATAGACGAGGTCGCGCCCAACCAGTTCGCCACCGTTCGCAAGCGCACGGGTCGCTGTTGGCGTGAACGCAAAGTGGACGGACAGGTCGGGACCGGTGGTTACGTTATCCAGCCGAAAGAAGTCGTGATCGTAGACGTCGGTGTCGATTGTCTTGGTGCCGGTATTTTTCATGTGGTGGTGGATCGCCAGTACCGGCGAACCTTTTTCCAACTCGAGCGTCTTGGTGTAGTCGTACCCATAGCCAACCGGAGAAGTCAGGCTCTGCGTGATGGCGACCTCGTTTGGCTTGGCCTTGAAGCTCCACTTGCCGTGATCGACGATCGGGTAAGGCGTTGAAAACTTATACGGTGCATCATCCAGTCTGCGCAAAACACCGACACCCGGCTTGACAAACAGATCGCCCGCCTTGGCGTCTTCAAAACCAAGCGGCGCCTTGGACTCGAGCGAATTGAATTCTTCCACCGGTCCGGCCAGTGCATCGTGACCCATGGGGTCGTGGGTCGGCCGCCACGGGTTGAAGTATGTGTGTCCATCATAGGAGAGGCAGGGAATGACGCCGGACCAGTCGAAACGTGAGCCGCGGTACCAACCCTTGTCAGCATCCGGAAGATCGATGAGTGCGTGGACCGATCTGTTGGAGATGGATACCTGTGGCACATCGGTTGAAATCTGGCTGGCGCAGGGGTCGGGAGCTTTTTGTGAGCTGTTGGCCTGGGCCGACGCTGCCGGCCCTAGAAGCGACGTGCTGAAAACCGCAAGCGATGCGCAAACGCAGATAGCCTTCAATTCCATCTCCTCCATTGCTTTCAAAATGGCGTTCATTGAAAGCAATGCTTAATCTTGTTTCCTAAGGAAAGACACACACTAGCACTATCCTGTTAGACAGGTCAATCACCTTGTCGAAATCCGAACAGCTTTTCTGCGATTTTCCGGTTTCGAAGTTGCTTATGGAACGCCGACCGGTTTTCTTGACTGACCGCTTGACCTGTTCAACAGGGGTCTGCTACGCTTCCGTCTCGATTCATGTTCTGTAGGTTTGCCTCATATAGGCAAAAGGTGGGCAGGTTCTCAGCGGACCTTTAGTTCGCGCGAGTCTCCGCGGAAGCGTTGTTTCAATCAGTGGTTATCTCCTGGAGGTTCATCAGTATGGGTTTACGTGGGCGCGTGGTTGGCGGGGTTTCATCGATCTTTCTTTGTGTCGCAATGACCAGTTTTGGGCAAGCCCCGCGTGTTGCACAACCAGGCGGCGATTGGCCGATGTATGGCCATGACGGCGCCAGCACACGCAATTCGCCCCTGACCCAGGTCACTCCGGAGAACGTCAGCAAACTGAAGAGGGCGTGGACGTTTCACATGTCACCGACGAGGCCCGAGCCTGCTGCCCCAGCCGCCCCTGCTCGTCCAGGCAACGGTGGCGCGCCTGCGGGAGGTGCTCGCGTCCGCGCACGGAGAAGTGAGGCGTCGCCACTGATGATCGATGGCGTCCTCTACCTGCCGACCCCGTTCAGCCGCGTGATTGCGCTGGACGCGATCACGGGCAAGCAGATATGGGAATATCAGTTGGCCAACTTCGACAATGCCTCGACGCGCGGAGTGGCCTACTGGCCGGGCGACGGGAAGAAGCTTGGGCCGCGCATCGTCTTTGGCACTGCCGCTGGCTCGCTGATCGCTCTGAACGCCAAGACCGGCAAGCCTGCTGAAGGTTTCGGCGCCGACGGTATCGTCGATTTCAAAGAAGGCGTCTCGAACGGGTTCAAGTCGCAAATCGGCATGAGCTCGCCGCCCTCTATTTACAAGAATGTAATCATCACCGGTATACGTGTCCAGGAGCAGCCTGCGCTCGGCCCTTCGGGCGATACGCGTGGCTGGGATGTGGTGACCGGCAAGCTGCTGTGGACGTTCCACACGGTCCCGCGGCCGGGTGAGGAGGGCATTGAGACGTGGATGACGCCCAATTCCTGGAAGAACCGTTCGGGCACCAACGCCTGGGGATTCCTGAGTGTGGATCAGGAAACGGGGACAGTCTTCGTCCCGATTGGTGGGGCTTCGCAGGATGAGTACGGCGGCGACCGCAAGGGTGCGGATCTCTACAGCCAGACGCTCGTCGCTCTGGATGCGTTGACCGGCAAGAAGAAGTGGCACTTTCAGATGATCCACCACGACACGTGGGATTACGACTTCGGCGGCGCGCCGATTCTGGCCAAAGTTCACCGTGGGACGGAGACCATTCCGGTCGTCGTGCAGACCAATAAGACAGGTCTGGTTTGGATTCTTGATCGCCGCGATGGCACCCCGATCTACGGCGCAGAAGAGCGCCCGATTCCGGCGAGCGACGTGCCGGGTGAGGACTCGTGGAATACCGAGCCGTTCCCGCAGAAGCCGGCGCCGCTCTCGCGGATGACCTTCAAGAAGGAGGAACTGGCGCAAGTGTCGGCGGAGCACACAAAGGCTTGCGAGGAATTCTTCACGAAGTGGCCGACAACCCATAATGATGGGCCGTTTACGCGCTATGGAATGCAGCCTTCGGTCGTATTCCCGGGTACGTGGGGCGGTTCGAACTTCCAGGGTGGAACCTACGATCCGAAGACGAACCTTATCTTTTACAACGTGAACGACTACGCGGATTACGGCCAGATGGTGGCTACGGCTCCGGGGTCGTCCCTGCCGTACGAGCGCAAGGGGCCGCTGGGCGGGAAGTACGACCGCTTTGCCGACCCGAAGACGGGCTGGCCCTGCCAGGCTCCGCCGTGGGGTGAGTTGGTTGCCCTGAATGTGGATACAGGGGAGTACGTCTGGCGCCAACCGTTCGGGACCATTCCCGAACTGGAAGCCAAAGGCGTCATGAACACCGGTTCGCTGAATATGGGTGGCGGAATGACGACTGCTTCCGGTCTGCTCTTTATTGCGGCGACTCCTGATATGCACTTCCGCGCCTTCGAGGAGAAGACCGGAAAGATGTTATGGGATACAACGCTGGAAGCCGCCGGGGCCAATTCTCCCATCACTTACAGGGGCAAGGATGGCAAGCAGTACATCGTGATCATCGCTACCGGTGGCGCCTTCGGCCAAAGCAGCGGAGACGTCGTGGCGGCATACGCGTTGCCGTAACGTCTTCCCGAGGATCTTCCTGCCCCACGCTTCACAGCATCTGGAGGTCGTATGAGAAGAATGCTAGTCCTTTTGTTCGTTGCAGGTTGCCTTACTGCTACGGCGTGCGATGCGCAGCAGGCACCGCGTCGTGGCGGTGTTCAGGCTCAGGCAACGACTCGCGAAGATGCTCTGGACCCCACGCCTGTCGACCCTGCTACCGATCCCAATATCGACATGTTCATCAACGACTACCGCAACTCCAAAGCTCGCACGGTTTACGGCAGCCTCGTCTTTCGCGACATTCTGACCAGGCTGGATGGGGTGGACAAACTGCATCCCGTGAAACGAGGCGCAGTGCTCAGCGACATTGCGGTGGTTAGCTACGCCACGCTGGCTCCCGGCGCCACTGCCAGCGGGAAGGTAGCTGCGGGGAACGTGCAGATCTTTCTTGCCGTCGGCGGCGAGGGCAAAATCACGGTCAATTCTAAGACATCCGAACTCAAAGATGGTGTTGGCTTCACGCTTTCACCAGACTTCGATTTCAAATTGACGAGCACAGGGAAAGCGCCACTCGCTTTCTACGTGCGGGAAGAACCGATTCCGGCCAACTTCAAGGCTACCCCAGACCTGGTGGTTATAAGCCGATGGGACAACGACCGCAGAGTTGGCGCGCACTGGGTCCATACCTGCAACGGTGGTCCCAATGGCCTGAATCTCTGCACAATCCCTCCGCATACGATGCCGCAGCCGCACAGTCATCCCATGGAAGAGGCTTGGATCATGGTGAAGGGGGAGACCACCCTGTCTCTCGGCAAAGATCTTCGTAGCATGACGCCCGGGCAGGCGTACCGCATCCCCCCGACCGGCGTCACGGCACACAGCAATATCAACTGGACGGACGAGCCTGTTGAGATGATCTACATGGGACCGCTGTCGCGTGGAGCAGGCGGCGGTGGGCCGCAGGCAGCAGGGTTAGGAGCGCCTCCTGCCGGTGGGCAAGGTGGTCCTCAGGGTGGGATGGACTTCGCAAGGCTAGATAACAGCGCGATCAATCCGGCGACCGAGCCAGACGTGGACATGTACACGGGCAACTGGCGTGATGCGTTCCCCAAAATTATGCACGGCAATCTGTACGTCCGAGATATGCTGACGGCTCTGCAGGGAACTGACAGCCTCCATCCGGTCCGCAAGGGTGCGGTTCTGACCAACGCCGAGGCGGTGAGTTACGCCATGCTGGAGCCGGGTTCCACGGCCCATCCAATCGCGGGCGAACTGAAGGGAATTCAGCAGAGCTTTGTCGTCAACTCCGGCACCGGCATTATCAAGTCCGGCGACAAGACCTTCGAACTGTCCAAGGGGAAGGCGTTCATCATCACGCCGGGGCTCGACTTCAAAATGACCGGAACAGGCGACCACTACGTGACGTTCTATGTCGTCAGTGAAAAGCTGCCTGAAGGGTTCAAGCCGAAGTCGACGCTCGACGTTGTAGACAACAGTGCGAAGCCGCAGGTCACCAACGCCTGGCACGACAAGGAACGCGCCCTCATCACAACTGCCGATGGTCTAAGCGACTACCATGCACTCACGCAGGTTGAGCTTCCCTCAATGAAAATGTCGCGGCCCTACAGCGCTGCCCAGGGGGTCGAGGAAATCTGGATCGCCACGGATGGCGATGTCGACATGCTTTTCGGCAAGGAGTTGCGGAAGTTGCCTGCCGGCACGGCGTACCGAGTGCCGTCAACAGGGAAGACCGCGCACGCAAACATCAACGTGTCTTCTGCGTCGGCGAAATTTCTTTACATGGTAAGTGGTAACTAAGAAACGTTTGCTGATCTTTGAGCGCAGCGATGTCAGTCGCACGACCGACAGCAGGCAATGAACCTGGGAGATATTCAGCAATGAAGTTGATGGCAACGAATTCGATTGTCGTTCTGGCGAGTGGACTGGTTCTGGCCTGCGCCGTACCGGCTTTCGGACAGATGGCCGTTCACGAAGCGGTTGCTTCCGCAAAGATTGTTCGCAAGTCGCCGGCTCTCGACGCGTTGATCGCGCCGGATATAAAGATTGAAAAAATCGCTACCGGCTTCCTCTGGACGGAAGGGCCCATGTGGCGCAAAGGTGCTCTCTGGTTTAGCGATCTGTCCGGCAACAAGATGTACAGCCTTACGCCGGATGGCAAGCTGAAGGTGCAACTAGACAAGGCGGGCGGACTGCAGAGCTTTCCGGCGGGTGGCTACGGCGGCTCGAATGCGATGGTCGCCAACAAGGATGGCTCGGTCTTGATGATGCAGCACGGCATGCGTCGCATTGTGCAGCTGGACGACAAGATGAACGTGAAGCCGTTGGTGGACATGTATCAGGGCCAGCCGTTCAACAGCCCGAATGACCTGGTTTTTACTGCAGATGGCGCGCTGTATTTCACCGACCCACCGTACGGCTTTTATGATCCGAGTGCGCCCGATAAGGATCCGGACAAAGACCCTCGCCATCTCAACAAGATCAATGGCGTGTACCGGCTAAAGGATGGCAACCTGACTGCGGTCATCACCGATTTGCCGCGTCCCAACGGCCTCGCTTTCTCCAAGGACGGTAAGACCTTCTACGTTTCCAACTCGCAGAACCCGCAAGCGATCTACAAGTACGATGTCACACCCGATGGCGCTTTGGTCAATCGGCAGGTGTTCGCCGATCTGAGCAAGGAACCAGGGGATGGGAACCCGGACGGGATGAAAGTGGACTCGCAAGGGAACCTCTGGGCTTCGGGTCCGGGCGGCTTCCGCATCTTTTCACCGAAGGGCCAATTGCTCGGCCAGATTGTTCTGCCTGAGGTCACGTCCAACCTGGCGTGGGGCGGGGATGACGGCATGACGGCTTACTTCACGGCCGCAACAAGTATCTACAAGATTCAAGTCAAGATTCCCGGTCAGCTCCCGGTGTACCACTGATCGGCTTGACCTGTCCGACAGGTTTCTGCTATGGTTCGTCTGCTTATCGATGACCCGCTTTATTGATTTCCTATAGAACGACAGCCCAAGAAAAGAGGATGGAAATGTCTACGGAATTGCCAGTTGCCAGTGCGGAAGAGTTCAAGAAACGCGTAATCCATCAGCCTGATCTACCACCCACTGAGCTCGTCGCAGGCTCCAACTCCCGGCTGGTTGTCGGTGAGCAAGCGATGATCAGCTTCCTGAAGATGGACGCTAATTCCTACTTTGCGCCGCACTCCCATCCGCAAGAGCAGATCATGATCGTCCTCGAGGGATACTGCGACGAGATCATTGAAGGCAAGCTGTATCGGGTTCAAAAAGGAGATGTCATCATTCTTCCGCCGCATGTGGTTCACGGTGCATATATCCGCGACGTAGACGTTTACGCGATCGACATCTTCGGCAGTCCACGCGGCGACTACATGATGAAGATGATGCAGAACATGGTAGCCATCCACGCGCAGAAGTAAGTTCAGGAACTAACCGTACCAGGCACGGCATGTAATTCGTGAAGATGGAGAATGGTAGAGCGCTATGACACTATCTCGACGCAAATTTTTTGCAGGGGCGGGGGCTGCGGCGAGTGCACTGGCGACAAGCTCACCTTCCAAGGCCTCCGCCCAGACTTCCGGAATGGTCAAAGAAGTTGGCCTGCCTCCCGTATGGGGTGAGGATTTTCTCTATCAGTGGAGTCCTCCGGAAAATGTCAAACGAGATCTGACTCCGGGCGCTGGAGTCATCCGGTTAAGCAACAGCGAGGACATCACGAACAAGGAAGGTACGGACTATGCCTCCATGTTCAAGACCATGCGCGCTGGTGGCTGGACGGCATGTGAGGCTGCGTCGGCGGCGTGGCTGAGCAGGAAGATGCCCGACTCTGAAGTCACCGAGATGAAGGCGCAACTGAAGGCCAACGACGTGCTGTTCTACAACATTCACTGCGCCGGCAACATCATTGCTCCCGATCCGGACGCGGAGATGTGGCAGAAGCATATTATCGATGCGATCCATTCTGCGGATCAGTGTGGTTGCAAGATGATCCTCACCCACACGGGCAGTATGTATCCCAACCGGAATATTGCGCATCCCCTGAACTGGAGCAAGCAAGGGTGGGAGCGGTCGGTCAAGGCGCTCAAGAACATCTGCAAGTCCACGGCGGGCAGCAAGATTTTGATTGGCATCGAACCGGTGAATACGGAGGCCATCAATAATCCATGGGCGATGAAGCGTCTGCGGGACGATGTTGGCGACTCACGGATCGTGTGCGGCCTCGATATTCAGAACATGGCCCACCCCGGCGTCGCCTTCCGCATGACGGAGTTGCTGAACACCACATTCGAGCTGCTGCACGGCATGATCGGTTACATCCACGCCAAGGATTTTGTCTGGGACCAGATGTTACCCGGCCTGAGCTGGGCGATGAACGGCACAGGCAATATGGACTACGAAGTCTTCCTCGCCCACATCAGCAGGATGCCGGACCCGATTATGTATGTTGAATTTCTGAGTTCTTCCGAGGAGTATCAGCAAGCACAGCGGAATATACGGGCCATCGCCAGCAAAATTGGGGTCAAGATACACGGCACGCAGTCAGCTCTCGCATAAGTCGAGTGCACGATGTAAGAGGATGAGAACAGTCTTATGAAAAAACAACTTCTGATGCTTGGCATGCTTTTGCTGCCGACTCTGGCCCTGGCAGCCACTCCTGACTTTAGCGGGACCTGGGCGCGGGACAACGCCACCAGCGACCCCGTCCCAAATCTGATGTACTGGATGACCCGCGTAGCCCCAGCCGCTGCCAGGGGCGGCGGTGGTGGGCAGCGCACACCCCAGGTGATCCTGACCATTCATCAGGATGCCAGGACGCTGCACGAAGCGGAGTCCCAAAGCATCGTGCGCGATTACATTCTGGACGGCAGTCCCCACCACCGTGCTTCCGACACTGGAATCCAAAAGGCTGACGTGACTGCCCAACTGCAGGCAGATAACCTGGTGATCGAGACTACCGGACCCTATGGGGGGATGCCTGGGAACGTAACGCTGAAGGTGAAAGAAGTATGGTCGCTCTCGCCCGACGGGAAGACCTTGACGATCCTTACAACGCGGGACGTTCCCGCACGACACCAGGAGTATAAGCAGGTCTACACACGGACGCAGGCCCAGCCCGGCGCTATGTGTTCCGCTGGCTGCGTAACTCCGAAGTGACCCAACTCATGATCAAGCGATCTTCTGCTTGAGTTGACATTCGCCACAGCTAAGCCCGGATAACCTAGTCCGGGTTTTGCTGTTTCCAGCGGTCATTTCGCCCGAACGACAGGGCCCCGGCGACACGCTGGATGCGTCAAAATTTATTCCTCATGATGTATGTCGGCATTGCGGATGTTCCGTCTGGAAGTCTTTGGGGTCATTTTTTAAACGTCTTGACCTGTTATACACGTGTGTGTTAATGTCTCGTCCGATCACTACACCCACAGGATTCGGTGCGGAAATAGTTGGACCGTCGTTCAGATTTGGCCGTCATCAATGAATCAAGGGGCCCTAGTTGTAAATCAATCGAACCGCATGAAGAGTTTGGATACAAAAACGTACCACCTCGGGAGTCTTGGTCGTAACCAACACTTCACTTTCGAACTTACTTTAGGAGAAGCCAAATGAAAAAACTAAAAATTGCAGGTCGAGTGTTTCTGGTCTTTCTGCTCGCACTGGCAACCGAAGCCAGGCCATTGTTCGCGCAGGTGAAGTCCAGTGCGATCACAGGAACGATTACGGACCCGACAGGTGCTGTGCTGCCGAACGTGATGGTAACGGTGACCGAGCAGGAGACGAACACCACCACGACGGCCCAGTCAGACAGTAAGGGCGAATATTCTGTACCCTACCTTCCGCTCGGCCGATATACGGTCACGGTTGCTGCCACCGGCTTCCGGACCTACCGCAAGACCGACATCAACCTCGCCGGCGCTACCACCGTTCGAGCCGACATCTTGATGGCAGTTGGTACCGCGACCCAATCCGTTGAGGTGAAGGCGGACGCACTGACCATCCAAACGGAGAACGCCCAGGTCTCCGACGCAGTCAGCGCGGAAACGATCACCGGCCAGGCCAACCTCAATGGCAACTCCCTGTACTTTGCCACCCTGGAGTCTGGTGTCATTGGGGACCCGCAACAGCTCAGTGGTTCATCCCTGGGCGTTGGATATGCGGACCGGCGCAATATGTCCGGTATGCGTATCAACGGCGGCGAGATCGGCAGCAATGACGTACAGCTGGACGGTATCTCCATTCAGGGGGCTGCCTGGCATGAGACTGCGGTGCTCCCCAACTCCGACGCGCTCTCCGAAGTCCGCGTCACGACGAACAACTTCACCGCAGACACCGGCATGGCCCAAGGTGTGGTCTCCCAGACCACCAAGAACGGCACCAACAAGTTCCATGGCGATGTCAACTTCATGCTGCGCAATGAGGATCTGAACGCCAACACCTTCAGCTTCAAACACCAGTTAGCGGCTTGTTCCACTGTGGCCTGTCGAGCGAGTTTTGCGCGGGCGACCTACCGCGTCCTTCAGGGTGGAGGCTCCATCGGCGGTCCGGTGATCATTCCGAAACTCTACAACGGCACGAACAAGCTGTTCTTCTTTGGATCCTTCCTGCGTCTCACCCACACACAGGCCACCACGTTTCAGGCTACCGTGCCAACCGGGCTTGAACGCCTCGGCGACTTCAGCCAGACGTTGATCAAGGGAAACAGCGGAGCTCCCGTAAACGTAAACATCTACGACCCGTTCAGTGCGACCCCGTACAACGGCAGCAGCACCCAGTTTGTTCGCAAGCAATACGTCAACAACAAAGTCACAAATCCGAATCAGTATGGTCTCGCGATCCTCCAGGGCTATCCGGTGCCTACCTCGACCGGGCAGGATGCCTACCACACCAATAACTTCACCAACAACGTTGTCGCTCCGGAGGCTAAGAACAGCTTCAACGGCCGCCTCGACTTCAAGCCTAGGGACAATCAGTCCATCTTCTTCTCCGCCGGCATCTCCAACGGTTACATCACCAATCCGAACAACTGGGGAACCTTGGCGAACGGCGGATGGGTCAACCAGG
The DNA here is from genome assembly GCA_025350865.1 of Rhodanobacteraceae bacterium. Taxonomy (GTDB): domain Bacteria; phylum Acidobacteriota; class Terriglobia; order Terriglobales; family Acidobacteriaceae; genus Edaphobacter. The sequence goes on from JANXWZ010000147.1 coordinate 19,185, forward strand.
TCGGTCAGGGCGATGTCATCGACAAGAACCCCTATGCTGCAATCGGCGATACCATCGTACTCAATGCGACGACAGTGATCGATGTGCGTTACGGTGTAACCCACATCAACACGCAGTCGCAGGTCCGTTCGGCAAAGGGTGACCCATCCGCATACGGCCAACCGAGCTTTGTGTCAGGAGTAGCATCTTTCGGCTCAGGCATCCTACCCGGTGTTCCAGCCATAGCCCCTTACACCGCTCTGAGCAGCAACAGCTTCGGCAACAAGAAAGAGCACCAGCTGAATCACTTTGTTACCGGTAGCCTCAACAAGGTCAAGGGCAATCTGACGATGAAGTTTGGCGCAGAGTATCGCGTCTACCTGCAGAACTACGCTGACATCCAGTGGCAGTCTCCGCCGCTGGGGGTAAACAACTACTCCGGTCAGTACGGCTCGTCCAACGGCCTCAACGTTACGGCTCTGGAGCCTCTGAACGAGAATCAGGGCTTCCTCCCGGCTAGCATTGCCGCTGGTGTCGAAGGCTGGCAACTGAACGTGGGAAGCGGTCCGGTTCTCGCGATCGCGTCCAAGTACGTGGGAATGTATGCCCAGAACTCTTGGCGTCCTACAAGCAAGTGGCTGCTCTCTTTTGGAATCCGGTACGATATCCAGCCGGGACCGACTGAGCGTTACAACCGCATGGCGAGCTTCGACACGACTCGCGCCAACCCGTTTGTCACTGGCACCGTCGGTAGTCCTGCCGGCAACCTTGGCTACCTTACTTTCCCCGGCGTGGACGGATATTCCCGCAACCTGTATGAGACCAGCTGGAACAGTTTCGCGCCCCGCATTGGCGCAACCTACCAGCTGACCAACAATATCGTGCTGCGTGGTGGCTTTGGCCGAAACTACCTCCCGTCCAACACCGGCTTCAACGCCAACACGACGATCTACGATCCCGTTGCATTTGACTTTGCCGTCAACGCGATTCCGTACGGTCTGTCGCCGGCAGGTCTCCCGGTCGGTACCTTCAACCAGGCTACCAACACGTATGTCGTTCCGGGAGCGGGCGCGACACAGGCCGCCGCCAACTACGGCGGAACTGGTTCCGTAACCATCTTCAACCGCAATGACTACAAGACCGGCCATACGGATCAGTGGAACTTCTTCATCGAGCAGCAGCTCTCCTCCACCTGGCTCTTCAACGCTGGTTATGTCGGTTCCAAGAGCGGCACTCTGCCATGGCGCGGCTTCCCCCTCAACGGTCCTTTCGCTGTCGCCCCTGCTACTTTGCAGGCATGGCGCGCATCGTGGGTCGCTTCCAACGGGGTAACCGATCCCGCGACGGCGCGCGTCACCAATCCGATATCGGCTCTGGTTGGCAAAGCCTCTGGCGACAGTGGCGGCGCTACCATCAGCGCGATGGAATCGCAGGAGCCCTACGTCTCCTTGCTCAACGACACCAACTTCCGGTCGGTGGGCAGCTCCGCGTACCATGCCTTCGTCGCGAAGGTTCAACACTCCACCTCGCACGGCCTGCAGTTTGGAGCCAATTACACCTGGGCGAAAGCAACCGGCATTGTCGGCAACGCCGGCACCCAGACGTTTGCGGAATCGCAGCAGGGCAACAGCTCGGCTCCTACAGGCGGTATCGATTACGTCAACCTCCAGAACAATCACGCGCTGATTGACTATGACGTTGCCAACCGTTTCGTCCTCAATGGCTCCTATGCCCTGCCGTTTGGCAAAGGTAAGTACTTCGGTTCGAACCAGATTGCCAACGTGTTCATCGGCGGCTGGTCAACGACTGCGGCCCTCACCATCCAGGGTGGTATGCCCTTTGGTCCTAGCTGCACCACACAGACCAACACGGTCACCGGTACCCTCAACGGCCGCTGCAATCGGGTAGCCGGGCAACCGCTCGCGCTTCCTGACAGCGCGCAGCGTTACTACAACGGCACCGAAACTCTCACGCTTCCGAGTGGCCGTACCATCACGCCGCCCGTCAACACCTTCATGAAGTGGAACCCGGATGCATGGACTGCACCCACGGTGACCTTCGCAAACGGCGGGGTTGCGCTTGACCAGTACGTTCTCGGCACCTCTGCCCTAACCTACGGAAATATGCGGACGCCTGGGGTTCAGAACCTGAATCTCTCGGTAATCAAGCGGTTCCCGATCACCGAAGGCGTAAGCTTTGACCTCCACGTCAATGCCACCAACGCGCTGAATCACGCCAATCACCAGTTCGTGAACAACGCTGGCTTGACTGCGAACAACATCGTTCAGGCGAACACGTCCACCAAGACAGGAGCTCCGCCGATCGGTGCAAACAACAACTCCGGTTTCGGCGGCTGGGGACTCTCGAATCTCGAGAATCGTCAGCTGACCATCCAGGCGAACTTCACCTTCTAACCTGAAAACCACTACCAGTCACACACAGCCTCCCCATCGTTTACACGATGGGGAGGCAATTTTGTTGCGGCACCAATTTGCCACTTCATGGGAAGATCGGAGTAAGCTTGCTGATCACCGGTCTTGGAACGAATGGAGAATCGCGATGAATCAAGTACGGAATGTACTGGGGAGATTGGCTTCAGGTCTGTTCCTCTCTTGTAGTTTGGTGGCTCCGGCCGCGTTGGCGCAGGGAAGAAATGTGCCGGTGCCTTCGAGTTGCACGCCAGCCGTGAACGCAGAGCTGGAACAGATGATTCGCAGCAAACCGCGGGGCTACACCGAGAACGTAATGCTGTGCGGCATCGCTCGCAAAACCACGGTCAACAGCGGAGGCGCGCATGGCAGCCATCACATCATTTTGGTGGCAGTAAATCTGCCTCACGATGGTCCGGTGGCGGTGCAGGTTGCGATTAACGATTCGCTGGACGGCCCGGTCAGTGCTGCCCCGAATACGCCGGTGTTTGCTTATGGCCAGGGCTACATTACGAGCGGGGCGTCGGTGGCCGGGATCCATGATATCCATTGCTCGACGCATCGGACGGCCGACAATGGCTGGGTCGTAGTGGCGGGCGTAAAAACACCGGCGAGTTGCCCGACCAGGTGAGTGACGGCTTCCTGCTGAGTCCGGAACGGTGAGGACGTTAGTGCGGATCTGGAGGAGCGAGCGACCTGGCCTGCTTTTCCTCCAGTGCTGCGTCCGCCTTTTTGCCCTGGCGCGTGTAGGCCTCCGCGAGCAGGTAGTGCGGTTCGGCGCGGGTGGGATCGGCCTGGATCGCAGTATTGAGTTGCAGGATCGCCTCGGCTAATTTGTTTTGTTCTAGCAGCGTGCGGCCGCTCTTGAGGGCAAAGTCGGCGCGTTGACGACTCAAGGCGGAGCGGCTTAGGGCAGCGGCGATTTTCCGTTCGGCGGCAGCCTCCGCAGTTCGACCGGCCTGCGAGTCGAGGGTGGCGAGCTGGATGTGGAGGCTTGGCTGTTCCGGTTGCAGCTCAATGGCGCGGTGCAACGCGTCGGCTGCGGCTGCGGCGTCGCCTGAATCCTTCAATACGCTGCCAAGCAAGGCCCAGGCATCTCCATTGTTGGGTTGGAGCGTGGTGGCGCGGCGAAGATTCGTGATGGCCTCGGAGTAGCGCCCCTGCTGCATATAAATGACGCCGAGAGTGTAGGCGGGGTCCGGTAGTGCGGGGTCGAGGGTGGCAGATCGCTCGAACTCGGGGACCGCCGAGGCGAGGTCGTCCTTCAGCTTGTAAGCAAGGCCAAGGTCATAGTGCAATTGGGCGTTGTCGGGTTCGAGCGCGAGCCCGGCTTTGAACTGCAGTAGGGCATCGTCCAGGTCGGCTTGTTGCAGGTACGCTGCGCCAAGGTCTTCGCGGAGGGTCGCCGAGTCCGGCCCGGCTGCCAGGGCTTTCGCGTACAGCGGGATGGCGGCCGAGGCCTGTCCAGTTTGGACGAGGGCGAGGGCGTAGTTGGTGAGCGCCTGGCTGTTCCCGCTGGAGGTTCGAGCAAAGAGGGGCAGGGCGGTCTTCGAATCGCCGCTGGCCTGCAGCGCGAGGGCAAGGCCATACAGGGCATCCGGAGATCCGTTTGGGGCGGCGAGTTGCGCCGCGCGATGCAAATGGGCGAGAGCTTCCTGGTCGCGGTGGATCGCTGAAAGGGCTCGGCCCAGCTGGAGTTGAGCCATGAAGCTATCGGGCTGAGCGGCGACTGCTGCTGTCGCCGGCCCAGCCGCCTCTTCAGGACGATTGAGCACAAGCAGAGCGGCGGCAAGATGCGTATTTGCCTGGGGACTCGTGGGCTCGATCGTGATGGCTCGTTGGAAAAATGGGACGGCTTGTTGCACGTTACCCGATTGGCCAAGCAGAGTTCCAAGTGCGTCATTCAGCGCGGCGGACTCAGGAGACTCCGCAACGGCGGCGCGGAGGACCTTGATAGCACTGGGTAACTGATTGGTTGCGGAAAGGGCGGTCGCGTAGGCGATGGACTCGTTAGGTGAGAGCGCGAGCGGTTTGGGGGCGGACGTGGCGTCGTGGAACGCAGTCAGGGCTTTGTCGTAGTGGCCGAGGGCGACACGCGCGCGGCCGAGGTTGAGGTCGGCGGCAAGATCGGTGGGGGCGAGGCGGTGGGCGGTTTCAAGCTCGCGGGCTGCCGCTTCATACTCGCCGAGGGCAAGGAGTGCCGACCCTAGCGCAGCGTGGCCGGGTTCAATCTGCGGAGCAAGCTTTACAACTCGGGCGAAGTCCTGACGCGCCTTGGCGACATTCCCTTGTTGCATCGCGGCGAGACCTTCAGCCATCGCTGATTTAGCTGCGGCAAGGCTCGCTGGGGCGGACTGTGATTGGGCAATGGAAGTGACGAGCGCGACGGCCGCGAGCAGCGTGACGCGACGGTGAGATTTCATGGCAGGCTACTTCGATTCTGCGCTGATCGTGACGTAGTTGCGTCCAAGGTAGAGCCGGAAGCTGGTCTTCGAGGCGGGGTCGGGCAGGATCTGCAGGGGGTTGGGGCGGGCCAGAGCCGAGTCTGTCCTGGTGCTGGTGGCCATTATCTCTTTGCCGCCGACATCCATGATGACCATGCGATTGCCCGCAACGAAGCCGAAGCCATAGGCTCCCGGTGGCAGGGACTTGTCGCCAAGTTTGAGGGTGACCTCAGTGATGAGATAGGCCTGGTAGGTCTGCTGGATGGAGGTGGAGTAGCCGGACGTGTCGACCATTGCGAAGAGTGTCAGCCTGCCGTCGGCGGATCGATAGCCAGCGGAGTTGCGGGCCTGGATGGGAGCGACCTGGCCGCGATAGAAGACGCTGGGCGGGATAAGGGGACCAGCCACATCGCGCAGCAGGATTCCGGCAGGTGCGGCGGGAGACTGGGCAGTCGCGGTGGCGAGCGGTGAGATTACCAGCAGCAGGGCGAAGCAGGCGCGAAGCAGACGAGAAATCATAGATTCCGATGGTACGGAACTGTACTGACAGCTTGCAAGGTAAAATTAGACCGCTTTGGAAGAGGTGCCTTAATGTTGTCTCGTGTGGTGGGTGGTGTGCTGGTTTTAGCGGCTGTGAGTGGCGGAGCGCAGGAGTTCAACTGGCGTTCGGATGGCCCGGTTTTGCGGAGAGCGGTGCAGACGGGCGAGCCGTTTACGGTGGCAGGGCAGCGCGGCGTGATCGTCGGGCAGCAGCAGGGAGTTGTTGAGGCCTGGGTACTGCCGGTAAAAATGTTGAGCCATCTCACGATCGAGGCCAATGTCGAGGGGTATCCGGTACCGATCGATTTGAATGCGATGGCGCGTGAGCTTGAAGTGCGGCCGGACCATTCGACCGTGACTTACTCGCACATCGCGTTGACCGTCCGCCAAACGATGTTTGCGCCGGCTGGGGCCTCCGATGGAACCGGTGCGGTGGTGGTCTTTCAGGTAGATTCGGTTAGGCCAGTGGACCTGGTGTTTCGGTTCACGGCAGAACTGCGCAAGATGTGGCCGGCCCTGAGCTCGGGGCAGCCGAATGCGGAGTGGGTGAAGCGCGGCACAAGCGGTTTCTATGTGATGCACAGCGACTTCCCCGATTTTGCGGGGGCCATCGCGATACCCGGCGCAACCTCCGGAGTGATGGCGCCATACCAGGAGCGGCCGCAGACGCATCCATTGGAGTTTCATCTTCATGTCGATCCGAAGACGGATCGCAACAAGTCCTATCCGCTGTTGATGGCAGTCGGCCAGACCTCGGCGACTGCGGCGAATGCAGCATTGATCGCGAAGCTCGATGACCTGCAGACGCGCCTGCCCGACATCTATGCAACTCATGTGGCGTCGTATCGTGAGCAGGAAAAGCACCTGACGGAAATCGTGACGCCGGACGCTGGATTGAACGCCGGCTTCAGTTGGGCGGAGACTTCAATCGGGCAGTTACAGGCCAGAACGACGAGCGGTGAGCTGGGTTTGGTGGCCGGATACTATGCGTCAGGGGATTCGGCTCGGCCCGGGTTTGGTTGGTACTTCGGGAGAGATTCTCTCTATACGATCTATGCGATTGATAGCTACGGAGACTTCTCGCTGGCGAAGACTGAGCTGGAGTTTCTTCTGCGGCGGCAGCGCGACGACGGCAAAATGATGCATGAGTTTTCGCAGACCGCCGATCAGGTGGACTGGAAGGCATTGCCATATGAGTATGCCGCGGCTGATGCGACACCGCTATTCCTCACGACGCTGCTGGACTACGTCAAGACCAGTGGAGATGCGGCATTTCTGCGCGAGCATCGTGGAGCTGTCGAGAAGGCGTGGCGGTTTGAGACCACGCATGATGCCGATGCCGACGGCATCTACGACAATGCGCAGGGAACCGGCTGGGTGGAGAACTGGCTTCCGCGACCGATGCCGAAACAGGAGATTTATCTGGCGCTCCTCGATGAGCAGGCGTCGCACGCGATGGCCGAGCTGAGCACGATGCTGGGTGACGGCGCGACGGCTTCGGCTGCGATGGATCGCGCGAGTAAGGTTCATGCCACGATCGAGCGCGAGTACTATCGGCCGGATGCCGACGGCTATGGGTTTAGCTGGGATCTGGGGACGCTCGATCCGACCGCGACCTTGTATCCGGCGATTGCGTGGTGGAACGGCGGCAAGGGCTTGGATCATGCGGGGGCGAGCATGAGGCGCTGGGCTTCACATGACTTCGATACGGACTGGGGTACGCGGGATGTGGCTGCGAGCGACGCCATGTACGATCCCATGAGCTACCACCAGGGGTCAGTTTGGCCTCTGTTTACGGGGTGGGCGGCAGTGGCGCAGTATCGCGCAGGCAATGTACTCGCGGGATACCAGGCGACCATGCAGAGTGCAGATTTGACGACGGCACAAGACCCCGGTGCAGTGACCGAGTTGCTCTCAGGCGACTACTTCGAGCCGTTCGGACGGAGCACCAGCCATCAGCTTTGGTCTTCGGCCATGGTGGTGACACCAGTGCTGCGAGGAATGTTCGGCATTGAGGTGGATGGCGTGAACCATAGAGTCAACGTGACGCCCCACCTGCCCGCACAATGGAGCGAGGCGGCGGTGAATCGGCTGCGGGTTGGGGATTCGGTGGTTGGGTTGAAGTTCAGGCGCGAGGGCACCGCGATGGTCGTTGCGGTGCAACAGGTCAGCGGGGCAAAGGTCCTGCTGGCGACTGGCGCAGAGACGATGCGGGTTCCGCTGGCTGGCGTCGAGGTTGGGATCGCGCATGGACTGCCGCCGCGCGGGGCGAGGACGTCGCAGATGAAGGTGCTGAGCGAGCGGGTCGAAGGACGGTCGCTACGGCTTGAACTCGAAGGCACCGCAGGAAGCGAAAGCCTGCTGGATCTGCGGAAAAACGATCCTTCTGCGAAGGTGACCTGCGAGGGCGGGGAGTTGATGGGCGATGAGCTGCGGGTTCGGTTTGGTGAGGGAAGTGGATATGTAACCAAGGTGGTTATAGTTCGGTGGTGACCTGGGCGAAGGAAAAATACAGAGATTCTGGCTACGCCAGAATGACGGGCGACTTGATGGCTACCTTGTAAGCATGTCTTGAAGCAGGAGGTAGACACCGTTGGTCCAGCCGAAGCCGACGACGTTGCTCTTGTAGCCGGTGGCCACCTCAACGTTTGACGATCCGGTGGCGACGTTGTACTTTTCACGGATTATGCCATAGCGGATGAAGTTTTCAAGGACCGTCGCATTGAATTTCTGGGCGATCCGGGTTGCGTCAGCGTGGAAGCCCGTGCGGTCAAGGCCGGCGACCGCGAGCCAGGTAGTGGGTGCCCAGCCGAAGGGCGCGTCCCACTGTACGCCGGATTGGACGTCACTGAGTTGGAGTCCACCGGGCTGCTCGAAGAGGTTCAGGTGGAGGTCGACGGCGGCCGCCTGCGCGGGACTCGCGGCCCCGGCCCAGAGCGGGTAGTAGGTGCTGAGGAAGTGGTAACTGGAGCGGGTCCTGGTGGTGAAATCGTAGTCGAAGTACATGCCGGCTGCCTGGTCCCAGAGGTACTTGTCGATAGCGGTGTGGCGGGCTTCGGCGCGTTTGGTCCATTGCGCGGCTTCTGCTTTGCGGTCGAGAAGCGTGGCGAAGTGAGCCATGTCCAGCTCATACTTGAAGAGAAGGCTGTTGAGGCAGACGGGTGCGTAGTTGGCGGTCGACCCGGAGAATGGACCGAAACGGAAGCTGGTGTCGAAGCCTGATTCGCGCATCGCTCGGTCGCTCTCGTAGAACGCTGCGGACAGGCGATGGCCATCGACGACAGCCTGTGCGCAGACCTTGGAAGCAGCCACGTCGCAGCTTGCCTTGGCATCAGTCACCAGATACTCGGGGTGCTGTTTGGGATGGGCGAGCAGCCAGCGGATAACGTCGGGGTAGTAGGTGGAGTCGTCGGCCATCTCTGGGACCGGGCCGGGGCCGAGGTCGTGGTAGCGGGCGAGGCCGGTGGTTCCAGCCTGATGCTGTGGCGTGGTCCAAAGGGCGTAGTCCCGCTGCGCGTATCCATAGGCGGTGGCGAGCCACTTCTGGTCAAGTTGCGCACCCGGATGCTCGTAGACTTCGCGGATCATAGAGGAGAGGAACGGCGGCTGTGATCGCGTAAAGAAGTAGGTGCGGTTGGCGTTGAGGATGGCACCGTAGTGCTCGATCTCAAAGAAGAAGTTTTCCACCATGCCGCGGGCGAGGTCCAGCTGGTTATCGTGCACCAGGCCGAGCAGGATGAAGTAGCTATCCCAGCCGTACATCTCGTTGAAGCGGCCGCCGGGGACGACGTAGCGATTCGGGAGGTAGAGCAGGCCCTCTACCGGGAGTTCCGAGGTGTGGACTTCATCGATATGATGAATGACCCGCGGGAGGTGACGGATGTCGACGTGGCAGGTGTCATGCATGGCCGCGACGGCGGGCGGCGTGGGCAGGTCGGCGGGAAGATAGAGCACCGGCGTGGTCTGCACTTTCAGGTCGGCGACGGACTTGCACTCAGACATCGAACGCGAGAGCGTGGTCCAGCTATCGGCGATGTAGTCGCGGATATGGGCCTGGTCGGCGGAGCTTTGCGCATAGGCCGAGGCGGTGAGTGCAACGGCTGCGACAAGTAAGGATCGAAGTTGCTTCATTGGGGTGGTCCTCAAGGGTCGACCCGGAGCAAAGGATTGCTCCGGGTCGGATTGGACGAGGGCTACTGAACCGACGCTACCCAGCTTGTGTACGGCGGCAGGGTAATGTTCTTCAGCGAGTGGACCGACTTCAGCGAGGCGTCATCGGCTGCGAGCGTCTTGACGGTTGACCCGGTGATTCCGGTTCCCGAGAGATCGAGCGAGATGGTCTTCGGCTCAGCCGTGAAGTTCATTGCGACTACCACGGCCGGGCCGGAGCCGGTCGAGCGAGCGTAAGAGAGGACGTCGGGGTTGCTGGCATCGAGCATGGTTTGCTTGCCGTCGTGCAGCGCGGGGTTGGTGCGGCGCAACATGGCGAGCTGCTTGAACCAGTTCAGCTCGGAGTTGGGGTCTTTCGTTTCCACAGCGACGTTATTAGTCTTGTAGCTAGGCGGAATCGGAAGCCAGGTCTTGGGGTTGGTACTGAAGCCTGCCTGGGGGCCAGCCGTCCATTGCATGGGTGTGCGCTCGCCGTCGCGGCCCTTCTCCTTGGGCCAGCCGGTGATCCCGATGGGATCTTTGACGTCTTCTTTCCGCGTCGGTGTAGTGGTAGGCATGCCGAGTTCAGCGCCATAGTAGGTCAGCGCTGTGGCTTTGCTGGTAAGCAGAACCGTGTTGAGAACCTTGTTGATGAGGTCGTTGTGGGTGCCGTCGCCGTAGCGGTCGATGGCGCGGACGTTGTCGTGATTGTCGAAGACGAACAGAGGCTGCGAACCATAGACCTGGGTCTGCACCTCATCGATTCGCGCACGGAAGTTCGCCGCGTTGAGCTTGTCGTGGTCACCGTGGAATCCGACGAGGAAGTCCATCGGAAGTTGGAGTTCGTCGTGGGCCTCGCCGCCATACCACTTGTTCAGCTCGGCGGTGTTGGGAAGATACGTTTCGCCAATGAGGACGCGGTCTCCGGCGTATCCGTTCACCATGACGCGCATGCGGCGGATGACGTTGTGGACCTCGGGAAGGTTCTGCGTGTAGATCTCCTGGAGGTTCGGATCGCCCTGTGCATTGGTCCCTGCGAGCACGGGCTCGCTACGCATCTGGGGGTCTTCGAAGAGGGTCGGAATGGCGTCAAGGCGGAATCCTGCTACTCCTCGATCAAGCCAGAATCTCATGGCATCAAACGCGGCCTTTTCGACCGTTGGGTTGCTCCAGTTCAGGTCGGGCTGCTGCTTGTAAAACTTGTGGTAGTAATACTGATGCACCGCTGGAACCCACTCCCACGCCGACCCACCGAAGAGCGACTCCCAGTTGTTGGGCGGGACGACGTGCTTGCCTTCGAGGTTGGTCTGAACGTACTTCTTCTGGTAGTCGTTGACGCCTGCGGAGTCGATCGGGATGCCGTCGTTCCAAACGTACCAATCGTGTTTTGGGCTGGTGCGGGAACTGGCTGAATCGATGAACCACTGGTGCTTGTCGGAGGTGTGATTGAGCACCATGTCCAGTACCACGCGGACGTTATGCTTCTTGCCTTCGGTAATCAGCCGTTCCATATCGGCCAGCGTCCCGTACTGCGGGTCGACGCTCACGTAATCCGAGATGTCGTAGCCGAAATCGATCTGCGGCGACGGGTACATGGGGGCGATCCAGATGGTATCGATGCCCATGCTTTCGATGTAGGAGAGACGCGAGGTGATGCCGTTGAGGTCGCCGACGCCGTCGCCGTTCGAGTCCTGGAAGGAGCGCGGGTAGATTTCGTAGACGACGGCGTGCTTCCACCAAACGTTGGCGGGGCTGGTCTGAGCTGCTGCGGGCGCTCCGCTCAAGGCCGGGACTGCCGCGAACGCCAGGACCAGAGACCCGATCCCGAGGATGCACGATTGGATGCGCTGGAACACAGCGCGGCTGAACGATGATGATGCCATGAATTTCCTCCGGGGCGACGTGGAGAACTATAGCATTTACATGCCTATATCGTGAAAGTTGTCATGTCAGTTTTTGCTCCACTTCGCTGCACGAGGTCGATCGTTGCCCAACGTGCCAATTCGTCGCCTGTCGAAACTGTCCTCCTTTCAGCAAGATACGTCAGTGTTTTGGGATTATTTGAGCGACAGGCTGTTCTGCGCGATGAATGTCATTACAGTTTTAGGAAATCTGGTAAATATTGTCATACAAAAGGCTTGACAGCTGGATTGTCGAATTAGTAGTGTTACTCGGCAATCAACATCGCGCTTTTACCCGGACCGAACCATGGCCGGGTGGAACGTCCGGAGTCTGCTCTGACGGAATTCAGAGGCGACCAGAAGGCGGGCGAGGTTCGAACGTGAAGTGGCAGAGAAGGTCTTTAGGAGGAGTGATATGAGGCAAAATTGGATGCGTTACCCGCGGTTGAACCTAATCGCAGGCGTGATGGTTGGCTTGCTGGCACTGGGGCAACGCGCAGAATCGCAAGCGGTCTTCGGCCAGATTTTAGGCAGTGTGACGGACAGCACCGGCGCGGCGATTCCGAACGCGACGATCACTGTGGTCGATATCGCAAAGGGAACGACCGTAACGCTGACGAGCAATGCTGTCGGCGACTTTACGGTGGATCACTTGATCCCGGACTCCTACACGATCAAGGTGTCGGCGACGGGCTTCAAGGGGTACGAAGTGAAGGCGTTGCAAGTATTTGCCGACAGTTCACCGAAGGTTAGCGCAGTTCTGACGGTTGGTGAGCAATCGCAGACGATTGAAGTCAACGCCACCGACGTTCCACAGTTGAAGACGGACCGTGCGGACGTGGCGACGACGTTCAATGCGCAGGAGATCGTAGAGCTTCCGATCCCGGACCATAACTTCACTAATCTCCAGCTCCTTCTTCCGGGCGCGCAGCAGCTCGGCTGGGCGCACGCCGCATCGGAAAACCCTCAGGGCTCGAAGCAGATTCAGATCGACGGTCAGGCCTTCGGAGGCGTGAACTTTACGCTGGACGGTACCGACAACCAGGATCCGATTCTTGGGATCATCGTCATTAACCCGAATTCCGAATCGATGTCCGAAGCCAAGATCGCAACTCAAAACTACGACGCGGAATTTGGCAAGGCTGTGGCCTCGGTTGAGACGGTGCAGACCAAATCCGGCACCAACACTTTCCATGGCACGGTCTTCGACAACCGTGAGAGCGCAGCAAACCTGGCTCGCGAGCCCTTCTCGCAACCCAAAGCAGGGGGTGTGCCTGCAGCTTTAAAAAATCAGTTTGGCGGTTCCATTGGTGGTCCCATTTGGAAAGACAAGGTCTTCTTCTTTGCCGACTACCAGGGTGTGCGCCAAAAGGTAGGCACGGCCAACGTGCAGACTGTTCCAACGCCGCTCGTCATTTCGAGCTGCCTGAGCGGTCAGGGCTGCAACTTTAGCGAGTACCTGGCACCGGCCGGCGGATCAGTTGGTCACCAGCTGTATGACCCAGCAACGGGTCTCCCGTTTGCCGGCAACATCATTCCCAACTCGCGCCTGTCGCCCACGGCGCTGAATCTGTTCAAGTTGATTCAGAAGTACAAGCCTAACCTGCCAGGTTCACAGAATGGCCTGGTGCAGAACTACGGCGGCAGCGGTACGGGTATCTTCAACAGCAACCAGTGGGATGTCCGCGGCGACGCTTCTCTCAACCAGAAGATTCACGTCTTCGGTCGTTTCAGCCGCTTCACGGACACTTTGACGGGAACGACGCTGTTCGGTAATGCGGGTGGCGCGGGCTTCGGTCTGGCCGGCTTTGGAGGAACGTCGCTGGGCGCGAACGACAGCCTTGCGCTCGGTACCGACATCGCAATCACATCCAAGCTTGTGACGGACGTTCGCCTCGGCTACTTCCGCTACAACATCGGCACCAGCAAGTACGACCAGAGCAACACCAACCTGCCCTTTCCAGGACAGAATATAAGCACCACGGGGCTGGCCGTCACAACGATCTTCGGCGCACCGGATATCGACATTGCCGACGCGGACAAGAGCGGAAGCTCCGGACCGGGTAATGGTCAGAACAATGGAGCGCAGTACGGCTCGGGACTAAACATCAATCACTGCAACTGTCCTTTGAAGGAGAAAGAGGATCAGTTTCAGGTGGTCAACAACTGGACGAAGACGATCGGCAACCATGCTGTCAAGTTCGGTGTGGACCTTCGTTATGCGCGAAACCTGCGCGTTCCGAGCGATAACGACCGCACCGGGCACGACCAGTTCGGAGCAGGTCCGACGTCCAACGGCGGCGCAAGCAATACGGGTCTGGGCTTCGCCACCTTCGTTCTAGGCGATGTCACGGCTTTCAACCGCTATGCCAGCACTTCCATCAACTCCAAAGAATTCCAGGTTCGGGACTTCTACTACGTTCAGGACACATGGCGTACGACACCGAAGTTGACCCTCAACCTCGGACTGCGCTATGAGTTCTACGCTCCGGAGCGGGTCAATGGAACGGGCAACGGTGCTCTCCTCAACCTGGCTACGGGTTATATCAACGTCGCCGGTTCGGGTCCAGTGCCGCTGAACATGGGCGTCGGGAATGCGAAGTACGCCTTCAATCCCCGGCTTGGTGTCGCTTATCAGGTAAACGATAAAACAGTTGTCCGGATGGGCTACGGGCGCAGCTTCGACCTGGGCGTCTTCGGTTCGGAGTTCGGCCACGTGGTAACGCAGAACGTGCCGGTACTGGCCAACCAGTCCATCAACGGTCAGAACGGGCCAACCAGCTATGCGTTTCAGCTGGACAACCCGACGGCCAAGAGCGCAAACGTCGTTGGCCTGACGGGCTACACTCCTGTCGCTCCCAACTCCAACGGTCAGATATCCATTCAGGCGGCCATCCCCGGCGCTCCTGCGGGAACGACCATCGGAAACTCTGTCAACGTGAAGGCGCGTCCGTACGTCGAGCGTCTGCCCACGCTGGATGCATGGAATGTATCGGTACAGCGTTCGGTCACGCCGACGCTCTCGTTCACCGTGGCCTATGTGGGTAACAAGGGTACACACACATTGAGCGATGGCGATGGCAACAATACCAATCCCAACGAGGCAGCGATCACTCTCCCCGCCGCCTACAGCTCGACCGGCAATGCGGTGCACTATGACCCGAACGCCGGAAACACCATCTCCTCAACCGGAGCAACCAAGAACCAGACCTTGCTTCGCCGCTATACCAACGGCAACTTACCCGCGTGCGTCGGCCCTTGCGGCTGGACCCAGGACATCAGCTTCTACGGGGATGACCAGGACACACACTACAACTCGATTCAAGTCTCGGGTGCGAAGACCTACACCCATGGTTTGTCGCTGAATGCCAACTACGCGTACCAGCGGGCTACCTCCAATGCCGGTGGTTTCGCAACGTGGGACAAGCAGGCGGTCATCGGAAACGAGGGTTCGGTGCGGCGCAGCTCGGCGACGATCTACGGTCTCTACAAGCTTCCCTTCGGTAGGAACCAGATGTTCGCGAGCAATGCGAGTGGAATCGTTGACAAAATTATCAACGGTTTCGAGATCAGCCCGGTGTTCATCATACAAAGTGGTCTGCCGTTCTCTCTGAGCTATGACAGCTGCAATAAATCCGTCCCGGACAGCGCACCTTGCCGTCCGAATGGAAATGCGGGCGACCTGAAGATTGCGAAGTCTGGCACCCCAGGTGTTGGATCCGGTGTGAGGTACTTCACAACAGCACCAATCGGCACCGGCGGATTCTCGGCTTCGGCTTTGGATACGATCGGCAACGTGGGTCGCAACACTGCCTGGGGACCTGGTTTCTTCAACAGCGATATATCGCTGATCAAGAACACCACGTTCCACGAGCGGTACACTGCCCAGATCCGGATGGACGCATTCAACGCCTTCAATCACATCAACTACGGCAACCCCGGCGGTAGCGTGGAGTCGGGTGGAACGATTGGGAGCGGCCCGGGCCCGAACGGAACCACCAACCCCCGCCAACTGCAGTTCACCATTCACCTGCAGTTCTAACGCAGTCTAACCAACGGGCTGGTGGGAGGAGCAGTATGATCCTCCCACCGCTCTTTTTTTGTGGGCAAGTTTTTTGGCAGGGTTATACAGGTCGATGGTGAAGCGGAACGGAATGAGTCTATTGGCAATGATCGTCGTGGTGGCGACGGTCTTGGGCAGTCCTGCGTGGGGGCAGGGTGACCATGCCGAAGTGTTGGCGTCGCTTCGGCATAGCGTGGATACTGGCCATGCCGACGACGCCCTGAAAAAGCTTGATGAGTTGCGCGTCCAGGGTAGCTCAATCTCCGGGTTGAGCCGGATGCAGGGGTTGGCGCTCTATGCGAAGAGTGACTTGCGCGGTGCAGAGAAGGCTTTTGCAGCGGCGTTGGTGGAGGATGCCGGGGACACGGAATCCGCCCAGATGCGGGGGTTGACACTGTTTCGCCTTGGACGTCCGGCTGACGCGATTCCATTGCTGGAGGCATCGCGCAAGGCAACCTCGACCAGCAAGGCTGACCCGAACTATGTGCTTGGACTTTGCTACATGGATGCTCGCCGGTACGACGATGCGCGACACGCCTTTGCGGTGCAGTACGGTTTTGCTCCCGAGAGTGCGGCGGCTTATCTCGTAACGGCCAGGATGCTGCTGCGGCGGGAGTACCTGCCCGTGTCGCAAACCTATGCGCAGAAGGCGGTCGAACTCGATCCGACGCTACCGCTGGCGCATGAGCTGCTGGGCGAGATTGCGCTGGTCGGGAATCATTTGGACGACGCAATCGCTGAGCTGGAGAAGGAGCGGGCGCACAATCCTCTGCAGGCGTCGGTGTATGACCGGCTGGGCGATGCGTATGTGCGCGCAGGCAAATTCGATGACGCGCAGCACGTATTGCAGGAGGCAGTGTTGCTGGAACCAAATGCGACCGGGCCGTTGATCCTTCTGGGCAAGACCATGCTGAAGAAGAACGATCCGCTGGGCGGGGCGACGTATCTGGAGCGCGCAGCTCAGATGGATCCGGCAAATTATATGACGCATAGTCTGCTGGGGCAGGCTTACAGGGCGATGGGGCGGCAAGAGGATGCAAGCCGCGAGAATGCTACGGCGCAGAAGCTGCAGGGAGCGACCGAGCCGAAGCTCGAGAGTCCGCGTTGAAGACGATCTTAGGGCTGATGCTGCTGCTGGGGACTGGCGCAAAGGCCTTTCCGCAGGCGATGGCGGTACCGGCGATTGGATCGGTGAGCGCACCGGCGAAGGGTGCGGATACTGATCCGATTTATCAATCGGCGGGGACGAAGCGGATGGCGGAGCGTCTGCGGGAGGCGTTTGCTGCGATGGATTGGAAGGTCGATCCGAGCAAGCCGGCGGACCGTGTGCGCTACTACAGCGAGCTGTTGCAGACGAAGGTGTTGCCTCTTCGCGATGACACGACAGTGCGCGAGCAATTGGCGCGGGAGATGCTATACGCGGGGGACGCCGAGAGCGCGGTTCGGCAGCTGGAGGAGGTGCGGCGCCGGTGGACGAAGTCTGGCGAGACGATGCCGGCTGCAAATGTGAAAGAGCTTGGCCAATGGCTGGCGATCGCGTATCTGCGCCTCGGGGAGCAGGAGAATTGTGCGGGCATGCATGGCCGTGGGGCGTGTCTGTTTCCTTTGCGAGGAACTGCGGTGCATCAGATGCCCAGAGGCGCGGAGGGAGTGGTGCGAGAGCTGACGGCGCTGCTGGAAGCGACTCCGACGGATGCGCAGTCGCAGTGGCTGCTGAATGTGGCCTTTATGCAGTTGGGACGCTATCCGAAGGACGTTCCGGCGCGGTGGCTGATTCCCGAGGCAAAGTTTGCGTCGGAGGCGAAGCTACCGGAGTTCCCGGAGATCGCGGCGTCGGAAGGCCTCGACGTGATGGGTCATGCGGGCGGCGTGATCGTCGAAGATTTTGATGGCGACGGCAGACTGGATGTGATGGTGACCTCGTCCGGCCCGGCAGATCAGATGCATCTGTTCCACAACAACGGCGACGGGACGTTTCGCGATGTGACGCGGCGGTCCGGGCTAATGGGAGAGACGGGTGGCCTGAACCTGGTGCTGACGGACTACAACAACGACGGGCATCCCGATGTGCTGGTGCTGCGCGGCGGGTGGTGGGGCAAGCAGGGGGCATATCCGATGTCGCTGCTGCGCAATAACGGCAACGGCACGTTTGACGATGTAACGGAAGAGGCGGGGCTACTGGTGAGTGGGCCAACGCAGACGGCGGCTTGGGGGGACGTGGACGGCGACGGCTGGCTCGACCTGGTGGTGGGGTATGAGTCGAAGGAAGGGGACCGCCATGCGTCGTTGCTGTTTCGCAACAACCATGACGGGACTTTCTCGAAGTTGGATGCACTTGGCGATCTGGGGTTCGTCAAGGGTGTTGCGTTTGGCGATTACAACAACGATGGCCGGCCGGATCTATATGTGTCAGTGATGTACGGAAGAAACAAGTTGCTGCGCAATGATGGGCCTCGAGACGCGAAAGGCTGGAAGTTCACCGACGTGACCGAGGCAGCGGGCGTTGGCAAGCAGACGAGCAGCTTTGCCACGTGGTTTTTCGACTACGACAACGACGGGTGGCCGGATATCTTCGTGGCGGGCTATTCACTCGAGGCATCGGATGATGTTGGAGCGTTCGAACAGGGACAGCCGGTAAAGGCGGAGAAGCCGAAGCTATATCGCAATATGCACAATGGAACGTTCAAGGATGTGAGTGCAGAGGTGCGGCTGGATCGGGTGATTCTGACCATGGGCGCGAACTTTGGGGATCTGGATAACGACGGCTGGCTGGATGTTTATATGGGTACCGGTGACTCAACCTACCAGGCGCTGTTGCCGAACCGGATGTTCCGCAATGATGGCGGGGTGCGGTTCCAGGATGTAACGACAGCGGGTGACTTCGGGCATCTCCAGAAGGGCCACGGCGTGGCGTTTGCGGACCTGCACCGGACAGGCTTTGAAGATGTGTTTGAAGAGATGGGCGGAGCGCAGCCAGGGGATAGCTACCAGAGCGCTCTGTATAGGAATCCGGGGAACAGGAATCATTGGGTGACGCTGATGCTCGAAGGAACGAAGTCGAACCGAGCTGCGTTTGGGGCGCGGATCGATGTGACTGTGAATGATGGGAATGGGTTGCGGCACATCTTTCGGACGGTGGGTTTCGGGTCGAGCTTCGGCGGAAATCCGCTGGAGCAACACATCGGGATCGGTGCCGCGAAAGCCGTCAGCGAGGTGGTCGTGACTTGGCCCGCCTCGGGTGTTGTGGATCGGGTGAAGGACGTTGTGGCGGACCGTCGTTACACGCTGCGTGAGGGTGACGGGAAGTTGTCGACGATGGTCGTACACTGAGCAGTGCAAGGGATTTGAGGGCAGGGAATGATCTGGACTAGACGAGGGTTTGTAAAGTCGCTATCGCGCACCGCGCTGGTGTTGGGTCTGGAGGACGTGCTGAAGCTCGCGTTGCCTGCGCAGCAGCCCGGGACACCGCAGCAGGTGGGGTCGCGGCCGGTCTATGACACCAAGCCGAAGCCTGCGCCGAAGACCCTGCCATCACCTGTGACGGGGACGCCGCTGGGGTACTCGTTTGTCGACGTCGCGAAGCAGAGCGGTTTAACCGCGAAGACCATCTATGGCGGCGAACACAAGAACCGTTACCTGCTGGAGACTACCGGCTGCGGTGTGGCGTTCTACGACTTTGACCACGATGACTGGCTCGATCTTTTTCTGGTCAACGGAACCCGGCTGGAGGGGTTTGCGAAGGGACAGGAACCGATCAGCAGGTTGTTCAAAAACAATCGCGATGGAACGTTCACGGATATCACGGCAAAGAGTGGGATTGTCCGGTCGGGGTGGGGACAAGGCTGCTGCGTAGGAGATTACGACAACGATGGTCTGAACGATTTATTTGTCAGTTATTACGGCCAGAATATTTTGTATAAGAACCACGGCGACGGGACATTTTCCGATGTAACCCAGAAGGCTGGACTGCACCAGAGCAAGACGCGTTGGAATTCGGGATGTGCGTTCCTCGACTACGATAAGGACGGACACCTCGATTTGTTTGTCGCGAACTACATTGACTTTGATATCAAGACCGCACCTTTACCCGAGGCGGCAGGATGCGCATACAAGGGAATGCAGGTGGCGTGTGGGCCGCCCGGCCTGGATGGCGGAAAAAATATTCTGTATCACAATAATGGCGACGGGACCTTCACCGATGTGTCTGAAAAAAGCGGGATGTGGGACACGATTGGAACCTATGCGCTGAGCGTCACGGTGGCCGATCTTGATAATGATGGGTGGCCGGATATTTATGTTGCGAACGACTCGACCGCGGCGACTTACTATCAGAATCAGAAAGACGGTACGTTCAAGGATCTCGCGATTGAGTCTGGCATCGCGTACTCACCGGATGGAAAGCCCCAGGCGGGCATGGGTGTTGCGGTGGGTGACTACAATCGCGATGGCTTATTGGATGTTGTGAAGACGAATTTTGCGGGAGATACTGACTCGCTCTACCAGAACCTGGGCGACGGGACGTTTGAAGACCACACTTACCTGTCGGGGCTAGGAATTAATACACGCTATCTGGGTTGGGGTGTTGGCTTTGTCGATTTAGACAACGATGGTTGGCTGGATATCTTTATTTCGAATGGACATGTCTATCCAGAAGTAGATGGATCGCATCTGGATGCCCCGTACGCCGAGCATAAGTATGTCTATCGCAACCTTCGCACCGGACAGTTTGAAGAGGTCACGAACACCGCTGGTAGTGGGATGACGGATGCGGTTCCGGCGCGTGGGTGTGCGTTTGGGGACTACGACAACGATGGAAATATGGATATTGTCGTGAATTGCGTGAATGCTCCGCCGCAGTTGCTGCATTGCACTGCGACGATCAAGCGAAACTGCATCAAGGTGAGGCTGGTTGGTAAGGCGAGTAATCGCACAGGCGTTGGCGCGCGCATCATCGTAACTGCAGCGACGAATACTCAGGAGAAGACTGGTGTGGGCAAGCAGCCACTGCGGCAGGTAGAGGAGGTTCGCAGTGGCGGCAGTTACTACTCGCAGAACGACTTGCGCATTCATTTTGGGCTGGACCAGGCGGTGAAGGCGGACTCGGTTGAAATTGAGTGGCCGTCGGGCGCGAAGGATGTGTTGAAGGACCTCGCAGCGAACAAACTGTATGTGATCGAAGAGGGCGGTAAGGTGCTGAAGACCCTCGCCATGGGAGCGGCCGGGGCGTGAGGCTACTGCTGTGTGCGTTGCTGATTGCGGGAGCGGCCGGGGCGCAAACGGTGTATCCCCCGAGTGCCGAGCATCCCACGCCGGCATGGTTTGTCGACGTCGCTGCCAAGGCTGGAATCACGGTGCGGAACGTCAACGGCGGCGCGGAGAATAAGCGATATATCGTGGAGGCGACGGGGTCTGGCATTGCGATCATCGACTATGACCACGATGGCTGGCCGGATATTTATCTTGTCAACGGGACAGAACTCAGGCAAGGCAATAAGCCTGCGACGGATAACCCAGCGACCGGACATCTGTTTCGCAACAACCACGACGGGACATTCACCGATGTGACGGCGAAGGCCGGGATGGTGTCGTCTGGGTGGGGGCAGGGGGCATGCGTTGGAGACTATGACAACGACGGCTTCGACGATTTGTATGTCACCGATTATGGCAAGAATCGGCTCTTCCACAACCAGGGAAATGGTACGTTTCGCGAGGTTGCGGAGCAGGCCGGGGCTGCGGGTTCAGGCAAGGAATGGGGGACGGGCTGCGCCTTCGTCGACTATGACCGCGACGGCCGGCTCGATCTTATCGTTGCCAACTATGTTCACTTCGACCTGGCCAAGACTCCGAAGCCGGGCTCGGAAGCCGGTTGCATGTGGAAGGGGACACCCGTGATGTGCGGGCCGCGTGGTCTGCCGAGCGCGCCAAATACCCTCTTCCATAACGAGGGTGGAGGCAGGTTCAAGGATGTCAGTGCAGCAAGTGGGATCGAAAAGACCGCGGGGCATTACTGCTTCTCGGTGACGACCCTGGACTTCGATGAGGACGGCTGGACAGATCTCTATGTGGCTTGCGATTCGACGCCGTCCATCCTTTACAGGAACAATCACGATGGGACGTTTACCGATGTCGGCCCGGACTCCGGCGCGGCGTTCAATGAAGATGGCCGCGAACAGGCGGGCATGGGGTCGACTGCGGCGGACTTCGACGGGGACGGCCACATCGATCTGTTCAAGACAAATTTTTCAGATGACACTGCCACGCTGTATCGCGCGAATGGTGACGGTACGTTTACCGATATGACAGTAGCTGCTGGCCTCGGGATCAACCTGGATGCGTTGGGTTGGGGTGCTATGTTTGCCGACGTCGACAACGATGGCTACCCGGACCTGCTTGTGGTGAACGGGCATGTGTACCCGGAGGTGGATGCAGCGAAGCTCGGAGCGACGTTCAAGGAGCCGCGTTTTCTCTACTGGAATCAGGGCAATGGGAAGTTCAAGGATGTGTCGAAGGCGTCCGGGCCAGGGCTGAACGAGCCGATGTCGGGCCGCGGGTTGGCGATTGCGGATTTGTGGAATGATGGGCGTCTTGAAGCCGTGGTGAACAACCTCAGCGACAGGCCGATGTTGCTCGTCAACGAAGCTAAGAATACGAATCATTGGTTGGGTTTGAAGCTGACTGGTACGAAGTCGAATCGGTCGGCGATCGGGGCTCGCGTCGTGCTGCATGGGAGTAAGCGCAACTGGGTGGATGAGGTGCGGAGCGGGTCGAGCTATAACAGCAGCAATGATCTGCGGCTGCACTTTGGGCTGGGAGCGGATAGTAGGCCTACGTCGATTGAGGTTCGGTGGCCTAATGGCGGCCGGGAGGCGTTCGCGGTGGAGGGGGTGGATCGGTTCGTTGAGCTGGTCGAGGGTAAAGGGAAGGTACTGCCTTGATGAGTAGCGATCCCACTCATCGCAAAAGCGCGATGAATGGGGCACCCAAGTGTTTGGGCTTGGATGGGAACGCAAATACTGAGATTCTCGCTTTGCCAGAATGACGGCGTTACTTGGCGGGAACGGGTTTGCCTTGGCCTTCGGTCAGGGTTTGGAAGCGGTCGATGGCGGGTACGGGGAACTGTTCAACCAGCCCGCTTGGCCAGTGGACTTCGAGCGATTCGACGGTAGTAGCCGTGCCGATTCCGAAGTGCGGGCGCATGTCGGAGGTGGACGCGTAGCTGCCGCCGGAGAAGATGTCGGCGCGTTGGCGAGAGCCGTTGGCCGTCAGGTAGAGGGTCGCGCCGATAGCGTCCTTCGGTGATTTCGGGCCGCCGATCAGGCGGAAAGCTACCCAGTGGTTCTTGTTGGGATCGATGTTGCGAAACAGGGACGGGGTGGCGTCGATGTTGTTAATGACTGCGTCCATGCGCCCGTCGTTGAAGAGGTCGCCGACGGCCAGGCCCCGCGAAGTCAACACATCGGCCAGGGCTGTGCCTTCGACTGCGGGCACTGGTTCGATTCGCTTGCCTTCGGAGTTGTGGAAGAGCAGCGGGCGCTGCGCCCAGGTCGTGCCCCAGGAGTTTGCGTCGGCGTTGCGGTAGACGTGGCCGTTCACCTCCAGCAGGTCTTTCCAGCCGTCGTTGTCGTAGTCGAGGAAGGCGGTGCCCCAGCCGAGGAAAGGAATGGTGAGCTCGGCGATGTGGGTGTCGTAGCTGACGTCGGTGAAGTTGGCGTCGCCATCGTTGCGATAGAGCGGCTTGTAGTCGTCGGAGAAGGTGGTGTTGAAGATGTCGAGGAGGCCGTTGTTGCGATAGTCGCCGACTGCGATGCCCATGGATGCCGTCTCGCGACCCTCCTTGTTCAGGGCGTAGCCGGATGGGTAGCTCTGGTCGTCGAAGGTGCCGTCGCCGTTGTTGATGTAGAGGTAATTGGGGGTCGAGTCGTTGGCGACGAGGAGGTCGAGTTTGCCGTCGCCGTTGACGTCGACAAACACACTGGAGAGTCCGTAGTAGCCGGACTTGTCGGCGACTCCGGCTTTCGCGGATACGTCGGCGAAGGTGCCGTCGCCATTGTTGTGGAAGAGATGATCGCCCTCACCGGGGAGTCCGCGCGGACCGCACAGGACCTTGACGCCACGGTACTGGCAGAACGAAAGCGGGATGGCGTCTGAGGATTCGGCCTGGCTTTTGAGGTCGTAGTGGACGTAGCCGGGGACGAAGAGGTCGAGTTTGCCATCGCCGTCGTAGTCGCCCCAGGTTGCGCCGGTCGACCAGTTGCCGAGGCTAACGCCAGCCCTGTCGGCGACGTCGGTGAAGGTGCCGTCGTGATTGTTGCGGTAGAGCCGATTCTTGCCAAAGTTAGTGACGTAGATATCTGGCCAGCCGTCATTGTCGAAGTCGGCAACTGCGGCTCCAAAGCCCCAGCGGTCGTTGGCCACGCCGGCCTTGGCGGTGACATCGGTGAAGGTGCCGTCGTGATTGTTGTGGAAAAGGGCCGCGTGGGGCGATGGCGACTTGCCGGAGAGGGCGGGTTCGGTGCTGCCGTTGACGAGGTAGATATCGAGCCAGCCATCGTTGTCATAGTCCAGCAGCGCGACGCCGGAGCCGATGGTTTCGAGGATGAAGCGTTTGTCCGGCGAGCCCATCTGATGATGCCAGGTTGTCAGGCCGGCTTTGACCGCAATGTTCTCAAACACGATTGGACCCGATTTGACCGAGCCGCCGGCGGTGATTGGGCGATGCGCGGCATCGTATACCGGCGGAAAAACACCGGCCGTTCCAGAGCCTCCGTGCGCCGGCGGCTGCGCACCTTCCTGGGACCGCTCCTTTTGCGATTCGAGCGGATTCTGAGCCGGGAGCAGCGTCGTGAAGCCGACCGACAAGAGTGCAAGTGCAAGAAGGAAACGCGTTGGGACTGGCAGTTGGATGAGTGGGTACATGGGTCCCGTGGAAGCCTTTCGAAGTTGACTCTTCGGTGCATCTGGCGAGTGTCGCAGCCCGCAGAGGATCATGATACTGCGGGACGCTGCAGAGCACACGGTAATTAGATAAGACAGTTGCATTGCATAAGTGTTGTCAATTGCGATAGCTTGGTTGCGCGTCTTCTATATCGTGCATTGGTTTAGCTCAAGAGCATCCGCGCAGAATTTCGGATGTGACAGAATCAACGAATACCTAATTTTGACAAGGCGCAATGAACTCTTCCAAGAAAAAGTCCAACTCAAATCGGGCTCACGATCTCTCGCAGAGTGAAGACGGCACGAAACCAGAGATGCCTCGCCATCGCTTGATTTACGAGCAACTGCTGTCCGAGATTCAATCAGGAGTGTACAAGCCCGGCTCACGGCTGCCTAGCGAGGCCGTGCTGTGCGAACGTTTTCAGGCGTCGCGGATTACGGTGGCCAAGGCTTTCCAAAGCCTGCAGCGCGAGCACCTGGTGACTCGGCGTCCGGGGTCTGGGACATACGTGGAGAAGCCCGCCCAACAAGACTCGCTGCAGTTCGGGCTGTTGATCCCGGACTTGGGAACGACTGATATTTTCGAACCGATCTGCCGGGGCATCATGCGGTCTCCTGCGGCCAAGTCGCACTCGCTTTCCTGGGGACATTCCACGGGGCTGGCGGGGGATCGGGCGCAGGCTGCGGAGCGGCTGTGTCAGCAATACATCGCGCAGAAGGTGGCTGGCGTGTTCTTCGCGCCGGCGGAGTATGCCGAGACACGCGAGGAAGTAAATCACCGGATTGCGGCTCGATTGGAGGCTGCGGGGATTCCCGTCGTGCTGCTTGACCGGTGCTTCGAACGCTATCCGCTGCGGTCGAACTTCGATCTGGTGGGCATTGACAATCATCGCGCGGGCTATCTGTTGACCGAGCACCTGTTCAAGGCCGGGGCCAGGCGAATTGCATTTGCGATGCGCCTGAACTCTGCGTCGACGGTCGAGGCTCGGGCAGCGGGGTATCGCGAGGCGTTGCTTGCGCTGGGTCTGCAAGATGGCGTTACCGTCAGCGGCGACTTCGAAGACCCGCTGTACGTGATGCAGATGATGGAGAAAGGGCGGCCCGACGCAATCGTTTGTGCCAACGATATTACGGCGGCCCGGTTGATGCAGACGCTGAGCAAAGTGGGGTTCAGAATTCCCGAGGATGTGATGATGGCGGGAGTCGACGACGTCAGCTATGCGCGGTTTTTGCCAACGCCGCTCACGACGATTCGCCAGGACTGTAACGAGATTGGAGCCGCCGCCATGGCCACGATGCTTGAGCGCCTGCAACATCCGGGGCAGGCAACAAAGGACGTGCTGGTGCGGACAGAGCTTGTGGTTCGTGCGTCCAGTGGTGGAGCTTAAACTTCAGCTCTTGAGTGCTGCTGCGATGGCCTGAAGCAGTGATGGCGGAAGCTCCGGCGTTGCTCCGGGATGGCTTGCAACATGGCTTCCGCACAGATTGCTGACTTCACTGATCTGGGCCAGCGACGCGCCTCTAAGATAGGCGTGGACCAGTCCAGCGGTGAAGGCATCGCCGGCGCCGACGGTATCCGCAACCTGAATGACGAAGCCACGATGCCGGTGGATGCCGCTGCGGTCGGCGAGCAGGCTGCCGTGCGGGCCGAGCGTGATCGAAACGAGGCGGCACTGCGGGGCAAATGCTAGTAACGCCTGGGCGGACTGTGTGGCTGCGGCCGTAAGGGCTTCATCGTCGAGCGGGGACGTGATGCCTTCGGCGAGGCCCGGTTGGCCGATCAATCTGGCGACCTCCGGCAGTTCTTCGTCGCTTATCTTCAGGACGTCGGCGTGCTGCAGACACCAGCAGACGACTTTCGCACTGACGAACGGTGCGCGCAGGTTGAGATCGCAGACCCGGATGCAATCTGGTCCCGCAGCCTGAACCAGCGTGCGGATGGAGTGGCGGGAGACCTCCTCACGCTGGGCGAGGGTTCCGAAGCAGATGACTGCGGCGCGGCTGGCGAGTTCAAAGGCCTGTGGCGGGAACAGGATCGCGTCCCATGCCACTGGGCTGACGATCTCGTACTGCGGGCGGTGGTTGCAGTCGAAGGTGACGGCTACGGTACCGGTTGGCAGGGTGCGTGAAATCTGGATTCCGGCGAGATCGAGGTGGCCTTTGGCGTCCGGCGTACCCGCCAGCGCGGCGAGACGGTAGGCGGCCTGGTGGCCGAGGGGATCGTCGCCGATGCAGCTGATGAGGGCGGAGAAGTCGCCAAGGCGAGCGCTGAGTACGGCGAAGTTGGTGCTTGCGCCACCGAGGCGAGCGCCGGTCGGGATCAGATCCCACAGCAGTTCGCCGATAGCCAGCGTGGGGGCCGATGGGTTGGATTGCATGGTGCCTCCGCGTTCGTGAGGGGTGTCAGGGAATCCGATCCGGGCCGGGTTTTTCCGCAATCAAAATGTTATGTCAGGTGGTATCGTATTGTCTGCTAAATGTAATGATAATCTGCGACCCCTGAGGTGAAGATTGGATTCTAAACGGACTGGCGCCTTAATGCTTTTGGGTAAGAGCGCGATGACGGGTGCGCTGGGTGGATTGCTGTTTGGTTTCGACACGGCGGTGATTGCCGGTGCGACGCATCCGCTGACGCAGCAGTACGGGTTGAGTTCGTGGGCGCTTGGGATTACCGTCTCGATCGCGCTTTGGGGCACCGTCGCCGGTGCGATGGGCAGCGGCGAGCTTGGCCAAAAGATCGGCAGTCGGTCTGCGTTGCGGATCATGGCGGTGCTGTACGTCATCTCCGCCCTGGGCTGCGCGCTGGCTCCGAGTTGGACGCTGTTTTTGGTGTTCCGATTCATTGGCGGCATCGGGATCGGCGGGTCGTCGGTGCTCGGTCCGGTTTATATTGCGGAGCTGGCACCGGCCAAGTGGCGCGGGCGGCTGGTCGGGTTGTTCCAGATCAATATCGTCATCGGAATTTTGCTGGCCTATTTGTCGAATGCGGTGATCTCGCAATTTCACCTCGGTTTGATCGAGTGGCGCGTGGAGCTCGGCGTGGCCTTCGTGCCAGCGCTGTTTTTCCTGCTGCTGTTGCTCAGCGTTCCGCAGAGCTCGCGTTGGCTGGTGACGCAGAACAGGATCGACGAGGCGCTGCTGACGTTGACGGCGATGGGCTCGCCCGACTCGCAGGCTGAGGTGGATGCGATCATCGAGTCGCTGAAGGAGGACGGCGGCGAGAAGGTTCCGCTGTTCGACAAACGACATAGCCTGCCAATCTTTCTTGCCATCACGATTGGCATGTTCAACCAACTGACGGGCATCAACGCGATTTTGTACTACCTGAACGACATCTTCGCGACGGCTGGATTCGGAACGATGTCGGCCAATGTGCAGGCTGTGGCGATTGGGTTGGCGAATTTGCTGGCGACCCTGCTAGGCATCTCGCTGATCGACAAGCTGGGACGCAAGACGCTGCTGCTGATTGGCGCGGTTGGTTGCGGTGTGTGTCTTGCGGGTGTTGCTGTGCTGTTCCATGTCGGGACGCACCAGGGTCTGCTGCTGCCGCTCCTGGTGGGATTCATCGTGTCGTTCGCGATCTCGCAGGGCGCCGTCATCTGGGTTTATCTGAGTGAAGTGTTTCCGACTGCCGTTCGGTCGAAGGGGCAGGGGCTGGGATCTTCGACACACTGGGTGATGAACGGCTTGATCACCTTGCTCTTTCCCGTGGTCGCCCGGTATTCCAAACCGCTTCCATTCGCGTTCTTCGCGGTGATGATGGTGGTTCAGTTTGTGACCGTTTGGGTTGCTTATCCGGAGACGAAAGGGCTCTCGCTGGAGATGCTGCAGCACAAGTTGAAAGAGGGCCGGGGCGCGGCTGCTTAGAGCCAAGTTCGCGAAGGTGTATCGCCTCCCGAACGACAAATACGGAGATTCTGGCTTCGCCAGAATGACGGCGGTGGTTGTTTGACGGTATAGCAACAGGAAAATTGCTCTAGCAGGGTGGTCGAGGGGGGATTGTCGATGGTCGTTGTCCGGCGGCTCGCGACGCTCTTCCTGCTGTCCTTCGGGATAGCGTTCAGTCAGGCGTTGCCATCCGGGACCGACCTTACGGGACACTCCGTCCCGTTGGCTGGTAGCCGAGCGAGTCATGCGGTCGTGGTGTTCTTCCTGGCTTCCGATTGCCCCATCTCGAACAGGACGCTGCCGGAGATGAAACGGGTGCAAGCGGAGTTCTCGGAACGTGGCGTTGCGTTCTGGTTTGTGTATCCGAATTCAACTGAGACTGGGCGAGGGATTCGTGACCATGCCGCAGCCTTTCGCATGGGAGACAAGCTGCTGACCGATCCGCACGGGCGTCTCGCTCACTTCACCGGCGCAAAGTGGACGCCTGAGGCGGTGGTACTGGCCCAGGGCAAAGCCGGATGGAACACCGTGTACCGCGGCCGGATTGACGATCGGTATCTCGGCATCGGAAAGGAACGGCCTGAGGCCACCAGGCATAATCTTGAAGAGGCGGTCACGGCCGTTCTCGACGGGAGGGCTCCCAATCCACCCGGCGGGCCGACTGTTGGCTGTGGCATCGTAGGTGCGCCATGATGGGTGTGCTGCGGATGCTGTTTATTGGCGGAGTGGTTGGTGCAGTGGCGCTCGCATGGGACGGTGGGGAATCTATCGTTACGGCTGGGGAAGCAACCATCACCTACAACCGGCATATTGCGCCGATTCTGTACCAGCATTGCACCTCATGCCACCACGAAGGCGGGTCCGGGCCGTTCTCGTTGATGACGTACAGCAATGCGCGGCGGTGGGGGACGACCGTGGAGCGCGTGACACAGGCTCGCTACATGCCTCCGTGGCTTCCGAGTGGTCCGCACGGTCAATTCGCAGAGGACCGTCGGCTCTCGACTGAGGAAATCGACCTGATCAAGCGGTGGGTCGATGAGGGGATGGCCGAGGGCGATTCCCGGGACGCGAAAGCTCCCCCGAAATACACGAGCGACTGGCAGTTGGGTCAACCGGATTTGATCGTCGAAATGGATGCGGCGATGAGCGTACCGGCGGCGGGAACCGATCTGTTCAGCAATTTCATTCTGCCGGTGCCGTTGACGCAGAGCCGGTGGGTTCGGGCTATGGAAATCAAGCCCGGAACGCCGCAGGTCGTGCATCATGCGAATCTCGCCATCGATCGCAGCGCATCGTTGCGGCGCACGCACCCTGCGGACTGGAAGGCGGGAATCCCGGGCATGGATGTGATGGTGGATGCGGGGGAGACGTTCGATCCGGACAGTCATTTTCTGTACTGGAAGCCGGACTCCTCGGCGCTGGTTGAGCGGGCCGACCTGCCATGGCGGCTTGATCCGGGAAATGACCTGATCCTGAATATGCATCTGAAGCCGACGGGTAAACCGGAGACGGTGCGGGCCAGGGTTGGGCTTTACTTTACGCAGACGGCGGCGAAGCAGTCGCCGATACTGCTGCAGTTGGAGGACGATGCGGGACTGGATATTCCGGCAGGCGACAAGGACTTTGCAGTGGAAGACCAACTCGCGTTGCCTGCGGATGTTGATCTGCTGGCGATCTATCCGCACGCACACTACCTGGGTAAGCGCATGGAGGGATGGGCGGAAGGCCCCGACGGGCAGCGCAGGGATCTGATTGTGATTGAAAGCTGGGATATCGATCGGCAAGCCATTTATCGCTATGCCACGCCGATGGTTCTAGTGGCCGGGACGACAATCCACATGCGGTACACCTACGACAATTCCGCCGGCAACCCGCACAACCCAAACTCGCCGCCGATTCGGGTGAAGGCAGGCAATCGGTCTGCGGATGAGATGAGCCACCTCTGGCTGCAGGTGCTGCCGCGTGGCCAGTCTGGTGGCGGCGATCTGCGAGCGCCGTTGCTGCGCGCTTGGATGGAGCATCGGCTGACGAAGGATTCGCGTGACCCGATCGCGCTCTTCAATGTAGCCTCGCTGGACATGGGGCAAGGCCAGTTTCAGCAGGCGGTAGCGTTGTATCGCAAGGTAGTGGAGGCCGCGCCCAACGATGCGCGGACGATGACGGCGCTTGCCTCGGCGATCAACCAGACGGGCGACCCCGATGAGGCTACCGCACTGCTGCGGAAGGCGATTCAGATCGACGGGAGCTACTCCGACGCGCACTTCGATCTGGCCGCGATTGAGTTGCAGCGCCAGGACTATGCCGGAGCGGAGAAGGAGCTACGGGCGGTACTGGCGTTACAGCCCGGCGATGCTGCTGCGCACGCGTCTCTCGGTGGGGTGATGCTGGCAACAAACAGGGTCGCGGAGGCCCGGGCAGAGTTCGAGCTCGCGCTCGCGGCGGACGCAAAAGACTTCGCCGCGCTCTTCAACGTCGCCATGATCGAGCTGGATGCGGGGCAGGCGGATCGTGCTCTCGAACATTTGAAAGCCGCTGAGGCTGTTGATAGGGATGACGTGGATGTACATCGTGCGCTGGCCGACATCTACACCAGGACGGGCGCAGCAGAGGATGCCCGTCGAGAACAGGATGCGGCAAGGTCTATGGAGAAGAAAAAGGAGAAGCCATGAAAAGTGCACAAACAACACGGCGTGCGTTTCTAGCCACCGCCGGTGCGGCCATGACGTTGGCAGCGACGCCGTGTAGCCTGACGGGACAGGAGACGCCGGGAACAGGGTTGGCTGCGGACCAGATGCGGCCCCAGTTTCATCTGCTTCCGGCGAAGAACTGGATGAACGATCCGAACGGCCCCGTCTACTTCAATGGCAGATACCACATGTTCTTCCAGTACAACCCGCACGGGGCGGTCTGGGGCGACATGAGCTGGAATCATGCCGTCAGCAAGGACATGATCCACTGGACGCACCTGCCCGTCGCTATGACTCCGACACCTGGAAGCCCGGATGCCTTCGGGGTTTTTTCGGGTTCGGCGATCACTGTCGGCAAGCGTGTCTACATGATCTACACCGGCACCGTGCAGAGCACGCCGGAGCTGGCGACCTTGCGGGATGGGCACTCGAATCTGCTCGAAACGCAATGCCTGGCTTACAGCGACGACACCGACCTGGCGCGCTGGACGAAGCTTCCGCAGCCTGTCATCGCTACGACTCCGCCAGGGATGAAGGTGACGGGATTTCGCGATCCATCGGCGTGGAAGCAGGGCGACTGGTACTACCTGACGGTGGGTTCCGGCGACGAGCACGTCGGCGGCTGCGTGTTGCTCTACCGGTCGACGGACCTGAAGAACTGGGAGTACATGCATCGACTGACGAGCGGCCAGTGGACCGGTAAGCCAGCCAGCAATCCTTGTGACAACGGCGAGATGTGGGAGTGCCCGGACTTCTTTGCGCTCGACGGCGGACATGTGCTGATCTACTCGACGATGGGCAAGGTGTTCTGGCAGTCGGGTGAGTTGGATGCGGCAACGATGAAGTTCACGGCGCGGAAGACCGGGCTGCTTGATCTGGATGCCTTCTATGCGCCCAAGACGCAGCTTGACGCGCGCGACCGCAGGATTCTGTGGGGCTGGGTTCCGGAACGTCGCAGCGATGACGAAATGCGCAAGGCGGGATGGTCAGGGATGATGAGCCTGCCGCGCGTGATGAATCTGGATCAAGATGGATCGCTGCGATTGACAATGCTGCCGGAACTTTCGGCACTGCGCAGACCAGCGCCGGGAAAGACGATCCACGGGGCTTGCGGGGAGTTTCTGCACCACGCGAAGGCCGGGTGCGGCGACTTTGAACTTATGCTGCGGAGCGGGAAACAGGCTAACGATTTGCTTCGGGTCAAGTATTCGGCGGCGACGCATTCCGTAGAGATCGGTGGGCACATGGTGCTCGTTGCAAATGGGCAAGGACCGCGTCTGCATGGGTTCGTGGACGGCTCGGTGATTGAGGTGCTGGTGAACCAGAGCGTGGGGTATACGAAGCGGTTTTACTACGAAGAGAAGCAGGCCCCGGATATTGCGATTGAGTTGACGGGTGCGTCAGGTATCGCTCCGGTGCAGGTTTGGGGGATCGCGCCCATCTCGGCGAATCGTCTGACGACTCCAGCTTGAGGGAAGCGGCTCAGAGCGAATTCGGCGAAGCGGCGTCGAGGCCGCAAAGACAACTAACGGAGATTTTGGCTTTGCCAGAATGACAGCATTGCTTAAGTTGGATGGATAGCCACGAGAAACTCGCTCTAGTTGGCTTGATTGAGCGGCGTGGTCGGGTCTTTGGGATTCGGAGGCGTCGCGGGAAGGGTCGCGGCCATCCAGTAATGGCGGGCGATTCCGGCGATGAAGGATAGCCCGTTGTAGAAGTGGTAGAGCAGGTGGAAGGGGATTGCGCACAGCATGAAGGCGATGCCGCGCTTGCCCGCGAGGAAGATGTAGAACTGGCTGTTGAGCAGGGCGAGCAGCGCTACCACGGCAAAGCAGGCGAAGATGAGGTGGTGCGACGGCAGGTAGTACGCGGCGACGAGGACCGAAGCGCAGATGAAGAAGATTCCATACCAGCGATGCATCGATGTAAGTCGACCGCTTTGGTTGTAACGGTGGCGCAGCAGCAGCAGGATCGGCGTGATGAGCAATGGCGGGATCAGGCCGTACATGTGCTGCCGGTAGGCGATCGTGCAGATGGCGAGAATCGTGAGCGACAGCACGGCCAGGGCGCGGCGCGGACGCTTATAGCTGCCGATCTCTCCCCACCAGCGAGCCAGCATGAGGAAGACGGTGGCGAAGAGCGGCAGTAGCATGTAAATACCGTTCATCACGGCCAGCGTGCCGGAGAGCCCGATCAGCAGAAACACCAGAGCGACGCTGACCCGCTGGCTGAGCTGGAGGTTCAGGTCGTTGGGCATGAACTTGTCGCGCAGGATGAGTTCTGTCCAGGGGATGCCGCGATCCAGAATGTCCGTTTTGACGAGACCGATGAAGGTCCACTTCTTCAGGTGCGTGACGAGGAGGGAGCGGTCCAGCATGATCTTGCAGCCGGAGCGGACCAGTCTGTAGCCGAGTTCTATATCTTCGATGGCCGGGCGGGCATAGTCTTCGCTGAAGCCGCTGTGGTCGTGGAAGATGGAGCGACGGATCGCGCCACATCCGCTCCAGAAGGTCGAGGCCTGTACGGCCCCGGTCTGGTGCACGTAGGAGTGCATCAGGTTGCGGTACTGGGAGATGAAGTCGGGGCTGTAGGGGTCGGTGTCGTAAGAACCCATCAGGGCGGCAAGGTTCTCGTCCGAGTCGAAGTGCTGGGCGATCTTGGCCAGTGTGTCAGCCTTGGCGCAGACATCGGAATCGATGAAGAAGAGGATGTCGCCGGTGGCTTGCTTGGCTGCCAGGTTTCTGGCGAACGCCGGACCCATGCGGCGCTCATTTTTGAGGACTTTTACAGCGAAGCTTTCGGCGATTTCGATGGTGTTGTCGGTTGATCCATCGTCGATAACGATGGTTTCAAAGGATGATTTATTGCTGTAACTCAGGGCGTCAAGACATCGGGTTAGATGCGCGCTGGCATTGCAGGCGGGGATGATCACCGAAATCGAAACAGGCATGAGTGGCGCCTCAAACTTCGCGAGGAAGAAAATGTATATAGTGCGGTGCCAACCGC
This sequence comes from Rhodanobacteraceae bacterium, assembly GCA_025350865.1. Lineage (GTDB taxonomy): Bacteria > Acidobacteriota > Terriglobia > Terriglobales > Acidobacteriaceae > Edaphobacter. Next base: position 53,205 of record JANXWZ010000147.1, read on the forward strand.
TTTAGATTCGCGGCTTGTTGATCCTGGGATCCCCAGGTGACCTAAGTATACATTGGGCATTACGAGCATAAGCACCAGGACCCGAACGAAAGTACCTAAGTTGATGACTCTTTGAGGTTATGTTGTCGATTGTTTACAACGTAAACAAATCACGGCGATGGTAACCGAGCAACACACCTGTGATAGGCGTCCACGCTTCGCTGGGCAATGGTTGTGTCGGCAAAACTTTGCTCTACGGATTTGCGGGCTGCGGCGCCGAGCGTCCGGCGCAAATCGGGGTCGTCAATCAGTCGGCCGAGCTGAGCTGCGTACGAGGCTGGATTTTCGGATTGTGCCAGTAATCCGCTGACGCCGTTCTGGATGAGTTCGGGCATGCCGCCCTGGTCCGAGCAGACGATAGCTCGACCGGAGGCCATGGCTTCAAGGCACGAGTAGGGGCAGTTTTCCCATACGCTGGGCAGCAGGTAGATGTCGACCGCCCGGGCCGCGGCGCGGAGTTCTTTGAAGTCGAGCTTGCCGAGGTAGCGGAAGGAGCCAAGAAGTTGCTTGCCTTCGAGCGCTGGCTTGAGGGTCTTCTCGACGTAGCCGAAAATGTCTTCGCCGGCGAAGAGGAAGGTGACGTCGTGGCGGCTGAGGATGGTTTCGACGATCTCGGCGCAGAGGTGAATTCCTTTGCGGCGCTCCATACGGCCGGCGAAGAGGATGGTTACCTGGCCGGGCGGGACGCCGTATCGTTCGGTGAGATTGGCGATGGGTTCCTGGTCGAAGAGCGGCAGGTCGATGCCGTTGGCGAAGACGTCGATGTGACGGGCGACGCCCATTTTGTGATGGACCTCGTCGGCTAGAAACGCCGAGCAGGAGGTGAGCGAGGTGGCGTGGTCGATGGCGATCTGCTCCACCCAGGAGCACATGGCGATGTCGGCTTTGGGGACGTCGTAGAACTCCATGATCAGGCGCGAGGGCGAGTGGAATCGGACGATAGTGGGGATTTTGAGGATGGCGTTGATGAGTGCGCCCTCGGCGCCACACTCGGGCATCTCGACGATGTCGAAGGTGTGGAGCTTCATCAATTGCTTGAGGCCGATATACATACACCAGGCGTTGCCGATGCGCTGGCGGGTCCAGTAGCAGCGGAATTTGCCGAAGAGGTCCGAAAATTTGGTAACGAGATCGTTCGCCCGGAAGCGGTGGACGATCACCCCGTCATGCTCGGTGGAGCGCAGCGCACACGGCTCGGTGGCACCGGCAAGGACGTGGACCTGGTGGCCGAGTTTGACCAGCGCACGGGCCTGGTACCAGGTGTAGGTACCGATGCCGCCGAAGCCAGTTTCGGGAGGATATTCGAACGAAAGGAGAGCGATCTTCATCGGGGGGCGGCCACCTGCGATTGAGCGTGGCGGGCTTCGATGGCCGCCTGTACGCGCTCGTGGAAGATAGCCTCGCAGTGGCTGACGTCGAACTCGCGGCGGACGCGCTGGACCGCTGCACGGGCGAGGCGGGTGCGGAGGGAATCGTCGGCGACCAGGAGGGCGATGGCGTCGGCTAATGCGGTCGAATCAAATTGCGGGACCATCAGGCCCTCGACGCCGTTGTCGAACACCTCGGTGATGGAACCGGCGTCGGTGGCGACGATGGCGCAGCCCGCCGCCATTGCTTCGAGCAGCGCGGTGGGGATGCCGTCCTTGTCGCCGTTGGCTAGCTCGACGAAGGGAGCGACGAAGATATCGCCGTCAGAGAGATGCTGACGGACCTGCTCGGCTGTCTGGCGGCCGAGGAAGAGGATTTGCTGTTCGAGTTTGTGATCGGCGACGAACTGCTTGAGTTGCTCGAAGTAGGCGAGGCCGTTGGGGTCGTGCTCGTCGTACTCGCCGAGGATTTCCATGATGAAGGGGACGCCGCGATCACGCAGCAGGAGGATGGCCTCGACGAGGTAAGTCATACCCTTTTTGGCGTGGATGCGGTTGACGGCGACACCTTTGACGATGCGGCCAGGACCGTTGGGAGCGCGGTCGGCAGCGACGAAGCGGGTGGAGTCGATGCCGTTAGGCTTGACGATGGCGTTGGGCAGCGGGTGGCCGACGAGCTCTTCGAGTTCGCGCTTGATGCGGGCAGAGGTTGCGACGACAACATCGCAGGTGGCCATGTGGAGCTTGACCAGCTTCAGGTCGTAATCGTCGACCATGTGGTCGGCGTAGCAGCTGACACCGCGCGGGACATTCAGCAGAGTCGACGCGACGTAGCCGAAGACGGCGGCTTCATAGAAGAAGTACGTGTGGATGTAGTCCGGTTGCCAGGCCTCGGCAAACCTCGCGAAGGAGAAGGCGTGGAGGAAGTGGCGATTCTGGATGACCTCTTCCTCGCTCATTGAGCCGGCTTCGGCGATGGAGCGGATGATGAGGTTGACACGGGCCGGCATGGTGGCCTGGTAGTGTTCGAAGTCGCGGGCGGCTGTGGAATCGGCGTAGAGGATGCGGCGGCGGAGATCCCAGAGAGGGACGAGGTCGTCGGGTAGCTGTTTCACCGAGGTCTCGCAGCCGTATCCGAAGCGGACTTCGTATCCCTTGTTGACCAGCGCGAGTGCTTCGCGGTAGACGAAGGTCTGCGAGTAGATGGGGAAGTGCCAGCAGGCAGTGGCGAGGATGCGGGGCTTGTTGGATGGGGCGGAGGCGATGTGGTCTCGCCGCATGCGCTCTTCGAGCGACCACTGGATCGCACGGTGAGCCCACAGGCGCGGAATTTGAACGAGCCACCAGAAGAGGCGGACGGGAAGGTAGACGATGGTCCAGAAGATGCGCGCGGGCTGCTGGAGCGGCGACAGGATGAGGTCGTAGGGGAAGAGCGGCTCGGGGATGCCGGTCGTGTCCATCTTCTGGCCGGGGCGCATGACCATGGGGTACTTTGGCTTGCGTCGCGGCAACAGGACCATCTTCAGGACGTAAGGTGCGATCAGGATCGGCAGCTTGGGGCCGGAGCGCATACCCCAGCGGACTGCGGTCTTCCAATCGCCGGACATGTAGGCGAGTCCGGCGACATACATGGCGAACTGCTTGTCGCAGGCAGCGAAGAGGGCCGGAGGCAGGTCGGGGCGTAAGGTGCGGATGTTCTGCATGACGGCTTGTTGCGAGCGCCACATCACATCGCAATCGGTACTGCGGCTTCCGGAGCGGCGGCGGTAGCCCATCAGGATTTCGGGGACTCCGACGACCTTGTACCGGGCGGCGATGCGGAGGGCGAGGTCGTAGTCCTCGCAGATCAGCGGCTCACTGGGGATGACTGCGGTGTTGTACCCGCCGACGGCGTCGACGTGCGATTTGCGGAAGAGCGGGACACTGGCGTTGCCGATGAAGTTGATGTACATCAGCTTGTCGAGGACGTTGCCTTCGATGGTCCAGCGCGGCGAGCGGTCGACGATGATACCGCGCTCGTCTATCCAGGCCCACCAGGCGTAGACGATGCCGGTGTCTTCACCTGCTTCGACCATTCTGCGGAGCTGGCGGTCGAGCTTGGTGGGGAGCCAGAGGTCGTCTGCGTCAAGGGGCGCAATGAACTCGCCGCAAGCGGCTGCGATGGCTGCGTTGCGGGCTGCGGAGACGCCGCTGTTGGGTTGGGAGATGACGCGGACTCGGTCGTCCTGATGGGCATAGGACTGGACCACCGAGAGCGTTGCGTCGGTCGATCCGTCGTCGACGACGATGACTTCGAGATTGCGATAGGTCTGCTTCAACGCTGATTCGATTGTCTCGCCGACGTACTCCGCACCGTTGTACACAGGGATGATGACGGTGATCAGCGGCGTACCGTTTTGCGCTGCCACAAACCCCTCCAAACCATGGTTGATCTAAGACTCATGGTCGCTTGTTTCCAATGCAATAGCAAGTGATCAAGCTGAACTTAGGTGTTATTGAAACGTTGATTAACGTTGGGCAAAAATGCGGTCATACGGCAGTAGCGGCTCGGGAATTGCGTTGGTATCGATGGTCTCGCCGGGGCGCATGACCTGCTGGGTTTTCTCACTGCCCCGCGGCTTCAACAGCGCCTTCAGGATGTGAGGCGCGAAGAGCAGCGGAAGCTTGACGCCGGAGCGTAGACCCCAGCGGATGGCCTCGCGGAGATTGCCCGACCAGAAGGAGAGCGCGGCCAGATAGATGGAGAAGTGGCGGTCGGAACGGCGCAGGAGGGCGGGCGTCATGTCCGCGCGGAGGGGCAGAATATTCCGGAGGACCATCTGGCGCGAACGCCACATCGTGTCGCAGGCTGAGCTCATGCTGCCGGGTACCCGGCGGTAGCCGACGAGGATGTCTGGGACGACAGCGATGGTGTAGCGGGAGGCGATGCGCAGCGCGACTTCGAGGTCTTCGCAGCCGCCGGACTTTGCTGCTGCGAGCTCGGGGTTGTAGCCTCCGGCTTCGACGAGGCATTGCTTCCGGAAGAGCGGGACGCTGGCGTTGCCGGTGACGTTGATGACGAAGAGCATCTCGAACTGGGGTCCGGCGATGGTCCAGCGCGGTGAGCGGTCGAGGACTTTGCCGGCTGGGTCGATGGAGGCCCACCAGCAGTAGACGAAGCCGCAGTCCCGGCCGGCGACGGACATGGCCTGGAGCTGGCGTTCGATCTTGTTGGGGAGCCAGAGGTCATCGGCGTCAAGAGGTGCGATGAAGTCGCCGCCGGCGGCTTCGATGGCGGTGTTGCGCGCCTTGGCTACGCCACCATTTTTTTGCGGGATGACTCGGATGCGGGCGTCATGGGCGGCGTATTCGTGGACGATTTGCAGACTTGTGTCGGTGGATCCGTCGTCAACGATGATGATTTCAAGGTTGCGGTGGGTCTGGGTCTGGGCGGATTCAATGGCCGCGCCGACGAACTCCGCGCCGTTGTAGACGGGGATGATGACGGAGACGAGGTCGTTCATTTCGCGTCACCGGACGGTGCGGGGCGGAGGCGGCTCTTGACCTGCCATGCGAGCCAGTTGGTGACGCGCTGAGGCTGGCGCAGGATGCGGCCTAGCCAGCGAGCCTTCTCGGGGAGGGGCGCGGCGAGGAACCAGCGGATGGTGAAGGACAGGGATTGAGATTGGATGAGGGCCATGCCGGAGTAGCGGCGGCGCGGTTTCTTGCGCGGGGGACGGTGCTCGATTGGCGGGCCCGGAAAGGTGAGGTCAGGCCAGGCCGATGGGCCGGGGTCGAGGTCGTCCTCGCCGTAGAGGGTCCAGGGCGTCGTTGAGCCTGTGGGGACGGTATTCGATCCGGCGGCGGCGACCTGCTTCCGGAAGGCGATGTGGGATCGCACGACGGTTTCGTTGGCGCAGAGTGTGCGGATGGCAGCAGCGGCATTGGCTCCGATGGCGGCTCGCTCGACTGCGGGTGTGGCGAGGGCTCGGCGTAGACCGGCTTGGAGGCCAGTGGAGCTGCCGTCGGCGGTGATCCAGCCGCTTTGGTTGTCGACGATCATCTCGGCCATGCCGCCGTGGGGAGAGGCGAGGACGGGGAGCCCGGTGGACATGGCCTCGATGCAGGTGAAGGGGAAGTTCTCCCAGCGGGAGGGGACTACGGCGATGGAGACTTCGGAGAGGGCATTCAGCAACTCGGCGCGGGACTTGGTGCCGTGGAAGCGGAAGCGAGGTTGGAGGGCGCGGGGGATTCGCTTTTTGAGGAACTCGAGGACAGAAGGACCGGCGCCGCCGCCGAGGTAGGTGTCGGCACCGAAGAAGTCGAACGAAACGGTGGCGTGGCTGTGGGCGACGTTGACTGCTGCGTCGACCCACTCGATGACGCCCTTGCGAAGTTCGAGGCGGCCTACGTAACAGATGGCGTCGCTGGCCCAGGCTTCGGGGGTGCGGGGCAGGACCGGCGTTTCGACTCCCATGGCGTATGGGATGACTTGCACGCGGTTGGGGCCAAGGGAGAAAAGGTCAGAGACCTGTTGGGCCAGGTAGTGGCTGGGGCAGAGGATCGCGTCTGCGGAGCGGATGGTGTATTCCTCGAAGCGCGCCAGCGGGAGGAAGTCGGTGAGGGTTTGGTCCCACTCGTTGTATTCGAAGATCATCTGCGAAGGCGAGTGCAGGTGCACGATGCAAGGCGGACGCTGTGCGGGGCCGAGACCGACGGCGCGGCGGGCGAGCAGATAGTAGAGCGGGGCCTCCCACTCCTGAGCCTCGATGGTGTCGATGTGTTCGCGTTCGAGCAGGGCTTCGACGTAGCGAGCGGCTTGCCAGGAGAAAAGCTGGGTGGGACAGGTTGAGGCGGCGAGTTGTTGCAGGATCTTGCGTTGAGACTGCTCTTCTTCGGGCGTGTTGGCGATGGGCTCTTCGACGGAGATGCGATGGACGATGAGGCGGCCTTCACAGGAAGTCTCGATGCGGCTGGGTGCGCCTTCCCAGAGCTGGCCGATCATGTGGACGGTCTCGCCGGCCTCGGCCAGTTGGCGCGCGATGTGGCGGGCGTAGGTTCCGATGCCGCCGGCGGGGTAGGGAGCCGGAGGGTATTCGCGGCAGAGGATCAGGTGGGTCATCGAGAAGGCAGCAATCGTTGATGGACTTGAATTTTGCGCGGCGGGAGACGTAACGATTATGGCATTTGGAACGACTGGCAATGCTAAGAGCGAAGCGAAATCTTATGAACGTCAACTACAGTCCAGTTTTCGCCGATCCTAGTGTCGAAGAGCAGTTTACCCGCGACGGCTATGTAATGATGCCGATGCTCGACGCGGCAGAGGTTGAGGAATTGCGACGTCTTTACCTTGAGGCTGTGCCGACGCTTCCGTCAGACTTCTATTCGACGGCGTTTCTGCCGGACTGCCCGGAACGGCGCAAGATGACCGAGGGCATGCAGGCGGTGCTGGAGCCTTACATCTCCCGTGTGATGCCGGAGTATGTGATTCACTCGCGCGGCTACATTTCGAAGGCCGGAGGCTCGAATCAGGGTTCGCTGCGGTTGCACCAGGACTACAGCTTTGTGGATCACTCGAAGCATCGGGCGGTTCATCTTTGGATTCCGCTGATCGATGTGGATGAGACGAATGGGTGCCTGACTGTGATTCCGAGGACGCACCGCCTGGTGAACCATATCTCGGCGATGATCGACAACCCTTCGCCTTACGATCCTCTGCGCAAGATTCTAGCTGAGGAATGTACGCTGACCGTACCGATGAAGGCTGGCGAGGCGGCGTTCTTCGACCAGCGTTTGTATCACGGGTCGGCACCGAACACGAACCCGGATATTCGGATTGCGCTGGCGGTCGCCCTGCTTCCGAAGGGTGTGAAGCAGTTGTTATACGTTGTGGACGAGGACGATCCGTCGAAGCTGAACGTGTTGCAGATTCGCGACGAATTTACGGTTCGCTTCAGCCGCGGGGTGAAGGTGGTTCCACCGTACGGCGATGGCATTGTGAAGGTGGACCAGATTTCATATCAGGCTGAAGTTCTGAGTGAGGAGAAGCTGGATTCGCTGCGGATCAAACGGCCTGCGGCCAAGCCGGTGCAGTCGGCTGCGCCTGCGGCGATTGTTCCGGAGGAGAAGAAGGGTCTGCTTTCGCGGTTGTTTGGGAGCCGCTGAGTCTGCCCCCTCCCCCCTCCCCTATGAAGTAGGTAAAGTTCGGATAGATAAGGACTTAGATAGACCGTCGTTGCGGTGTGCAAACGCCACAAAAGACAACTACAGAGATTCTGGCTTCGCCAGAATGACGGCGGTGATTGGTTCGGCGGCATAGGAACCAGAAATTCGCTCTAAATAGAGAATTTAGGGGTCAAGTTCGAGATACTGGGTTGGGTGGGTGAGGAAAAAGATTTATCAGCTCTTAGTTGTTGAGCTGTCAGCTTTCAGCGAATTTAGTAACGGTGTGCGGCCGCCACAAAAAATACCGAGATTCTGGCTGCGCCAGAATGACGGCGGTGGTTGGTACGGAGGAGTTTTTACGCCTATTAGTAGAATAGCAGGATGGGTGGAGTGATCGTGCAATCTATTTTGTGAAGTAAGTGTAATGGAATGAGCCTCATAAGGCGGCGTCCCAGGGTATTTTGCTTGACAAAGGATTTGCTGTCATTTTTGCGGGAGGTATGCTCCAAGTTGTTGATTCATTATCTACTTGGCTACTAGCAGGACTTCGTTGGTGAAGAAAGTTCGCCGGCGAAGAAGTCGCGGAGTTGGTTGCCTTAGTTCTTCCACTCGACGCGGATGTCGACGAGATCGTGGTGCAGAATCTTGTAGTTCGCGGTTCGGCTGACGTCGGCGGGAACGACGGTGAAGAAGTGGGGCGAGTCTCGGTAGCCCTTGATGGAGAGCGCGGTGAGCGACAGGGCGTCGCCGATTCCGCCGCGCACGGCGTAGACGCCGGGTTGGAGCGGGAAGTCGGGCAGGGTTGCGACCAGGACGCCTTCGCCAGCGAGGACTGTACTGAAGTCGCCGTCGAGGCCCTTCACGCAGGATGCGACGCTGGTCTGCATGTCTGAGGTGCAGATGGTGAATCCCCATGTGATTTCGGCGGGCCGGAGGGAGCGGTAGCGGAAAAAGACCTTGGCGGGCTTGCCGGTGACGAGCGGTCCGCCGTCGGCTGCGATGACTTCGATGTCGTCGACGATAAGGGGCTGCTCGGGGCTGAGCGGTGGCAGAGCACGCGGTGGGGCTTCGGGCAGGGCGGCGAGTTCCTCGGCCATTCCGGCCTCGGCGGCGGCGAGGGAATCGGGGATACGATTCTCGGCAGCGACTGCCTTGGCGGAGAGGTTGGTGTACTCGGAGCTGCGGCCGACCTCGAAATGAAAGTTGACGCCGTCGATGCCGGAGCCGTCGAAGATAACCTTGCCGCGCTCGAGGACGATGCAGCGGTTGCACATGGACTGAATGAGGTAGGGGTCGTGGGCGACGAGGATGACCGAACCACCGCCCTTGAGGTAAGTGAGGATGTGGCGGACGCACTTGCGGCGGAATTCGAGATCGCCTACGGCAAGGACTTCGTCGACGACGAGGATGTCGGGATTGAGGTGGGTGGCGATGGAGAAGCCGAGGCGGGCCTTCATGCCGGTGCTGTAGGTCTGGACGGCGGAGTCGATGAACTCGCGGATGCCGGAGAAGTCGATGATCTCTTCGATGATCTTGCTGAAGTCTTCGCGGGTGAATCCGTGGACGGCGGCGTTGACGTAGGCATTTTCGCGTCCGGTGAGAGCGTAGTTGAAGCCGAGGCCAAGCTCGGTGAGGGCGACGATGCGGCCGCGGGTGGTGATGGTTCCGGCGGAGAGGGATCGCTGGCCGGTGATGAGCTTGAGGAGGGTGGATTTGCCGGCGCCGTTGCGTCCGAGGAGGCCGAGGCTATCGCCGCGCCGGACCTCGAAGGAGATGTCGTCGATGGCCCAGAACTCGAATTCACGGAGTGTATTGCTGTCGGGTTGGCGCAGGGTGAGGGCGCCGAAGACGTCCTGCATGGCGTACCAGAGCGAGCGGCGGAGGTTGCGGCAGTACTTCTTGCGGACACCATCGATTTTGACGAGGCAGGGAGCCTCCTCTTGCGCGACCTCCTTCTCCACGAAGGTGTTGGTCAATCCCACGGAACCCTGAATCGAGGCTTTCTCTAGCGTTGGCATGGGTTGCGGTGTCCTTAGGCGTTGGCGCGATCGATGACGATCGGCATGGCGATGCGATGGAAGAGGAGGGCGACGAAAAATAGGCAGACGGTCAGGATGGCTGTTCCTTCGAAGCGGGTGAGCGACGAGAGACCATTGCCGAAGGCGAGTTCGCGGGTTGTGGTCAGCAGCGGAGTGACCGGATTGAGTTTGGTCATGATGATCCCGGCTACGCCGCTGGCTGGGGACGTGAAGATGATGGGCGTGGTGAAGAACCAGAAGGTGGTGATGACCGGCATGGCCTTGGAGACGTCGTTGTAGAGCAGATTGAGCGGCGCGACGATGAGGCCGATGGAAGCTCCGAGCATGACCATGAGCAGCAGGCCGATGGGGGCGAGGACGATAGTCCAGGAGACGTGGACGTGGTAGCCGATGGCGGCGGCGACCAGCAGCAGAGCCTTGACGCCGAAGTTGACGAAGACCTGGCCGAGGCGCGTGAGGGTGATGGCTTCGGCAGGTACGTCGGCCTTGGAGAGGAGGGACTGCTCGGCCTGGACACCGGAGATGGGGGCGTCGATGGCTTCGAGGAAGGCAGCCCAGAGCATCATGCCGCAGAGGACGAAGAACGGGTAAGGCATGTTGACAGCGCCGACGTTGATGATGTGCGCGTCGCGGAAGAGGATTGCCCAGGCGGCGGTGGTGAGAGCGGGTAGCAGAGGGATGAGGACGCCGAGGATGGAGGTGCGGTACTGGCTTTTCAGGTCGCGCTTCAGCATCTCCCAGGAGATGTGGCGGGAGCGGGCGAGATCGACGAAGAGGCCCCTGACGAGCTCGGCGGGATTGCGTAGCTGCATCTCCGGCGTGTGGACGGTCATGGGGAGTTCGCTCAAAGTAGCCATTGGCTTTATCCTACCGAATCCTGCGGGGCTGCGGGATGAATGGAGCAGCGGGAGACGTCGACGGAACCGGGGCTGCCACCCATCCAGATGCCGAAGTAGCTGTGGTTGTCGTCGCTGTCGGTGGCGAAGGTGCGCTCGACCATGTGCCAGTCGGGCGTGACTTCGAGATGCTCGCAGAAACCGAGAACCTGCCAGGGGGCGTGGTCCTGCCAGACGCCGAAGAGGATGGTTCGGGAGCGGTCGGCGCGGATGTTGAACTTGACGGCGTATTGAGCGCCATTGCGGACCGCGAGGCCGGGCAGTGCGAGGCGGATGCTCCAGAGCTCGGGACCGCTGGACTTGATGGCGACGCGAGCGGAGGCGGGAGAGAAGAAGCGGGGCAGGGCAAGGGCGTTGGAATCGGCGTCGAGGTCGAGGCGCCCGCCCCAGGCGAGCCAGGCGGTGGAGGAGCGGAAGGCGAGTTCGAGGTCGGCTAGCTGCTGGCGGAAGGTGGGGGCAAAGACAGCGAACTCGAGGACGGGGAAGGCGAGGAGCCAGGGGTGTCCGAAGGCGAACTGGAGGGAGGCGGCGATGGGGAGGTAGGCCTCGTAGAACGGGTGGCTGAGTTGCCACCACTGGACGGCGGTGGCGTCGTCGCTGTAATGGCGGTAATGCGGCCAGTGGGAGACGAGCTTGATGGCGGTGATGATCAGGAAAAAGAGCAGGGCGATCGCAATAGCGGGCGCGGGGTGGAGGAGAACGATGACCATCCCGGCGAAGGCGAGAAGCTCGACTGCATAGAAGATGGCGATGGGACGGCGGACGGTGTGGAACTCGACGTCGGTGGCGAAGGTGCGGATGCCGGAACGGATGTCGTTTTCGCGGTCCTCAAACTCGTGAATGAGGATGCCGATGAGACCGAGCACGAGGGCCCAGACGGCGGTGAGGCAGATGAACGTTATGGAGGCGGGGGTGGGGATGAGGTCGGGTCTGGAGGAGAAGTGGGCGAGGACGGAGATGCAGTATAGGCACGGGACCATGTGCGCGCCGAGCGAGTCGCAGACGAGGCCGAGGGCACCGCGACCCTTGAGGCGGATGGGAGGGATGGAATAGATGGTGGGGAGGAGGAACTCTATGGAGATGAGGATGAGGCTGGTGGGGGAGTAGGAGACGAAGAGGACGGGGAGGAATCCCAGGCCGAGGGTGAGGGCGCAGAGGAGGAAACGCTGCAGCGGGGTAAAGCGCGCCATGTGGTTGCGCTTGCCGGCGTTGCGGTCGACCTCGATATCGAAGACGTCGTTGATGATGTGGCCGTAGGAGCCGGCGCACAGGCCGACGAAGGCGATGAGGAGGATGGAGCGCGCGGTTGCCCACGCCGGCACCTGATAGAACAGGGCAGCGCACCAGGAGACGGCGATGGCCGGGGCGACCTTGCTGTACCACCAGTTGTCGACGCGGCCGAGGACGCTGAGATTAGTGGCCATGACATTGTGCCCGGTTGTGTGACGTGATCAAGAGACGTGGCTCGCTTCGGCGAGTTGCGCTTTGAAGATGGCGTCGATGGCCATGAGGAGGGCTGCGGCGCGTGATCCGTAGGCCGATTGCAGCGACTCGCGTGCGCCGGTGACGAGCCCGTTGACCTGATCGAAGCCGGCGCGCTCGTCAAAGAGGCCGGAGGTGGGGCGGTGGTGGCGCTGGTCCTGCCCGGCGGGCTTGGAAGTGGCGTGGACATCGAGGAGGTCGTCGGCGATCTGGTAGGCTTCGCCGAGGGCCTGGCCGGCGACGCCGAGCGGCTCGACTTCTGCGGGCGGGATGTTGAGGGCGAGGGCTCCGGCGGTGAGTGAAAGACGCATCATGGCGGAGGTCTTCTTGTTGCGTTCGACGAGATTCTGGCTGCGTTCGAGCAGGGCGTGTTCGTTGCCGTCGTGGGGGGCAAGGTCGAGGGCCTGGCCGCCGATCATGCCTTCAGTGCCGATGCAGTGGGTGGCCTCCGCGATGAGGGCGGGGACCTTGCCGAAGAGGGCGTAGGACTGGTTTAGGAGAGCGATGCCGGCGAGCCATGCGACTTCTTCGCCGTAGACCTTGTGGACGCAGGGGATGCCGCGGCGGATGGCAGCGTCGTCCATGCAGGGGAGGTCGTCGAAGATGAGGGAACTGCAGTGGATGTACTCGACTGCGCAGGCAGCGCCGAGTGCGGGGCGAGGGTCGTCGCTGAAGATTTTTGCGCCCATGAGGGCGAGGATGGGGCGGAGGCGCTTGCCGCCGGGGAACATGGCGTAATGGATTGCGTCGTCCAGCGACTTTGCACCCGGATGCCGCGACTGGGGCAGGTGGGCGAGCAGTGCGGATTCGATGACTTGTTGAAGTTCCTGAATTGCTTGCTGCATAGGAAGCGCGTCTCCACCTGAATGTTGATGTTGATGGGCGTAGAGAGCCCATTAGTCCTTTGAATCGCGTCGTTTGGGAGCAAGTATATATGAAGCGGTTTGACGGGAAACTACAACCTTCGTGGCTTGGCAACGGAGATATTTGATCGTTGACAGTCGATGCCGGTTACGAAATGATGAGATCGAAAACGTCCGGAAATTGTGTTGGCAAAGATGGTCGTAAAGGATCAAGGAACAACTATGAGCGCAGCGAACGACGGAACCATTGCAGGACCCTTCACCGAGCCAATGATCGTGCCTGAGAAGGGTTATCGGCTGTAGCCGTTTCTGGATGCGTCCGACATTGAGGCGCTGATGGCTCTATATAGCGCGACCACGCTGAACGCGGCTTCCGACCACTACAACAGCGCGCGCATTGCCACGGCTGAGACCAAGCGGCACCTGTTTGAAGAGGTGAGAGCACGGGTCGAAGGCAAGCTGGCACTGATCGCACCCGGCTATCGCATGTACCTGGCTTCGTTTGTGGTGAAGAAGGCGGGCGGAAAGCGCGGCAACCTGCCGATGCATGCCGATCCTTCGGTGGTGAACCACGGGGAGGTATTGGGATCAATGTCTGGGTGCCGCTGTGCGATGTGGATGAGCAGAACGGATGTCTGCATGTGGTGGAGTACAGCCCGCGGTTTGGCCATATTGCTGCTGTGCCTCCGCTGAATCCGAGCCCGTACGACGGCGTCCGAAAAGAGCTTGAGGCCAACTATCTGACGCCGGTACCGATGAAAGCGGGGACCGCGTTTGTGTTCGATACCCGGGTGCTCCATGCGACGGAGCCGAACAAGATGGAGTCGGATCGGGTGGCGCTGTTCATCAACATGACGCCGGTGGATAAGGCGCCGCGGCACTACTTCTGGAATCCGGAGGCGCCCGCGCAACTGGATGTGTACGACGTCGATACGGAGTTTGTGATTACGCTCGATTCCGGCGGATACCCGGACGCGGAGCAGCGGGCGAAGGGCAAGTTTGTGGGCGTGATCGACTACACGCCGGTTGCATGGACGATGGGCGACCTAAAGCAGAAGTTGCCGAAGCCGTTGAAGGTTTCGGCTCGGGCTGTCGCTGAGGTTGGAGCTGAAGTGGCAGACGCCTATGGGTCGGCTCCGGTTGTTGGGAAGCCGGTCGAAGCGGCTCGAACGGGTTTCTGGTCGCGGCTGCCGAAGATGTTTTCTTCTGGTTCGCCTCGGTAGTCCGTTACAGACTTCGGAGAGGTGGGTATGGATGAAATCTGGAATCGGCTTTTGACAAAAGGCATGATCCTCGAGCTGTCAGCTATTAGCTTTAAGCCGACAGAAAGGACGCGAGGACGAGCGAGGTGTGAGATTCTGGTTTGTCGTGGAAGTGTGATCGGTGAACATCGCTGTGAGCCAGTTATGCAATTGACAGTGCCTTGACGATGAACAATGATGAGCTGTGTAAGCTGTTGCCTATACAGGCTTTGGATTCACCTACCCTTTAACACTGGATTGAATAACTATGCGAAAAATACTTCTTGATGAAGGCCTTCAGAGCCGCTTTGTCGATACAGGCTACGTTCAGGTTCCAATGCTGTCGCAGGATGAGGTGCAGGTGATCCTGAACGCGCTTCCCGGACTGCGTCCAGCGGATAATTTCGAGCCTACGGGCGAAGAGTTTGGCCGCAAGTACCACTGCTCTTTTCTGGATAAGAGCATTGAGTACAAGCGCAAGACGCATGAGTTGATCAAGGGAATCTTTGCGCCGCATATCGCGGGGTATCTGAACGACTACACGGTGCTGAATTGCAACTTCTACGTGAAGCCGCCGGGGACAGGCGAGTTTGTGATCCACCAGAACTGGCCGGCCATTGCCGACCTGAACGACACCACCTGCACGGTGTGGTGCCCGCTGGTGGACGTGGTGGAGTCGAATGGGACGCTGCAGTTTGTTGAGGGCAGCCACAAGATTCTGCCGCATGTGGAAGGGCCGATGAATCCGGGCTTCTTCGACAATATCCGGCAGGAGTTGATCGAGAAGTATCTGAAGCCGAACCCAATGACGGCTGGCGAAGCGCTGATCTTCGACGACGGATTGATTCACTGGTCGGCGAACAACAGCTCGCCCGAGCCGCGCATTGCGATTCAGATTCTGTGTGTGCCGAAGGACGCTCAGCCGGTGTATTTCTTCTACGACAAGAACGATCCGGATCGCTTCGAGTTGATCGGAGTGGATAGCGACTTCTTTATCGAGACGCATGTGCATGAACTGATGACGCGGCAGCCGCAGTGGAAGAGCCTGGGCTTTGTCGAAAACAAGAATCGCTACGTGACTGAGAGCGAGTTTGTCGATCTGCTGAAGCAGGGGCCGGAGATTCGCAAGCAGGTGTATGCGGGCGCAGCGGCGTGAGCGAAGCAGGCTTTGAGCTGAGCGGTGCTGCATTCTTCAGCGATCCTTATCCCGCCTACGCCCGGTTACGAGCGAAGCGGGAGCCTGTTTACAACGAAGCGACCCATGCGTGGATGATTACGCGGTTCGCGGATGTTGAGTCGGTGCTGCGCGACCCGCGCATCTCGAAGAAGATTCAGCGTGCCACGGCGACGGCGTTTGAGACTTCGGTCCTGTTCCGCGACCCACCGGATCATGGCCGGATTCGGGGGCTGCTGAACCAGGTTTTTGCGGGGATGCCAGACGATCTCGATGCGCGTGTGGGCCGCATTGCGGATGGGTTGATCGATCGCATGAAGGAGAGCCGGAAGGCAGACTTTATGCGGGATTTCGCACTGCCGCTGCCGGTGGCTGTGATCGCTGAGGTGCTGGGAATTCCGGCAATCGACATGGAACGGCTGCATGGGTGGTCGGCGGAGTTCATCATCGACGAGGGCGTTTCGCAGGCCGAGAGCGATCAGCGGCAGTATGCGGCGATTTGCGGGATGGATGAGTATTTCCGCGGGCTGATTGCGGACGGCGCGGTTGGCGGGATGATCGGGGCGATGCTGAAGGCGGACCCGAGCGGCGACCGGTTGTCGCAGGATGAACTGATCGGGAACTGCATTCTGCTGATGGTTGCCGGGCATGAGACGACGGTGAATCTGCTGGGCAATGGGCTGTATCTTTTGTTGCAGCAACGTGAGCGGCTGGAGCGGGTGAAGGCTGATCCGAAGCTGCTGCCGGTGGCGATTGAAGAGACGCTGCGGTATGAGTCGCCGGTGCAGCTTGGGACGTTTCGGGTGACCGCGGAAGCGGTGGAGATCGGTGGCCGGACGATTGGTGCGGGGGAGTTGATTACGGCTGTGATTGGCGCGGCGAACCGCGACCCGGATGTATTTGCGGAGCCGGACGTGTTCGATTTGGGAAGAGTGTCGAATCGGCACCTGGGGTTTGGGTTTGGGCCGCATCGGTGTATTGGGGCACAACTGGCGCGGTCGGAGGCGCGGGTGGGGTTTGCGCGGCTGTTTGAGCGGCTGCCGAATGTCGCACTGGATACCGTGCCGTCGAGCTGGTTGGGAGGTGCGCTGAAGCGGATTGGATTGGGCAAGGAAGCGCAGCCGTGGCCAGCGCACTGGCGGCATACGGCGGTGACTCGAGGCTTGGTGGAGCTGAAAATATCCCTTTGATTGTTGCGTAGCATACGTCGTTTGAGGGACTGATTGGTTGAGGTCCACATGCTAGAATCTGGGTGAATTTATAACTGTTTTCGGACTGATTCTGCTGTGCTTGCCTGGTCCGGGCAAAGTGTTTGTCCATGGAGGGACTCTCCCCGATGCAGACTTTTACGGATCAAACGACTTCCGAAATTTTGCTTGGCGACGAGCGGAAGGCCGCCGATATTCTGGGCCGGGGCTATACGCTCGTGCCGTTCTTCGATGCGGCTGACGTGGCTGCGCTGAGGCAGTTGCATCGCGAGACGCTGCCTTCCGGAACGAGCGAATACTATGTGACAGCGTTCAGCACCGACATCGCGAGCAAGCGGCATATCTTTGAGAGCATTCGCGCGATTGCCGAGCCGAAGATGGCAATGCTGGCACCGGGGTATCGAATTTTGAACGCCTCGTTTGTGACCAAGAAGGCGGGCAGCACACGGGGACGGCTGGCGCTGCATCAGGATTACTCGCTGGTAGATCATGAACAGAATCTGGGTTTGAACGTATGGATTCCGCTCTGCGATGTCGACACCAGCAATGGCTGTATGCGGATGGTGGATTTCAGCCGCGAGTTTCACCACATCAGCGCGACCCCGCCGAATCCGAGCCCTTATGATCCGCTGCGGCCCGAGCTTGAAGCGAACTACCTGACCGATGTGCCGATGGCTTGCGGGACGGCGGTGCTGTTCGACACGCGGGTGCTGCATGCGACGGAAGAGAATCGCACGACGCAGGATCGCGTTGCGGTATTTTTGAATTTGTATCCGGAGAGCGTTGCGCCGCGGTTGCACTTCTGGAATCCGAAGGAGCCGAACCGGCTGGAGATCTTTGAGGTCGATAGCGAGTTCATGATTGCGCTGCCGCCGAATCGCTATCTTGAAACGGAAGAGAAGACGGCGGCGAAGTTTCTGGGCTACATGGATTACACCCCGAGGCCGTGGGCGCAAGAAGAGCTGGAAGCTAAGCTGCCCAAGGCTCCGAAGCCTGTGGTTGCGACGACGCCGATGGAAGATGCAGTTGCCAGCACGAAGCGGGCGGTGTCATTTCTTGTGGGCAGCCAGTTGCCGGACGGTGAGTTTCAGACTGAGTTCTGCTACGACCGGCAGCAGGGTGAAGATGGTCAGATTGTTGAATCGCTGATGTTCGACAGCTCGCCATTTGTAACCTCTCTGGTGCTTTATTCGCTGGACTTTGCGAAGGGTGTGGATACAAAGACCCCGGAGACGACGCGGAAGGGGATTGAGTTCCTGAAGTCGGAGATGGATCCGGGTGGGTTGTGGCGTTACTGGGCGCGGAAGAACCCGAAGCGGCCGATCATTCCGCCGGACCTCGATGACACGAGCTGTATCTCGCATTTACTGCAAACGCACGGGGTTGCGATTCCCGACAACCACTGGCTGTTTTATGATAGCCGCGATGCGCGCGGGGCGTTCTATACCTGGCTGTACAAGGCCGATTCGTGGCGGAAGAAGCTGCTGTCGTGGAAGACGGGCGGCAAGGCTTTCTCATTTACGAAGGAGCTTTGGCAGTGGACCAAAGGCGAAGACGTTTGCGCCGTGGTGAATGCGAACGTTCTGCTGTACCTGGGAGAGACGGATGGGACTCGCAAGGCGATCGCATACCTGCTGCAGACGCTGCGAGACGGTGCTGAGGACAAGGAGATTGTCTTCTACGCGCACCGGATGAGCCTGTACTACTTCATGTCGCGGGCGCTGTTCCGCGGGGTGAAGGCGCTGGAGCCGGCGAAGCCGATTTTGCTGGAGCGGATCCATTCGCAGCAGTTGGCGGATGGCTCGTTTGGCGATGAGGTGCTGACGGGGCAGGCGGTTTGTTCGCTGCTGAACCTTGGCGTAAAGGCGGAGAGTCTGGCGACGGCGGTGGCTTACCTGGTGAAGACGCAGCGGGAAGACGGTTCGTGGAAGCGGATTCCGATGTATGGCGGGCCGCCTACCCCCACTACGTTTGGCTCGGCGGACTTGACGACGGGTGTGTGCCTGGAGGCGTTGGCTAGATATACGGCTTCTGCATGATGCATGGTTGCCCTAAGAACAACTACAGAGATTCTGGCTTCGCCAGAATGACAGCAATGATGAGGGGTGCGTGATCTCGATCTTGATTACGGGTGGATCCGGGTACATTGGTCGGCACACGGCAAAGGCGCTGCGCGAAGCGGGGCTGGAGCCTGTGGTGCTGGACAATCTGACGACTGGACGTTTGGACGAGACTGGCTTTGGGCCGTTCATCGAAGGCGATATCGCCAACGTCGGACTGGTGCGGAGCATTCTGCGGCAGCATGAGGTGACGGCGGTGATTCATCTGGCGGCGAGCGCGCATGTGGGCGACTCGATGGCTCGGCCGGATGCGTACTATCGCAACAACGTGAGCGGGACTGCGGGATTGCTGGAGGCGATGGGCGCGGAGGGCGTGACGCAGCTGGTGTTTGCTTCAAGTTGCTCGGTATATGGAAATTCGGCTTCGACTGCCGCGCATGAGGATGAGCCGGTTATCCCGATGAGCCCGTATGGCGAATCGAAGCTGGTGACCGAGCGGGCGCTGCCGTGGTATCAACTGGCGTTTGGCCTGCAGTGGGTTGCGCTGCGCTACTTCAACGTAGCCGGAGCGGAAGATGGCATGGGCGAGGATGTTGCGGGTTGCCGGCGTATTGTGCCGAGGACTGTGCACGCGGCGGTTGGCGGAGGCAGTGCGCTGGGCGTGTTCGGGACTGAGTTTGGGACGCCGGATGGAAGTGCGGTTCGCGACTACGTCCATGTGAGCGATGTGGCGGAGGCCAACTTGCTGGCGCTGCGGTATGTGGAGCAGGGCGGTCATCCGTCGGTGATGAACATTGCGGCTGGCATGGGTGTTTCAGTGCTTCAGATCATTGGCGAGGTCGGCCGTCAGACGGGGCAGGCGGTTCCGCATGAGCTGCAGGCGGCGCGTGCGGGCGATCCGGGATGTGCGGTCGCGGACATCTCGAGAGCGAAGAAGTTGCTCGGGTGGGAGCCGAAGGGGTCGGGCCTGGAAGCGATTGTGGCGTCGGTTTTGCACTCGAACACATTGCGCGGGCGACTGGAGCGATGACGCGGAAGTTGCAAAATTTATCAGTTGGCCGAGCGGTCAGCGGAAAGCTACACTGACCTCCTATGTCTCCCATCGATAATCCGACTTCAGCTTCGCGGGCTTTGCTACCCATTCTCGCCGCAGGTCCGTCTGTTCCTGCGTATACGACTGACCAATTGCTGGCCATGTCGGTTGAAGATGCGTGGCATTTCTCCGGTGACGATGAGGCGGTGTTCGGTGCGCTGGTGGGCAAGGTTGCCGCCGAGATCGCGGAATTCAAAGGCTGGGACCTGCCGGATACTGATGCGTCGCGGCAGTTGGTGTTGGGTCATCTGGGGTCGATGTTGCGCGAAGATAGCGCCGAGCGATTCACCTTCGTCGTGGGTAAGGCTGTCGGGATGACGATGGAACATACCCCAATGCCTTCGGAGATTGTGGCTGCGTACAACAAGGTGCGCAAGTGCAACGACAAACGAACCGTGTGCCACGCGCCTTCCACCAGCATGTATTTTGGGCGGAACGGCTATGTAACGGCGTGTTGCTACAGCCGTGCGAATCCGCTGGGACAGTGGCCGCAGCAGACCGTGTCTGAGATCTGGTTTGGGCCGAAGATTGAGAAGATGCGCGGAGAGCTGCAGCAGAATATTCTGCCGATTGGCTGCGAGACGTGCGCTGACCAGTTGCATGCGCACAATTTCCGGGGGTTGTTGGCAGGCAACTTCGATGCCTTCGTGCCCTCACCGGATGACTCGACGGTGAGCAAGCTGAAGGCCTTCTTTCGCAAGCCGGAGCCGGTGTATCCGATCCGGATGGAGTTCGAGCTTTCCAACAAGTGCAACCTGGAATGCGATATGTGTTCCGGAGTTTTCTCGTCGAGCATCCGGGCGAACCGCGAGGGCAAGCCTCCGCTTCCTCAGGTGTTTGACAGCATATTTGTCGAGCAGTTGAAGCCCTTTATTCCGCATCTGAAGCAGGCTAAGTTTCTGGGCGGCGAACCGTTTCTGATCGACATTTACTACGAGATCTGGGAGCTGTTTATCCAGCTGAATCCGGAGTGCGAGATCATCATCACCACCAATGGGACGGTGTTCACGAACAAGGTGCAGCGGATGCTGGAACACCTGAACTTCAAGGTGGTGGTGTCACTGGACAGCGTGACGAAGCCAACCTACGAGGCGATCCGACGCAATGCGACGATGGAGCGGACGCTGGAGAATGTGGAGCGTTTCTCGACTATCCTGCGCGAGCGCGGCCGGACGATGACCATGGCGGTGTGCCCGATGGTGTTGAACCGCGACGAGATTCCGGGGCTAGTTGCGTTCGCGAACTCGAAGGGTATGCCGATCTTCTTCAACACGGTGACATTTCCGACGACCGCATCGCTGAAGTATATGGCGCACGCCGAACAGGTTCGTGTGGTGGATGCGATTCGGAAGGGGATCGGACCGGCGACGAACGAGCTTGAGGCGGCGAACTTCCGGGCTCTGAGCGATTTGGGACAGCAGGTGGAGCTGTGGTCTCGTGGGGAGCAGATGGATGAGGTTGAGACGCTGGTGAACGCTTAAGGCAAATTGCCTGATGGTGTAAAACGAATAGTTCATTTTTGTTTGTCATCCCGTAGGGATCTGCTTTTGCACCGAGCGGCTAAAAGACAAAAGCAGATCCCTACGGGATGACAAACAACTCTATAGCCACTGGTAAATTGCTCTAGGGTTCGCGTTGTGGAGCGGCGGAGCAAAGGCAAGTGCAACCGCAGATCCCTTCGGGATGACAAACGAAGGGCAAGGTTGGCTGGCTGAGCGAACGTCCGCTTCGTGCCCGGGAGTGAGGGAAGTTTGGGCGGGGCATGGCGGCGTCGGGGTCCTTCGACTACGTCAATCGCAAAGGAGCGATTGACTTCGCTCAGGATGACAGGATTTTGGAGATTATTTTGCGATGGTTATTTGGGCGACCGTGTACCAGCCGGATTTTTCGGGGGCGT
>JANXWZ010000152.1 GCA_025350865.1 Rhodanobacteraceae bacterium
ATCTCCTGCAACGGCCAGCCCGCCAAACCCTCGCGCAACCTCAAGCTCAACGACCTCCTCCACATCCGCAACGAGGCCGGAGAGTTCGACGTCCAGGTACTGTCGCTCGAAGAGAATCGCGGTTCCGCAGCCATCGCCCAAACCCTCTACGCCGAAACCGATGAGAGCAAAACCCTTCGCCTGAAACTGGCGGCCGAACGGGAAGCGGAACGCAAGCTCAACCCACAATCCGACACCTTCCGTCAGGGCAAACCATCGAAGCGCGACCGTCGCCAGATCCATAGCTTTCGCGGAGAGTTTTAGATGAGCGCGTACCGCGAGCTCCTCCACGCCCTCGACAACCACGGCCCGCGCGGTCTGCTGCTTCGGGCGTTGGCCAAACTCAAGCCATCTACCGTCACCGAAGCTGAGCCTCTAGAGCCAGAAGCCACCCACCCCTTCGATCTCGCCCACCACGTCGACACCAGCGGCCACATCCCCGGCGAACAGCTCGGCGCGGACACCCCCTCCGACCTCTACAACACCGCCTACTACGGCATCTCGCCCTCCAGTCTGACCCACGCGCTGGAGCTGTTCCCCGAAGCCGTCACCAGCTTCACCTTCACCGACCTAGGCTGCGGCAAAGGTCGAGCGTTGCTGGTCGCCGCTCAATTCCCCTTCGCGAACATCCTCGGGGTCGAGCTTTCGCCCGAACTCTGCGTCGTAGCCGCCGAAAACTGCCGCCTCGACCCTCGCATCAAAATCCAGCAGGGCGATGCCGCCACCATCCAATATCCCGACGGCCCGCTGATCGTTTACCTCTACCACCCGTTTTTGAAGCCGGTACTCCGCCGCGTCCTCGCCAGCCTTCAGCGCCAACGCCAGAACTCGCCCCACTCAACCTACCTGCTCTACGCCAACTGCCGCTACGAAAAAGTCATGGCTGCGTTCCCATTCCTCGAAGTGGTGTGGGACTACAGCATCCCGCTTTCGCCCGAAGACGCCGCCGCCGACCGCCACGGCATCACCCACGAGCGCTTCACCCTCTACCATGCCAACTAAAGCTGGCCGCCCCATTCATCGCGCATTTTGCGATGACTGGGAAGTAACACTCCACACTGGCTCGTCTTACAATCTCTCCATGCCCAAGACCGCGATCTCGACCCCCAACGCCCCAGCCGCCATCGGCCCCTACTCCCAGGCCATCCTCGTCGGCGACACCCTCTACACCTCCGGCCAGGTCTCCATCGACCCCAAAACAAACGAGTTTGTCGCCGGGACGATCGCCGAGCAGACCATACGGGTACTCGAAAACCTGAAGGCCGTGCTCGCCGAGGCCGGCTTCGACCTCGGCCAAGTCATCAAGACCACCGTCTTCCTGCAGTCCATGTCGGACTTCGCTGCGATGAACGCCGTCTACGGCCAGTATCTCGCCCCGGAAGGCGTAGCTCCGCCCGCCCGCTCCACCGTGCAGGTAGCCGGCCTGCCCAAAGGCGCACTCGTAGAAATTGAAGTCATCGCCAGAAAATCCTAGATACTTAGCACCAATGAACACCGATTTGAAGGCGATCTTGAAACAAGATCAGCGCACTTGAATCGCTCTTCAAATCGGTGTAATCGGTGTTAAGCCGTTTTCCTCCCCGCCACATCTAATACAGCAGGAGCACACATGCCAAAAATCGAGAAATCCAAAGAAGAGTGGAAGAAAGAGCTCACGCCCGAGCAGTTCCACGTCATGTTTGAAAAAGGCACCGAGCGCGCCTTCACCGGAGCCCTCGTCAACAACCACGAGTCCGGCATGTACCTCTGCGGAGCCTGCAAGGCACCCCTCTTCGCATCGGACACCAAGTTTGAATCCGGCTCCGGCTGGCCCAGCTTCTGGACCCCGGCGTCGCTCGAAGCCGTCGAACTCCACGAAGATCGCTCCTACGGCATGAAGCGCGTCGAAGCCACCTGCGCAACCTGCGGCGCGCACCTCGGTCACGTCTTTCCCGACGGGCCCAAACCTACCGGCGAACGCTTCTGCATCAACTCCGCGTCGTTAACCTTTGAAAAGAGGTAGCTTCTCTCCGCGGTTTGCGAAAACACGAAAAGCCCCGGCAGCCATAGCAGCCGGGGCGTTCGTGTAAAACAAGCTCTAAACTCTTATGCCTTGACGATGCGACCGGTCTTGATGCAGCTCGTGCAGACGCTCATGCGCTTCGAGTTCTGCGAGCCTTCGACCTTGGCCTTTACCGGCTGGAGGTTAACGTTCCAGCGACGGCGGGTCTTGTTGTTTGCATGCGAGACGTTGTTGCCGAACTGCGGGCCTTTGCCGCAGAGATCACATTTAGCTGCCATGTTCCTGGTGCTCCTGAATCTTGAAATTGTTCGCAGATACCTTCCACGTCACTCAACACATAAACAATGCGGAGGTGTGTGGTAGGCACGAGGAGACTCGAACTCCTGACCTCTACCGTGTCAAGGTAGCGCTCTAACCAACTGAGCTACGCGCCTTCGTGCGTCGTTTCAGTGTATCCCGAACTCGTTCCTCGCAGCAAGTCATGTATGGTCGAATCGCTCCGTTTCGTTCCCGGAAATCAGATGTTTTTAGCTGTCAGCCAACAGCTCTCAAGCTGAAAGTTCATAGATCATGCCTTTTGCCTGAGCACACCTCAATGCGTCTCTTGGTGATTTCCGTTATGTCGAGAGCAAAGCATGACAAGATCGACACAGCCCATGCACGACGTCCTGCCAGCCCTGCTCGCCGAAACCGCGGAACGCGCCTCGCGCTACCTCGCCGAATCCGCCGATCGCCACGTCGCACCCAAGCCCGCCGATGTGGCTGCACTTGCCAGACTCGGTGGGCCGGTGCCGCAATCGCCCACTAACCCGGCCCAAACTTTGGCTTTGCTCGATGCCATCGGCTCGCCCGGCACGGTCGTCTCCGCCGGCCCGCGTTTCTTCGGCTTCGTCGTCGGAGGCTCGCTGCCCGCCGCCCTTGCCGCCAACTGGCTCGCCGGCGCGTGGGACCAGAACGCCGCCCTGCAAATCTCCTCGCCCGTCTCCGCGAAGCTCGAAGACATCGCCCTCGAATGGGTCGTCGAGCTCCTCGGTCTGCCCCCAGGCTCCGGCGGCGGATTCGTTACCGGGACCACCATGGCCAACCTCTGCGGCCTCGCTGCAGCCCGCACCACGCTCCTCTCCCGCGCCGGCTGGAATGTCGAGAACGACGGCGTCTTCGGCGCACCGAACCTGCACGTCATCGTCGGCGACGAGGTCCACGTTTCGCTGCTCAAGGCCCTCGCCATCCTCGGCCTCGGTCGAGCCCGCGTCACCCGCGTCACCACCGACAATCAGGGCCGCATCCGTCCGGAACTCGTCCCCGAGCTTGACGCCCTCACCATCGTCTGCCTGCAGGCCGGCAACGTAAACACCGGCGCGTTTGATCCCTGCGAAGCGATCATCGCCAAGGCACGAGCCGCCGGCGCCTGGGTCCACGTCGACGGAGCCTTCGGCATCTGGGCCGCCGTCTCGCCAGCGTTCGCCCCGCACCTTTCAGGCGCGCAACAGGCCGATTCCTGGGCGATCGACTGCCATAAGTGGCTCAACGTCCCCTACGACTCTGGCCTCTGCGTCGTGCGCGACCCCGCCCACCTGCACGCCGCAATGTCCGGCTCCGCGGCCTATCTAATGGTCGCCGACGGCCGCGACCCCTGGCACTTCACCCCGGAGTGCTCCCGCCGATCGCGCGGAGTCGAAATCTGGGCGGCCATCCACTCCCTCGGCCGCGCAGGTCTGCGCGACCTCATCGAGCGCAACTGCCGCCAGGCACGACTCTTCGCCGATCGCCTCGCTAATGCGGGGTTCGCCATCCTCAACGAGGTTGTCCTGAACCAGGTACTCGTCTCCTTCGGGACCGACGAGCAGACCCGCCAGGCCATCGCCGCCGTCCAGGCCGACGGAACCTGCTGGTGCGGCGGAAGCCAGTGGCACGGCCAGGCCGTGATGCGCATCAGCGTCTCCAGCTGGGCCACCACCGACGCAGATGTTGAACTCAGCGCCGCCGCCATCATCCGTATCGCCATACAGATAACTGGCCCCGTGAGATAGCATCAACACCAGGCGCATTTGCCAGCAACTAACAACTAGCAACCAGAAACTGCCTTATGTCCTTCTTCAGCCAAGTCCGAGCCGCTCCCAACCTGTTGACCTTGGCGCGCCTGTTCTCCCTCCCGTTTCTCGTCATCGCGATCCTCGATAACCACTGGAACACAGCCTTCGCCTTAATGATGTTCGCCGGTGTTTCCGACGGCTTCGACGGCCTGATCGCGCGCAAGTTCCATCAGCAAACCACCCTCGGCCTATACCTCGACCCCATCGCCGACAAGCTGCTGCTCTCCACCCTCTTCATTACGCTAACGATCATTGGCGACATCCCCCGCTACGTCACCATCCTCGTCTTCAGCCGCGATTTCGGCATCCTGCTCATCTCCATCCTCCTGTTCGCCACCAACACCCTGCGCGACTTCCGCCCCAGCTTTCTCGGCAAGATCAACACCTTCCTCCAGATCATCGCGGTCGGCTGCCTGATGGGCTCGCACGTCTTCAACATCCCGCACCTGGTCGAGCTGGTCGCGATCCTGGTCAAGGCCATCGCCATCCTCGCCCCCATCTCCGCTGCGCAATACGCCTGGATCGTCATCCGCCGCATCTCCAATCCGGCCGAGCCTAAATCGTCATCCTGATTCCTCGTGGAGGGAACCTTGGTTGAGATTCGAGACACCGACAACATCTGGCGCTGCGACATCCTCAAATTCAACGCGCCGCTTGAGGTGGGTGTCACCCTCGTCATCCATCCGAAACTGATGGAGATGACCAATCCTGCCGCCGCCCGGCCGACCGAGGACGTCAAATGGCGGATTGTGGCGTGGAACTACCTGCTGCTCGACGTCAACAGCGACCACATCGAAGTCGTCGTTGAAGAAATTCCCGCACCCTGGCGATCCCCTTTCAAGAACCCTGAGCACCGCTTCCAGGTAGCGGTCTTCTGCGGCGTATTTACGGCTGTCGCGCTGATCGGCACCTTGTATTACCTTTCGTCGCTCGCGCCAGACGATCGCTGGGCCATCATCGGCCGCCATGCCCGCACGTGGGGCGGATGGACACTATTCCTCGTCTTTTCGATCATCCTGCCCTCGCGTCTCGGCCTCTCCAAAAAGTCCTCCTTCTGGAGCACCTACGTCACCGAACTCTTCGTCATGGCTGGATTCGTGATGGTAGCGGCTTGGCTCTCGATCTCGAAGTTGCCCGATCACTTCAGCGGCGCATCGCAGGAGTACGCCGCCTATGCGCGAGCCCTCTTCGCTCGCCTGAAGACCGATAACTGGCCGCTCATGCTCGCTGCCCTGCCCTGGGCGGCGGTCGCTTTCAAGGTGCTTGGTTTCGATAGCGCCGAAAAGGCATCCGATGCCTTGGTCAGAGCCGCCAAAGACTGACCCACTTTGCGTTTGCGCGAATAGGATGTGACGCCGTACACTATCTAAGACCGTTTCGGTCGGAATTCCATCCGGCACGGTCGATGGCGGCAAAGCGATGCTCAGACTGACAAAAAAAGCCGACTACGGCCTTATGGCGCTGAAATACCTCGCCGAGCAATCGCCCGCTCCGGTGCCAGCCTCCGCGAAGGATATTGCCGACGCGTATCACATTCCTCCGCAGCTGCTTGCGAAGATTCTCCAGACCCTGGCCAAGGCTGGATTGCTCGTTTCCCACGCCGGCACCAACGGCGGCTATGCGCTGGCCCGTTCGGCGGCTGAAATATCGGCCTTTGAAGTCATTCGCGCCATCGACGGCCCGCTTTTTATCACCAGCTGCATTACGATTCACGGAACCTGCGACCTTGCCGGTCATTGCACCATCAAAGAACCACTCCGCAAGGTCAACGACTCCATCAAAGACCTGCTCAGCGCGATCCGCATCGCCGATTTAGCCGAGGCCCCCGACACCGAGCACTATGCCGCATCCGTAGGCGGAGGCCTCATCAGTATCGCCGTATAAGTTTTGCTTCTAGGTACGCCAAACCTTCAGGCTTGGCCCTTACAAAACGGGAAGAATCGGGGCTTTAGCCCCTGGGGTAAATCCTCCCCCCATCAGACTTTAGAACCACGACATCAGGAGCCCGACCACTATGACCGACCAGACCGCAAACGAGATGGAAAGCACCAGCAGCATGGCCCACAATGGCCTCGTCATCAGCCAGACCAACGAGACTCTGCCGGAGGGCGTCCACCTGCCCATCTACATGGACAACCACGCCACCACGCCCATGGACCCGCGCGTTCTCGAAGCGATGCTGCCCTATTTCGGCAAGATCTTCGGCAACGCCGCCAGCCGCAACCACCAGTTCGGCTGGGAGGCCGAGCAGGCCGTCGACCTCGCCCGCGAGCAGGTCGCAAAGCTCATCGGCTGCACCCCCAAGGAGATCATCTTCACCTCCGGCGCCACCGAGAGCAATAACCTCGCCATCAAGGGCATCGCCGAGATGTACCGCGAGAAGGGCAACCACATCATCACTCAGGTCACCGAGCACAAAGCCGTCCTCGACACCTGCAAAAAGCTCGAAAAGCAGGGCTACGAGGTTACCTACCTTCCGGTTGAAACCGACGGCCTCGTCTCGGTCGAGAAGCTGAAGGCCGCGATCACCGACAAGACCATCCTCGTCACCATCATGTACGCCAACAACGAGATCGGCGTCATCCAGCCCATCGCCGAAATCGGCAAGCTGTGCCACGAGAAGGGCATCCTCTTCCACACGGACGCCGTGCAGGCCGTCGGCAAGATCCCCGTCAACGTCCAGACCGACAACATCGACGTGCTCTCGATGACCGCGCACAAGATTTACGGCCCCAAGGGTGTTGGCATGCTGTACGTTCGTCGCCGCAACCCCCGGGTCCAGATCACCGAGCAGATCAACGGCGGCGGCCACGAGCGCGGCATGCGTTCCGGTACGCTCAACGTCCCCGGCATCGTCGGCCTGGGCAAAGCCTGCGAGATCGCCGGCGATGAGATGGTCGCCGAAACCGCCCGCCTCACTGAACTCCGCGATTACCTCAAGGCCAAGTTCGAGAACGTCCTCGACTACATCCACGTCAACGGCAACATGGACCACCACCTGCCCGGCAACCTCAACATGAGCTTCGTCCACGTCGAAGGCGAATCCCTGCTGATGGGCATCAACGACATCGCAGTCTCCTCCGGCTCGGCCTGCACCTCCGCCACACTCGAACCCAGCTACGTCCTCAAAGCCCTCGGCCTCGGCGACGACGTCGCGCACAGCTCGATCCGCTTCGGCCTCGGCCGCTTCAACAACAAGGCCGAAGTCGACTACGTCTCCGACAAGGTGATCACGGTAGTCCAGCACCTCCGCGAGATGAGCCCCCTGTACGAAATGGTGAAGGAAGGCATCGACCTCAGCAAGATCGAATGGGCCGCCCACTAGTCTCTAAATCTCAAGAGCGAACCGAACCGCTCCGCACTATCATCTTACGAACTGACACAGGAGAAACACCATGGCATACAGCGATAAAGTAGTCGATCATTACAGCAATCCCCGCAACGTTGGCCAGCTCGACAAGTCCTCCGACGAAGTCGGCACCGGCCTCGTCGGAGCCCCAGAGTGCGGCGACGTCATGCGCCTTCAGATCCGCGTCAACCCCGAGACTCAGGTCATCGAGGACGCTAAGTTCAAGACCTTCGGCTGCGGTTCGGCCATCGCCTCCAGCTCCCTCGCCACCGAGTGGGTCAAGGGCAAGACCATCGCCGAGGCCATGACCATCTCCAACACCGACATCGTCAAGGAACTCGCCTTGCCGCCGGTCAAGATCCACTGCTCGGTCCTCGCCGAAGACGCGATCCGCGCCGCCATCGGCGACTGGAAGAAAAAGAACCACGTCTCCGAAGAAGCCGGCGTAGCCGTAGCCGCCGCCCACTAAGAAACTGTCCGGGTGCCCCATCTCAATCGCAGTCTCATCGCTATTGAGGTGGGGTTCTGGCCTGAACCTGAGTGCCCATGCAAACCCTTCTCCAACCCGGGACCTCCGCCCCGCCCGTCTCCCAAAAAGACCCGCTCGCCGGCATGACTCTCGTCACCGCCGAGGGCCAGCAACCCCGCGCCAAGCAGGCCATCGAGATCACCAAGAACGCCCTGAAGCGCATCCGCATCGCCATGGCCAAAGAAGGCATTACGCCCTCGCAAGGCGGTCTGCGCGTCGGCATCACTGGCGGCGGCTGCTCTGGCCTCTCCTACAACATCCGTTTCGACACCCAGCCCCGCGACCGCGACCGCACCTTCACCTTCGGCGCTGGCCTTGAGACCCCCAACGACCCCAGCGGCGCGCAGCCCATCCGCCTCTTCGTCGACCCCAAGAGCTACATCTACCTCGCCGGCCTGGTCCTCGATTTCGAAGAGACCCTCATGCGCCAGGGCTTCAACTTCATCAACCCCAACAGCACCAAATCCTGCGGCTGCGGGTCTAGCTTCTCCGCCTAGCCCATATTTCCAATCCACCACCGCCGTCATTCTGGCGCAGCCAGAATCTCCGTAGTGGCAGTTTTCTTTGCCTGTAAGGTAGGTCCGGGCTTCAGCCCCTGAGGTATGCTCTCTTATGCAGGGATGGCGGATACTTTACAGGCTGCAACTCACCTCGCACCATCTGAGCCCCGGAAGAACCAAGCATCAACTTGTCGATTCAACTGGCCGCCACGACTTTCCACCATTCAAGACTCTTGAAATCTCCCAATACGAAGGCGACTCGGGTTTCTACCTGCTGTACCATCCAGAAACCGGACCCGGTACGGATACGTGGCACCTAACACTCGACGATGCAATGCATCAAGCAGAGTGGGAGTTCGGCGTGACATCCTCCGAGTGGCTAAAAATGGAGGGATAACGATCATGCGAGAATATGCGGTCATCTATGAGCGTGGAAACGACGGCGGATGGGGCGCATATGCCCCCGACCTGCCAGGCTTAGGCGTGGTGGGCGACAGCTTTGAAGAAGCCGAACAGCTGATTCGCGAGGGAATTGCCATCCACATCGACGGCCTGAAAGAGGATGGTCTTCCCATCCCTGAGCCGACCACACTTGCAGCACGCGTCGCAGTCGCCGCCTAGCACCCCGTAACCTGCCGGATTCCCATTCGCCCCTCAAATCCGTCCTCCCACAACGCATTTGCACCGCCAAAGCGTCCATACTACCTAGAGGCGAGCTGTCCTCCGGCACCTCGTCTGCGCGACCTCCCCTGATTTGCGCCAGCGCGGCGTCACCCCCTCCCGCCAACCAGGTCTTCGGACCGGATCGGACATCTCTCATGGAATTTTGGAATGACTTTGAAGGCAAGACCGTTGCCGCCTTCCCCCTGCACAAGCTTCTCCGTCCCGAAGGCCGTAGTGCCTTCTTCGCGACCACCGCCACCGACGGCAAACCCGCTATCCTGCGCCTCACCGAATCCCTCCTCGACCAGGACGAGCTTGTCGAGCGCTGGCGTCAGATCACCGCCCTCGCCGACCCCAACCTCATCGCCATCAAGAGCTTCGGCTCCACCAACTTCGACGGCGTCCCGCTCACCTACGCCCTCATGGAGTCACCCGACGCCAGCCTCGCCGACATGCTCGCCGAGCGCCCCCTTACCGCAACCGAAACGCTCCAGATCGCCATTGCTGTCACTGCGACTCTGCGTACCCTGCACGCCGCATCCTTCACCCACGACCACATCGAGCCCTCCAGCGTCTACGCCCTCGGCGAGTCCATCAAGCTCCGCAGCGACTGCATCCGCGAGTGCATCGCCGACCCCGAATTCAACCCGGAAGCCCTCTGCCAGGAGCGCCGCCAGCGCGACCTCCACGACCTTGGAATCCTCTTGCTCCAGTGCCTGACGCTGGAGAAACTGCTACACCCGGCGATCATCCTGCCAGCTCCGTTCGATCAGGTTGTCCGCCACGCCATACACGGCACATGGACGCTCGACCAGATCGCAACCGCCTTGAACCCGCCGCCAGTCAGGCCCCTGGTGCCGGCTTCCGTACTTGCAGCGGCGCATTCTAAGTCAAGTTCCGAGCCCACTGTCAAACCTGAAACTTCCGCACAACGCGAGCTACCGCTTCGGCCCTTCGACGATTCCTACTATGCGCCCGAGAGAGCGGCCTTCCCCGTCTGGGCGCGCAGTCCCCGACTTTGGATTGCAGTATCTGTGGCCCTGCTGATCGTCTTTCTGGTCGCCCACATCCACTCGGCACCGGCGATTCCGCCGCAGATCAGCGCTGTATCGTCGCCAGCAGTGGTGGTGGGGGCCGCTCCCCGCTCCGCGCCTGCCCGCGCGCCCGAACGGCAGCCCGGCTGGCGAGTCATCGTCTACACTTACACACAGGAAGCGCAAGCCTTCGCCAAGGCTACCGCCATCCAGGCCCGCCATCCCGATCTCCAGCCGCAGGTCTTCGCCCACAATCAGCATGCGCCCTTCCTCGTCTCACTGGGCGGCCCCATGTCGCGCGACGAAGCCCAAGCGATGCTCCAGAAGGCCCGCCGAGCCGGCCTCCCCCGCGACTCCTTCGTCCGCCTCTACAACTCCTAACCCCACAACCCACTCTCCGGGTGCCCCATCTCCGCGCATTTTGCGGAGGTGGGGTCGAAGAACCCTCCACGTCCGCATCCCCAAACCGTCGAGGTCATTCTGAGCGCAGCGAAGAATCTCCGTATTGGCATTTGCCGTTTCCGCTGAACTTGCTCTTGCCCTTGCTCTTGCCCTTGTACTTGCCGTTGCTTTTCCCGTTGCACTCGCCGTTTCTCTTGCTCTTGCCTTTGCGCTTGCCGTTGCCCTTGCCGTCGCCGCTGCATTTGGCGTTGCCGTTGCCCTTGCCTCTGAGGTAGGTCTGGGCTTCAGCCCAGACATCAAAAACCTACAAAAAATCCGGGCTTTAGCCCCCGGG
This sequence comes from Rhodanobacteraceae bacterium, assembly GCA_025350865.1. Classification (GTDB taxonomy): domain Bacteria; phylum Acidobacteriota; class Terriglobia; order Terriglobales; family Acidobacteriaceae; genus Edaphobacter. The sequence goes on from JANXWZ010000152.1 coordinate 10,946, forward strand.
GGTATGTCTTTCGCCCGCGCCCGTTAACCCTCAAGGGGAACAACCACCGCCCCCACGGTGTCTAACCACTCATGCCCCTTCCACTCCTCCGCCGAGCACTCCGGGGAATCCTCTACACCTGCGCGACCCTGTTCCTGCTCTATCTCACCCTGATCGCCGGCCCAATGTGGCTCACGCGCATCCGCATCGCCCACCTCCTCGCCGACTTCCAGTCCATCCGCCCCACCCAAAGCACCTGGGCCGACGCCCAACGCCTGATGAACCGCTGGGGCAAATGGGGCCACTACGACGGCACCTGCACCGCCCAATTGTGCGACTACCGCATAGATGTCCACGACCCGATCACCAATATCGCCATGCATACGCCAGAGCGTTTGCTAGGCCTGATCACGACACTCCGCATCTTTGACTTCGCCGAACGCATGGGCTGGCGCAACTCCAGCCTTTCTCTCCGCTTCATTATCAAGCGAGACATCATAAGCAGCACCCAAACCCGAATCGCAGTCCAGGTACCACATTTCGCTGTCAGTCAATTCGATGCCGGTTATACCCTGCTGTTCGACACCCAGCTACGTCCCCGTCTGCGAGAAGGCGGCTCAAACTTCCCAAGCAAGCACTGGATTTTAGGGAACAACGAGCAACTCGCCGACCATCCCGATTACAAAGTCGGACGCCCCGGCGGATGCGAGAGTTGTGAATCCTACGAAGTCACTTACACCCCACTTTTGCCGCATTCCGAGGTCATTCGTCTTACCGCGTACGACCTTTCCTGCCTTACCCGGTATCACCCTTGTAAAGAGTTATTCGATCTACTTCCCGCAGCGCATGATTGGGATTTGTATGAACCCATAGACAATGGCGTGTCGAAGCCCATAGCCTGCCACACTGATCCGCGCGCCTTGGGTCGTGACGCCGAAACCATCATCGAAGTTGACCCGCTCTCAATGGTGCAAGCGACTGGTGAAAGCCTTCAAGGCATGCCGCCTGTGCACTACGAACTTACGACAACGCGGCTGGTTCGAGTGCTGAAAGGAATCAGCATCCTCAGCGCTGGAGCTGTATTGGAAGTCACCCCGTTTCCTGGCTCAATGGACGCTCCAAATGCGCAATCGCCAGAGCATTTGATACCAGGGCGTCGATATCTTGTCCTACTCGGATCAGAATCCAATTTTGATCGTGAACACTTCGGGCCGGATCGCTGCGGAGTCCTCGAAGCGACCCCCGAAAACCTCCAGCGCCTCTCGCTCGGCATCGCCGAAGACCTCAAATACCACGACATCGACAACCCCGGTCAATAGCTTTCCCGGCGCTCCGACCCGAGTACGCCGGTCTCGGTAAGAGGTCGACACAGAAAATACTAGTATTGACAGACGATCTAGCGACGCTTAGATTTCAATATGAGGCGTATACCATGTCAACGCACACGTTGTTACCTAGAACCATCGATCAGGAGGCTCAAATAAGCCACGGCCTCACGGTAGCAGACGCAGTATGGATCGGAGCGGCGCTATTGCACTACAAGAATCCCGCTCAATCCCAATTCTCCAAACACGAAATCCTGCAGTCCGTCGTCGATCACTCGCTGACCTATGCCGACCCTAAAAGCGTCCAGCAACACATCAATCAGCATTGCGTCGCAAATTGCAAACCTCAGCCGAACCGCTCCAGGATGCTATACGCAACGTCAGAGGCTCATCGCAGACTTTTCTTCGACGGCGACAAGTACGACCCCGCACGCGAAGGGTCACCTACCCATCCGGAATGGTCTCGCCTTCCGGCGGAGTACGATTTTCTTCGCGATTGGTACGAGGGGCTTCACCTCACCCGCCAGAATCCGCCTACGGTTGATCCCTTATTGGCGCTCATCGGAGCAGGATCAGACATTTGGAAAGATGAGCCTGCCGACCAGTACGTTGCCAACCTGCGGACCGGATGGGAAGGCCGTCCGTGAGCAAAATCTTTTGGGATACAAACCAATACGTTTACCTGTTCGAGGGCCTGCCTGAGTTTGCGATTCCAACCAGAGCCTTGCGAGAACGCATGATCGAGCGAAGGGATGAGCTCATTACGTCCACCATGACCTTAGCCGAAGTCCAAGTGAAAGCACTCCGTCAAGGAAACACGAAGCTGGCCCATTCCTTTCGAGACGCCATCCGCGGCACCAGCCGGATCGTTGCTTTCGACGAGGTTGCGGCAGATACCTACGCATTGCTTCGTGTGAACCAAGCGATCAAGCCCGCCGATGCCATCCAGCTCGCCTGCGCTGCGGCGGTGGGCGTGGAATTATTCATCACGAATGACAAAGATTTACAAAAACTCACGATTCCCGGCATCCACTTCATCTGCTCCGTACAGCGGGCTCCCATTTAGTCATTTCCGCCGGTGACCCATGATCGCTCCAGCGGCCGAAGCCCCAATCTAAGTCTTTATCTGTCCGGACTTTACAGACTTTATGAGGGGTGGGGAGGGCAGCCTCGATTTCCTGCTGCTCGCCGCCCCGAGTAGTCTCTACTCATGCAGGATTTCTTCACCGCCTTCGCTCTCCCGCGCCACCTGAACATCGACCTCCCCGCGCTCGAAAAGTCGTTCTACGCCCAATCACGCAAGCTGCACCCTGACCGCTTCGCGTCCAAACCCGCCGCCGAACAGGAAGCCGCGCTCGCCCAGTCGTCACTGCTCAACGACGCCTACCGCACCCTCCGCGACCCCATCCTCCGCACCCAGCACCTCCTCACCCTCGAAGGCGTCGAGCTCGAAGAGCAGTCGAAGTCCGCCACCGAAGCCGCGCGAACCTCCGGCACGGAGAAGAAACAGCTCATTCCGCCCGAGCTCCTCGAAGAAGTCTTCGAGCTCAACATGCAGCTGATGGAAATGAAGGCTGCGAAGGAGTTTGGCGACGAAGCCGACCCCGACCTGAAGCGCGATCTCGAAGCCGCCGCCGCCACCTTTAACCAGAAAATGGCTGTCACGCAACTCCAACTCGAAGCCCTCTGGACGAAGTGGGATAACGCTGCCAGCGACGCCGACAGGGCCACCACGAAAGACGCTATGGTGACGCTGCTTAACAAACGCAGCTATCTGCGAAACCTCGTCCGCGACGTAACTGCAGCCCTCGAAGGCTAAGCCTTCGTCAGCAGACCCGGCAGAGCATCCATCGTCCGCTGAAAGGGCTTCGGGTCGCCCAGCACCCTGGACAGTACCAGCGATCCCTCAATCTGCGCGATTGCCATCTCCGCCCTCTGCCTGGCCATAGCCGTCGTCATCCCGCTGCGGCGCGCTACCGCGGCAAACGAACCGATCCAGGCAGTCAACGCGGCCTTCAGGCCGGCGGATAACGCCTCACTGCCGCCTTTCAGCGACAAGACTTCCAGCCCACACCACGTCGTGCCGTCCCCGTAGAGGGTCCGAAGTTGTTTGGCGACCTCTCGCACCTGCTTTTCCGGCACTCCCTCGATCGCGAGCGGCTGGATGACGAACTCGGTCAGCCAGCTGCCGATACGCCCCGCTACCGCCATCGCAATCTCGTCCTTCCCACCCGGGTATCGATAATAAAGGCTCGCCTTTTCGAGCCCCGTCGCCGCCGCAATCTGGCTCAGGCTGGTGCCCGCGAACCCCTGCTCCAAAAACAGCGCCGCTGTCTTATCCAGAAACTCTGTCTCTCCAACCATCGAATGTGCCATTTTTTTCGTCCTTCCTACACCGTTAGAGTACCGATAACGGACGATCGGTATCAAAAATCATGCTCGATAAGAAATATCCGCAACTTTACCGAACGGTCGGCATCTTATCGAGTGTGACACCAAGCGGCTCACCGCCGCCACTCTAAGGACAAACGCCATGACCGCCACCACCTACGGAACCATCAACGTCAACGGACTCAACATCGCCTACCGCGAAGCCGGCAACGCCGCCAACCCCAAGCTCGTGCTGCTCCACGGCTTCCCCGCGTCCTCGCACCAGTACCGCGACCTGATCGCCAAACTCGCCGGCCAGTTCCACATCATCGCCCCTGATTACCAGGGCTTCGGCAACAGCGACCGCCCCGACCCCACCACATACGCCTACACCTTCGACGCCATCGCCGACACCATCGAAGAGTTCCTCAAGCTCAAGGGCTTCGACCACTACGGCCTCTTCGTCCAGGACTACGGCGGCCCCGTCGGTATGCGCATCGTCGGCCGCAACCCGAAGGCGCTCGATTGGCTGATCATCCAAAACTCCAACGGCTACGAGATTGGCTTCACCGCCGCATGGGATGGCTTCCGCAACCAGCTTTGGAAGGGCCGCACCCCCGAGACCGAAGCGCCGCTCGCCGCCTTCCTCGAGCACGACGCCATCAAGTACATCTACCTCGCCGGAGCGGGCAAGCCTGAACTGGTCAGCCCCGACAACTGGGAGCTCGACTCCGCGCAGATGGAACGCCCCGGTTCCAAGAAGCTCAACATGGACCTCTTCTACGACTATCGGACGAACGTGCCGCTGTACCCCGCGTGGCAGAAGCTCCTGCGCGACCGCCAGCCGAAGACCATCATCTTCTGGGGCCAGGGCGACATCTTCTTCACCCCGGAGGGCGGCGAAGCATTCCTCGCCGACCTGCCGAACGCGGAGATGCATCGCCTGACTGCCGGCCACTTCGCCGTCGAAGATCACCTCGACGAGATCGCGACCAACATCTCACGTTTCTACACTGAGAAGGTTGTGCGCTAAACCGAGCCTGCGGGCTGCCTCACGCGGCCCGCAGAACCTCTAAGCCTTCAACACGCTCTGCAGTTGGATCAGGTGGTTGTTATCGTGCCCGGCCATGGTCTCGACCACGTTCTGAAAGGTCATGGTGCCGCGTTCCGGATGCGTCATCTGACGCTGCCAATCCGCTTCGCTCAACCCGCCGATCAGTTTGACATTCCAGCCCCGCGCCGCCCTGAACATCTCCAGTGCCGACGCGATATCGTACGACGCGTATTGCTTCGCCCAATCATCCTGATCGAACGGCTGGATCACCGGACTTGGCATCGCCAGCGTTTGGCGTAGTCGAAAGGAAAACACCAGTTCGCAGTCCGCCAGATGAGCTACGATCTCACGCGGGCTCCACTTACCTTCGGCTATGGGAGCCTGGACCTGCTCCGCCGTCATCGCGGTCACCGCCTGATGCACCAGCCCCGGAGTCATCGCAATCACCGTGCGGGCGTCCTGCTCACCTAAAAACTTCGCGTAAGGATTCAGAACCATTCCGCAAAGTTACTACACCGGAGCCCACGGGTCATATTCGCCGATCGACCAGCGATGACCTTCCAGATCGGTGCAACCGAACGCCTTGCCGCCGTAGGGCATTTCGGCAAGTTCCATGGTGATTTGTGCGCCAGCGGCCTTGGCCGACGCGTGGACTGCGGTGGCGTCCGAGACGATCAGGCAGGGCGTCATGGTCTCCCGGCCGCCAATCTCGTCGGGCTGCGCGATCCACTTGCTCCACTCACCGTCCTCCATTACTGACGAGAGCATCACCATGCCGTTACCGAAGGTCAGCTGGGCGTGCATCACGGTTCCGTCGGGCCCGTCGAACACTGCCTGCTTTTCGAAGCCGAATGCCGCGATGAGAAAATCAATCGCCTTGTGCGCATCCCTATAGCGCAGCGCTGGAATGATCGTCGACTTGCAATCCTTTGCGTAATTCGCCGCCATAACACTCTCCTGGCAAGCATTGTAGGACAATGGTAGAAGTGCCTTTCTGCGCCTCTGGATTGTCCCGGCGCATCGAATAGGAGGCACCCTAAGGATCAAGTACTCATGCCTGAAACACTCAGCATCGTCGTCGGTATCGATCTTGGCACCACTAATTCGCTCGTAGCCTACATGCAGGGCGATACCCCGGTTGTCATCCCCGGCGAAGACGGCGAACGCCTCGTCCCGTCAGTAGTCGCCTGGACCGACAATGGCGTCGCCATCGGCAACGCCGCCCGCGCCACTCTGATGCAGGATTCCGCCTCTGCGGTGTACTCCGCCAAGCGCCTGATGGGGCGCGATCTGACTGACGTGGAAGCCGAGCTGAAGCTATTTCCCTTCCGCCTCGCCGACGACGCCAAGCCCGGCGAAACCCTGCGCCTCAATGTCGGCGGCCTTACCCTAACGCCGCCAGAGATTTCCGCTTACATTCTGCAGCAGCTCAAGCGCAACGCCGAGCGGTTCTTCGGCGCGCCCGTTACCAAGGCCGTCATCACCGTCCCCGCATACTTCAACGACGCGCAGCGCCAGGCAACCAAGGACGCCGGCCGCATCGCAGGGCTCGAAGTCCTGCGGCTCGTGAATGAACCCACCGCCGCCGCATTAGCTTACGGACTGGACAAGCAGAAAGACGGCATCATCGCGGTCTACGACTTCGGCGGCGGCACCTTTGACATCTCGATCCTGAAGCTCCACGAAGGCATCTTCGAGGTCATCAGCACGGGAGGCGATACGCACCTCGGCGGCGACGACATCGACAACCTACTCATCGCCATTGCGCTGGATGACATCGCGGGAGATTTGGGTTCTAATCTCCGGAAAAACCCCGAGGCAATTCAGGCCGTTCGCAAGGCGGTGATCGAGGCTAAGATCGCGCTTTCCGACGAGGAGACCACGCACATCAAGTTGCAGCTTCCGGGCGGACAGAACTACAACCGCGAGATCACCCGCGAGCAGTTCGAGCAGCTCACCGCCGGCGTCATTGCACGCACCGCAGCGCCCGTAAAGCAAGCGCTCAAAGACGCGAACCTGACGCCAGAGCAAGTCGACGAAGTTGTCATGGTTGGCGGCTCGACGCGCATTCCCGCCGTCCGCAACCTGGTTGCCGAACTCTTCTCGCTAGATGCCCGCGGCAAAAAGCTCCACACCGAACTGAACCCCGACGAGGTAGTCGCGCTGGGTGCCGCGGTGCAAGCGCAGATTTTATCTGGCAACACGGCCAACTCTGCGCTCGAAGACCTGCTGCTACTCGACGTCACCCCGCTCTCCCTCGGAATCGAGGCTCTGGGCGGAGTCGTCGCCAAGATTATCCAGCGCAACTCGACCATTCCGGCCAGCGCGACCGAACACTTCACCACTGGAGTCGACGGCCAGACTAACGTCGCCATCCACGTCCTGCAGGGTGAGCGCGAACTCGCCAAAGACTGTCGCTCGCTTGCCCGCTTTGACCTGAAGGGCATCCCCCCGATGGTCGCCGGGCTGCCGCGCATCGAGGTCAAATTCCTCATCGACGCCAACGGTATCCTCAAGGTCTCGGCTCGCGAGCAGCGCAGCGGTCAGGAAGCCCAGATCGACGTCAAACCGACCTACGGGCTGACCGACGAGCAGGTCGAATCCATGATCCTCGACTCCTTCGACCACGCCGAGGACGACATCACCGAGCGCCAGCTGATCGAGGCCCGCAACGAGGCCACCGCCATTCTCGACGCGGTCGAAAAAGGCAAGACCAGTGTCGCCTGGGGTATGTTGACCGCCGAAGAGCATGGGAACATAGCCGCCGCATCCCTGGCTTTGACCACCACTGCCAAAGGTACGGATTACAAAGCCATCCGAGGCGCAATCGAGGCTCTCGACCAGGCCACGCGCAGGTTTGCGGAGATCATGATGGACTCCGCAGTAACCGGAGCGATGAAGGGTCAGACGCCGGCACAGGCGGGAGACGCAATGGGGCAGAACCTCGGCGCCACCCCCTCCGCCCCGCACGCCTTTGCGCCGGCGCAGATCGACGACGCCAAAGACGAACCGGGCGAGAAGGGCCCGCACGCAGCGAAGCAGTAGAATCAATCTATTATGTCTGCACACGAATCCAAACCGCTGCCGCCCGTTGACCTCTCCGTCCCGTCCGCCGACGGCATCGTTCGCGTCACCTTCCTCCCCGAGAACAAGTCGGTCGAATTCCCCTTCGGCAGCCTGCCGTACGAGGGCCACGGCGAGCCGATGAGCTTCCTCGATGTCGCCGAAAACTACGACATCTTCCTCGACCACGCGTGCGGCGGTGTCTGCGCCTGCACCACCTGCCACCTGCACATCAAGGCCGGCGCGTCCGGCATCTCCGAGCCCGAAGACAAGGAACTCGACCGCATGGAGACCGCCGCCGACATCCAGCTCAACTCGCGTCTCGGCTGCCAGGCTATCATCGAGAAGCCCGGCGCCTACGTCGTCGAGATCCCCAAGTGGAACCGCAATTATGTGCAGGAAGGCAAGCCAGTCGCCGGCGCGCCGGCACGAGATTACGGGAACATCGCCGAGTAGCGCACCGACTCGAAATGCACCCAGCCCATTTCCAATGTGCCGCATGCTATGAATGGATTGAGACCACCGTCGACGAATCCGGTGGCTCTCGCCAGTCCTACGTCGAAGACTGCCAGGTGTGCTGCCAGCCCAACGTGCTTAACATCCAATGGGATCGCGAAGCCCATACCTACACGATCTCAGCAGAACTTGAATCGTAACCCGGAGTCTCCGGAAGCGGCCCGCTTCTTGATACCCTCGATTGCAGATGTCCACCGCCGCCTACATCTCGCGCAGAATCGTCTTCCCCACCGAAGTCCGACCCGCTGCCGTGCTGGTTGACACCGTCACCGGCCTTATCACCCGCATCGCCGAGCCTGACTCCTACGGCGTGGTCGATGCAGTCCACGATCTCGGCAACCACGCACTCCTGCCCGGCCTGATCGACCCTCACGTCCACATCAACGAACCCGGCCGTACCGAGTGGGAAGGCTTTGCGACCGCGACCCGCGCCGCAGCAGCCGGTGGCATCACTACCGTCGTGGACATGCCGCTGAACTGCCTGCCGCCAACGACCACCGTTGCAGGCCTTGAAGCCAAGCGCGCAGCGGCAGCCGGCAAATGCATGATCGACTGGCGCACCTGGGGCGGAGCGGAAAACGGCAACCAGTCTCATCTCGCCGCTCTCGCCAACGCCGGAGTTCCGGGTTTCAAGTGTTTCCTCGTCTACCCCGGCTGCGACGGCCTCGGCCTGCTGGACGAAGCCAATCTCCGCGCCGCCATGCCGATTCTCGCGAAGCTTGGGCTCCCGCTACTGGTCCACGCGGAGCTTCCCGGACCACTCGAAGCAGCCGCCGCAACGCTCACCCACGTGGACTTTCGCAAGTACGGGAGCTACCTCGCCTCGCGCCCCGACGAGGCCGAACTGGCCGCCATCCGTCTGCTGATCGACCTGGGCCGCGAGTTCCGCGCGCCCATCCACATCGTCCATCTAGCCACCGCACACGGTCTCCCGCTGATCAAAACCGCCAAAGCCGAGGGCCTCCCCATCACCGTCGAGACCTGTCCCCACTACCTCTACTTCGCCGCAGAAAATATCCCCGACGGCGCAACGCAATACAAGTGTGCCCCGCCCATCCGCAGCCGCAAAAATAACAAGCTGCTGCTTCAAGCTGTCGCCGACGGCACCATCGACCTCATCGCGAGCGATCACAGTCCCTGCCCGCCAGAGATGAAGGGCCTCGACTCCGGCGACTTCGCCAAGGCCTGGGGCGGCATCGCATCTCTCTCGCTCGGAGTCTCCATCCTGCACACAACTCTGGGTGCCCCATGTCTCGCGTCTGAGACATGGGACGAATCGGCAAGACTCCTCAGGCTCGCCCACCTCATGGCCCAGAACCCCGCGAAGCTAGCCGGCATTGCCAAACGCAAGGGCCGCATCGCCGAAGGCTTCGACGCGGACCTCACCATCTTCTCGCCGGAAGAATCGTTCGTCGTGACGCCCGACGACCTCCACTTCCGCCACCCGATATCGTCCTACCTCGGCGAGCGGCTGATGGGGCGAGTGAAGCAGACCGTCCTGCGGGGAAAATTAATCTTTGACGGTAGCAAGTTTCCTTCCGCACCCATCGGCCGTGAGGTCCGTTCATGACGCGCCCTAGCCTCCCGGGTGCCCCATCTCAATCGGTTCCATCGATTGAGGTGGGAGCGCGCTACATTCTCGACCTGTGCGACCGCATTGCGGCACACACCGACGTGCCCGGCACCATCACACGCACCTATCTTTCGCCCGCGACGGCAAAGGTTCATGCATTGTTACGTTTTGAAATGGAAGCTCTCGGCATGTCCGTCCGCGTCGACTCCGTCGGCAACCTGCGCGGCCTGTATCCTGCCTCAACTCCCTCAGTTCCAGTCCTCCTCGTCGGTTCCCACATCGATACCGTTCCCGACGCCGGTCGCTACGACGGCATCCTCGGCGTGGCCATAGCGATCGCGCTCGTCCGCTCGCTCGAAGGCAAACGGCTCCCGTACGCGATCGAAGTCGTCGCATTCTCGGAAGAAGAAGGTGTGCGTTTTAAACTGTCGTTCATCGGCAGTCGAGCCCTGATCGGCGACCTTACTTCGCAAGATCTTGCCCGGTCCGACGCCGAAGGCATCACCATCGCACAGGCGATCCGTCACTTCGGGCTCAACCCTGACGACCTCACCGACGCGATGCTGACGCCGGGAACATTCGCCTATTTCGAACCGCACATCGAACAGGGTCCGGTGCTGGAATCGCTCGGGCTGCCGCTCGGCGTCGTCTCGACGATCATCGGGCAGTCCCGCTACGACCTCACCTTCCAAGGTAAGGCAAACCATGCCGGAACCACGCCGATGAGCCTTCGCAGCGATGCCCTGGCGGCCGCAGCAGCCTTCATTGCCGCGACCGAAGGCCTCGCCAACGACACACCCGGACTGTTGGCCACGGTCGGGTCGATCCATGCATCTCCCGGCGCCGTGAACGTCATTCCCGGAAGTGCGGTCTGCTCGCTCGACATCCGCCACGCAGACGACGCCATTCGCAACTCCTGTGCCCAACAATTGCTCACTCACGCCGAAAAAGTGGCGCATGCCCGCGGCGTTACCCTCGCGATCGTCGACCGCGGCGCGCAATGTTCCGTTCCCATGGACGCTGCCCTGCGCACCACTCTCACCTCCGCCGGAGCACCCCACGCGCCCCATTCGATGCCCTCCGGCGCAGGCCACGACGCCATGATCCTGGCCCGCAAAATCCCCGCCGCCATGCTCTTCCTGCGCACCCCCGGCGGCCTCAGCCATCATCCCGACGAGGCCGTCTCGCTCGAAGACGTTGCAGCCGCGCTCACCACCAGCCTGCAATTTCTTCAGGCACTCTCGTATGATCGACCTCACACCCCAGGGGCACCTTCATGAATCCAAAACTCGGCCAGACCCGCTCCTCCCGCCAGCCGACCCATCTGCTCCAGACGCCCGACACCTTCGTCCGCACGCCGATGCCTGGCCTGGTGGGCGGCGAAGCGATCGTCCACGCCGCGCCCGCGCTGGGGGCAAACTTTCTGCAGTACACCGCCGAGATCGCGTCGAAGGGCAAGCTGATGCCCGGCACCAACCAGCGCTTTCTGTATCTGCTCGAAGGCGATGCCTCGATCATCGGGCCGAACCTCGACCAGACTATCCACGCTGGAGCCTTCGTCTATATGCCGGCCACGCAGCCCACCACCTTCATCGCCAACACGCAGTGCCGCTGTGCAGTGATTGAAAAGAAGTACGAGCCGCTCGAGGGCATCGCTCCACCAAGTGCCTTCGTCGGCAACGAGCCTGCAATCCCAGCCGTTCCGCTCGGTGGAGACCCGAAGCTGCTGGTGCGTTCTTTGCTCCCCACAAACTTCGCCTTCGACTTCGCCGTCAACACCATGACTTACGCTCCGGGCGCCGCGCTGTCGCAGGTAGAGATCCACATGATGGAGCACGGCCTGCTGATGCTCGCCGGCTCCGGCCCATACCTGCTCGGCGACACGAAATACGACGTCGGCCCGGGCGACTTCATCTGGATGGCACCCTACTGTCCACAGTGGTTCCAGGCCGACGAGAGCGGCGAGGCGAAATACCTCATCTACAAAGACTTCAACCGGATGCCCGCGCTATGAACATCCCCGTCGATCAGGACCGCCTGCTCATCGAGCTAAAGCACCTCGCCACCTTCAGCGAGCCCGCCGCCGACGGTGCGGAAAAACCAGGCGACACAGCCGTCACGCGCATCGTCTTCACCGACCGCGATCGCGAAGCCCGCGCGTGGCTGCATCAACTCGCGACCGATGCGGGCCTCTCCATCCGCACCGACGCAGTAGGCAACACCTTCTTCCGCTGGCACGGCTCCGAGCCAGACCTACCTGCCATCGCCACCGGCTCGCACATCGATGCCATTCCAAATGCCGGCATGTACGACGGCACAGTCGGCGTACTTGGCGGGCTCGAAGCTATCCGGGCCTTGCAAGCGTCCGGCTTTACCCCGAAAAGATCGATCGAGCTTGTCCTCTTCACCAGCGAGGAGCCGACGCGCTTCGGCATCGGGTGCCTCGGTTCGCGCGTGATGTCCGGTACGCTTGGTGCGGAGACTGCAGCGAAGCTTCGCGACAAGAGCGACGAGACCATCGACCAGGTTCGAAACGCCGCCGGATTCAACGAGCCGCTGAACTCGGCCATCCTGCCGCCGGGACACTACGCGCACTTCGTCGAGCTGCACATTGAGCAAGGTCCGATCCTCGAGCGCGAAGGCTTGGAGATCGGCATCGTCACCGCGATCGCAGCGCCTGCCAGCTCAAACATCACCATCGTCGGCGCGGGCGGCCATGCCGGAGCGATGTTGATGCCCATCCGCAAAGACGCGCTTGCAGCAGCCTCCGAAATAATTCTTGCAGTCGAAGCAGCAGCGCTGGCCACTGGCGCAATCGACACCGTCGCGACGGTCGGCATGTGCGACGTCTTTCCCGGCGCAGTCAACTCGGTGCCCAGCCGCGTCCGGCTATCGCTCGACGTTCGCGACATCGACGAGGCTCGCCGCGACAAGGTTCTAGCCGACATCCGGCAAGCCTGCGATGATACCGCCGCCAAACGTCACGTCACCGTCACGACCGAAGTCCTCAACGCCGATGCCCCCGCAACCTGTTCCCCCGCAATCCTTGACGCCATCGAGACCGCCTGCAACGAAGAGAAAGTCACTTCACAAAAGATGGTCTCCCGCGCCTATCACGACTCGCTTTTCATGGCGCGCATCTGTCCCATCGCCATGATCTTCATCCCCTGCCGCAACGGCGTCTCGCACCGCCCCGACGAATTCTCCACTCCCGAATCCATCGCCAAGGGCACTCGTATACTAGCCAGAACATTAGCAACCCTGAGCCTCACTTGAGGTCATTCTGAGCAAAGCGATGAATCTCAGTATTTCGCCCTTGCTGTTGCCCGTTTTGATCCAGTCTTTCTCCCTTTGGTCCCCGTAACGCCTTGCTTTCCCTGATGGAGGCACACATGCAGCATCGCATCATCGGCACCAACGTCCCCCGCAAGGAAGGCCCCGCCAAGCTCACCGGCGCCGCTCGCTATATCGACGACATCACCCCCGCGAATCTCTGGTTCGGGGCCACCGTCCGCTCCACCATCCCCCGCGGCCGCATCACCGGCATCACGTTTCCCCCGTCGATCCCCTGGCACGAGTTCACCGTCGTCACCGCCGACGACATTCCCGGCCGCAACATGGTCACCATGTTCCTCGAAGACCAGCCGGTGCTCGCAAAGGAGCGCGTCAACCATCCCGACGAGCCCATCCTCTTGCTGGCTCACGAAAACCGTGAGCGACTTGCGGAAGCAGTAACCGCCGTCCAGATCACATACGCACCCGAGCCCGCCATCTTCACCATCGCCGACTCCATCGCCAAAGACACCATCATCTGGGGCGAAGACAACATCTTCAAGAGCTTTCACCTTGAACGCGGCGAAGTAGATGCAGCCTTTGCCGCTGCCGACTTCATCGTCGAAGCCGTCTACGAAACCGGAGCGCAGGAGCAGCTCTACATCGAGACCAACGGCGTCATCGCCGAAGCCACCTCGGAATATGTAACAGTGTGGGGATCTTTGCAATGCCCTTACTACGTCCACCGCGCGCTCAAGGCGATCTTCGCACTGCCAGACGATCAGGTGCGGATCATCCAGACCGAGACCGGCGGAGCCTTCGGCGGCAAGGAAGATTACCCCAGCATCATCGCCGCGCACGCCGCATTGCTGGCCCTCAAAACCGGCTACCCCATCAAGATGATCTACGATCGCGCCGAGGATATGGCCGCGACCACCAAGCGCCATCCTTCGCGCACGATCCATCGCACCGCCGTCACGAAGGAAGGCAAACTCCTCGCGGCCGACATCGACTTTGTGGTCGACGGCGGAGCTTACGCGACGCTATCCGCAACGGTGTGTTCGCGTGGGACAATCCACGCCGCCGGTCCCTATCAGTGGCCTGCCGTCCGCGTCCATGGCCGCGCCGTCGCAACCAACACGCCGCCCTCCGGAGCCTTCCGCGGCTTCGGCGCTCCGCAATCCTTGTTCGCCATCGAACGCCACATGGATAAGATCGCCCGCGTCGTGGGATTGACGCCGGAAGAACTGCGTCGCCGCAACTTCATCCAGCACGGAGGCACGACCGCCACCGGCCAGACCATCACGCAGCCGCTCGACCTCGACGCGCTGATGAACCGGGCTTTAGCAGCATCGGGATACCACGAGAAAACAGCTCGCTTTGCCAAAGAGAACCGTTACAGCCCGATCAAGCGCGGCATCGGCTTTGCAACTTTCATGCACGGCGCAGGCTTCACCGGGAGCGGCGAGCGCTACCTAAACTCCTTGGTCGCAATCGAAGCGACACCCGCCGGAAAGATCCGCGTGCTGGTCTCCTCCACCGAGTTCGGCCAGGGCACGAACACCATCCTCGCGCAGGTCGCCGCCGAGGCGATGAACGCGCCTTACTCGCTGATCGAGATCGCCCAGCCCGACACGAAAGTTGTCCCTAACTCAGGACCGACGGTCGCCTCGCGCACCACGATGGTCGTTGGCGGCCTTGTCGAACGCGCCGCCCGCACCATGCTCGCGACGCTTCAGGCCTCCGGGCATCTTGCGGCGAACCACGCACCCGACGACGTAGCTCCCGCCATCGTCGCCTACATGAGCGAGCACGGCGAGTTGAAAGCCGAGCAGCGCTACGAAGCTCCGGGCGAAATCTTCTGGGACGACCAGAAGTACATGGGCGATGCCTACCCCGCCTACGCCTGGGCCGTCTACGTCGCCGAGGTCGCCGTCGACACCACCACCTACATGCCCACCGTCACCGAGTTCCACGCCCTGCAGGAGGTCGGCACCGTCCTCCACCCCGTCCTAGCCGCTGGCCAGATTGAAGGCGGCGTCGCGCAGGGTATCGGCTACGCCCTCTACGAGAAGTGCGTCTGGCAGCAGGGCCACATGGCC
>JANXWZ010000178.1 GCA_025350865.1 Rhodanobacteraceae bacterium
AATGGGTGGATTGTGTGAGTGTGCAACCGCAATCCCTTTGCATACCTGCTGCATCACTTCAACGACATCCTTCAGCGGCATGAACTGCGCTCCGAAAGAACGCCAGTATTGGAATACATCGCCGGAGGCAGTCTCTCCCAATACTGGCGTTCTTTCGGAGCGCAGTTCATGCCGCTAAAGGATGTCGTTGAAGTGATGCAGCAGGTATGCAAAGGGATTGCGGTTGCACACTCACACAATCCACCCATTATTCACCGAGACATCAAACCCCAGAACATCTTGATCGGTCACGAAACCAACGGCATTCGGGCGCGGGTTTCAGACTTCGGACTAGCGAAGAATGTCAATCCACTGACGCTCATGGCCACGTCACGCGGTACCGTTTCTTTCAAAGCACCGGAAGCGCTTCAGGACATACAAGGCGACTCCTTGAGTGGAGACGTTTGGGCTCTCGGAATCACTCTTTATCTGTTGCTCACTGATCGCTTGCCATATGAAATCGAAGACGGGTTGTCGCATGGAACTGCCGACACCTTCAGCAACCCGCCTCCACCGCCTAGCCGATGGAACGCTCTCTGCGATTCTGCGTTGGATCAGGTCGTCCTCAAAGCCTTAAAGGTTGATCCGAAGGAGCGTTATGGATCGGCCATGGAGTTCCTGACTGCGCTTGAGGCATGGCGACCTGATGCCAAACGAATTGAGAAAGCTAAGAGCGGTCCCGCCAGCCACGGGAATACCTCGAAGGGAGTTCTCGGAACCACACCTCAGGCCAGGGAGCACTTGGGGCGGCAACTGGCTTTGCGATCCATAGCAATCGCACAAGACCCAGCAAGACTTGGTGAGGCCGTAAGCCTGATGGAAAAGGCGCTCAACGAAGCACCGGAACTGAATCGAGACTATGAAGCAAGACTGAGATTGTGGCGTCGTGGCATTTCGATGTGAGGCAGACGCAGATGACGAATCGTAAAATCCTTATTGCCAATCACGATCAGCGGGCCTCCAACGATCTCTCGTCTTCTTTAAGGCGCAGCGGATACGACGTGTCACTCGCCTACACTTCGGACGATGCGATTCGAGTTGCAAAGAACGATCCCGCGCTGCTTATCATTGATCCGGTCATGCCGGGCCTATCAGGCCTCGAAGCTGCGAATCACATCTTTGCAGCGACGGGTTGCAAAGTTCTCTTCCTGACTGATCTTGCCGGAGACGACGACTTTCAAGCTCTCGTTAATGGTCTGGTGCGCGATGGAATCGATTGCGCTGCATTCGCTACGAATAGACCTAACGCTGATCTCGTTGCATATGTTCAAGCTGCAATCGGTGTCGGAGATCCGGTTGCCACTGCAGATGAACCACTCACCACCTCATCTTCTAATCAATCACCCGGACGGTATTCAGATAGGTCAACGGGGGCGAATGACGTAGCGCCTGCGGGTCAGATTCAGGCGTCTCCCTACACGCCTTTGTTCTCAGTCGCCAACACAAAGCTGTATCAGTTGAATGCCTTTCGTCTCACGGGACTTCAGGTGAGCGCAACTTCGCGTGAAATCAAGCGTGCCTATCAAGAGTTTGGAATGACCAAGAGCTTGCATCGTGCGTGGAAGCCAAAGTGTTTGATTCCGAGTGCCGTTGAGCCAAATGACGACGATCTGGAAGCCGCCTTTGCTTTGATAAGCGATCCGGAGAAAAGGCTTCTACAGGACTTTTTTTGGTTCTGGCCGGATGGTGTGGAGGATAGCGCATTTGCCTCACTCGCAGCGAACGATTCAGCTCTGGCTTTAACCGAGTGGGGACGGCGGTCTATTGGAGATGATCCCCGAGGTATCGCCACCCATAACTTAGCCGTGTTTAGTCACTTGAGGGCATTGGAAGGTGAGACTTCTAGCGTCTCCGGCCAGGGCGTTTCGGCTGTCAAGCTATGGGGGGACGCCTTCCGTCATTGGCATACTGTCGCAACCAATAGTCGTTTCTGGAATCACTACATTCAACGCATTAAAGAAATGAATGATCCGCGAATAACTCCAGAGCTTGCGCAAAGCATATGGAGAACACTACCGGAGGCGCTGCTTTACATCAACGCTCAGAATGCAGTGAGGGCCGGAGAAAAGAGTGAATACGCCGAGGCCGCGCGGCAACGGCAGCTAATGTATTCATCCGGCTTCGGAACGGAACACGCTGACAAAGCCCTTTACCGTGCGCTGACTCCCCTCCTGGAATATCTGACACTCATCTGCCAACAGGCGACATCAAAGGTGGACGCTGCTCCCGAACAAGGAGCGACGGTAGTGGAAAGTCTACGAACTGCAAAGACACCCATTCTGAAGACGCTGAACTGCCTCGTCGGAGTCAACGATCAGCGCCGCAATGATGCTCACGATCAAGTCGCACGTACGATTCGAGGATGCCTCATAGACTACGTGAACAAAACTGATGGGTGGGCTGTGGCACTTCCACTCTTTGAAGACTGCATAGCACTCGCTCACAGCGAAGAGCTTCGAGGGAGACTGGCAGAGGATATTGGGGTAGTAGAGCGGAACTTGACAGCGGCTTCTGGGCAGGGCCGTCCTAGGGCGTCCGCTGGGACACGGAGCCAGTCCTCCTCGCGTCCTGACAACAGACAGGCCACGAGCGCAGCTCAAAGCACCTCCAAAGCAGTTCGACGAGGATATGCAGTAGGTCAGGCATGGCGCAAACTACCCAAACTCGGCAAGGTGGCTGTCGGTATGGTGGTTGCCATTCTCGTGATTGTGATCCTGGTTCTTTCGAGCGGTAGCGAAACGAGCAATACAAGTTACAGCTCTCCTGCGTCGGGAACAACATCTGACACGAGTCCATCGGTCGCACCTGTCTCGATTCCAGACTCCTCCACTGATAGAGGTTCAACTGCGGGCTCGAATCAGGCAAGCATCACCAGTTTGCGAGAGGAAATTGCACAATCGAAAGCTCGACTAGCG
This sequence comes from Rhodanobacteraceae bacterium, assembly GCA_025350865.1. Classification (GTDB taxonomy): domain Bacteria; phylum Acidobacteriota; class Terriglobia; order Terriglobales; family Acidobacteriaceae; genus Edaphobacter. The sequence continues at coordinate 2,955 of JANXWZ010000178.1, forward strand.
AGCCTTGAGGGAGAACTTCAGGGCCTCAACTCTGAGATGGATGACTACAAAAGCAAGATTGATGCTGACAAGGCCACCCTGGAGCACATGGAGAGTGACAATGGCGCAGGAGTTCAGATCGATCAAGATGAATATGAACGCGTGAGGAGTAGGCACAATCGGAACGTAAGGGACTTCAATGCGGACATTTCTCGTGGTCACAGCCTTCATAGTGAATACGAGGATTTGCTAGGCGAGACGAATACCAAAATTGATAATCTCAACAAGATGGTGAAAGCCCAATGAAAGACTTTAGATCTGCCAGTGTGTTTGGAGGCTCCCAGCCCGCTTCTGCGCCCGGAGCGGAGGGTGTGGCCGGCACCCGTCCAATGAGTGTACCCGGAGACTTTTTCCTCGACCTCGCGAACTCCGCATGGGATCTGCGGAAAGGATGTATTGACTCCGGTACAGGGGAGCCAAAGCCTCACCTGGCCAAGATAGCTCGTCATGTGGAACGCCTCTGGGACTCTTTAGAGCGGGTTGGGCTCAATATCCAAGATCACTACAACCAGCCATTTGACTCTGGGCAATCGATTGAAGTCCTCGCATTCCAGCCGACTCCAGGTGTA
>JANXWZ010000201.1 GCA_025350865.1 Rhodanobacteraceae bacterium
CTGCCGCTCATCCCTTTCCAGCAACACTCATGCGGCATCTGCGATTCACATACCGTAAGCTGGCTCGACTGGACTATGACCCACTGCAAAAGCCCTAATTCCGAGTAATTCCCAAAGTCTTCCCCACGTCCGTGGCCAGCCCCCACGCCATCCTCGGCGTATTGTGCGCCAGCCCAATCCGCCCATCCGGTCCCAGCAGAATCACGCCGCCGTGCCCGCCCAGACGATCGTACAGGTAGGCGATCGCCGCCGATGCAGCCTCCTGCGGGTCCGACCCCGCAGCCACCCGGTCCACAGCCCACTTACCCAGCACGAGCTTCATGATCGGTTCGCCCCACCCCGTTAGCGAAACCGCCGCCGACAGATTATCCGCATAGCAACCGCACCCAATCAGCGACGAATCCCCCACCCGCCCCGGAGCCTTGTTCAACGTGCCCCCGGTGCTAGTCCCCGCCGCGAGATTTCCGTAGGAATCCAGCGCGACTGCGCCAACCGTGTCATGCGAGTCCATCGGGCCGGAAAACGTCGTATCCCGCAGACCCTTCAGGTCCGCCTCCTGCGCCGCATACAGCCGCTTCTGCTCGCGCGGAATCACGAGGTCCATGTTGTCGCACAGCTTCATGCCGTGCTGCATCGCAAACCGCTCCGCACCCAGCCCGACGAAGTAGACGTGCGGGCTCTCGTCCAGCACCAGCCTCGCCGCCTTGATCGGATTCGGCAGCCGCTCCACGCAAGCCACGCCGCCGGTGCGCAGATTCTCGCCATTCATCAGCAGCGCGTCGAGCTGCACACGCCCGTCGCGAGTCAGAAACGACCCTCGCCCCGCGTCGAAGGTCTCGTCATCCTCCATCACGACGACGGCCGCCTCGACCGCCTCCACCGAAGTACCGCCGCGCTCCAGCACAGCCCACCCGGCGTCCAGCGCATTGGCGATTCCGCGCTCATGCGCCTCGATCTCGTCATCCGGCATCGCCCACGCGCCGCCGTGTATCAATAGGACAGGCTTCAAATTCTGCACCCCTCGATTCTAACGTTCACGGCGCTCTCGCCCTGAGCAACGAATATGGGATTGGATGCTACATTTCTCCGCGAACTGCATCCTATGAGGATTCGAGAGGAATCTCCGGGCACATGGACGTCGTAAGCTTCATCGCTCACCACGGGTACGTCGTCGTGGCGCTGATCCTGTTTCTAGCCGCCGCCGGTCTGCCGCTGCCGACCTCTATTGCGCTGCTGGCTGCCGGGGCCGCCGCCCGCAGCGCAGCCCTCTCGCTCGAAATCGTCCTGCCCCTTACCTGGGCGTCCATGCTGCTGGGCGACACGCTCCTCTATCTCGGCGGCCGCTACACCGGCTGGTGGCTGCTTGCCGGGATGTGCCGCCTGGCGATGAACCCCGAGGGCTGCATCTTCTCCTCCTCGGCGTACTTCTACCGTCGCGGCGCCAGCACTTTTCTCTTCTCCAAGTGGATCCCAGGCCTGGCCGCCATGGCCGCCCCTCTGGCCGGATCGCTCAACATGCGCTTCGGCCGCTTCCTTCGCTTTGACTCGGTTGGTGTCGGGATGTACGTCTCCGCGTGGGTGCTCGTCGGCTACGTCTTCAGCGGATTCATCCACCAGATCACGGCCTGGATCGCCACGCTCGGCCACGCAATCATGTTGGTTGCGGGACTGCTTGCGTTAGGCTACGCGGGCTCGATTCTTATGTTCACCATCAAGGCGCGCAAGTACAGCAAGATTCGCAAAATCTCGGCCCCCGAACTGAAAGAGCGCCTCGAAGACCTTACGTCAGACCGGGTCTTCGTCATCGCCGACGTCCGCAGCCACAACTACTACGACCCCGGCATGCAGCGCATCAAGAACTCGATCCGCGTTGAGCCCACGCGCCTGAAAGAAGAGCTGGAAGCTCTGCGCGCCTTCATGGCACCGGAGTGCGAGATCTACCTCTACTGCTCCTGCATCCGCGACACCACCAGCAAACGGGTCGCCCACATGCTGGAACAGGAAAACTGCCGCACCTCAGTCATCGAAGGAGGCATAAAAGCCTGGGTCCGAGCCGGCGGCGAGCTCGAACTAGTCCCCGAAGCCGACATCCAACACCTGCCGAAATTCGAGTAACTCTCTCGTACGGGCTCGAAATTTCCCTTGCCCTGCCGACATCCATTCCCATAACCTTCCCGCAGACGGTATCCCACGCGGAGGAATACACCATGCCGAAGTTGATGTTTCCGGGCACGACGATCGTCGCTGGGAGTCAGGATCAAGCATCCGTCTCTGCGATTCAGCAGAGGCTCGTCGATGTGGGCTGCGGTCCGCTCGATGTCGATGGAACCTTCGGCGCGGATACATTCGCTGCCGTCGAACACTTTCAGGCGCGTTCCGTCGATAGCGCCGGAGCGCCGCTCACCATCGACGGGAGGGTGGGCCCGAGTACATGGTCCGTTATGTTTGGCGACAACACGATCCCCAACGTCGCCAAATCGAAGGCTCCGTCGGCCCTGCTGAAGAAGGTTCTCGCCGTCGCCTCCGGAGAGGTTGGAACCATGGAGGTTCCGCCGGGCTCGAATCGCGGCCCAAAGGTGGATGTTTACGTCACCACTACAGGTCTCGACCCAGCCGGTCAATTCCCGTGGTGCATGTGCTTCGTCTACTTTTGCTTCGACGCCGCGTCCACATCGCTCGGCACGGCTAACCCCTGCTTCAAGACCGCAGGCGTTCTCGACGAATGGAACGGCGCAGCCCGCGTGGCCTCCGCCCGCCGGATTCTACCCGCTGAAGCTCAAGGGCAGCCATCGCTCGTCGTGCCGGGCACCTTGTTTCTGTTGCGGACCTCTGCATCCACAGGGCATACCGGAATTATCGAATCGGTGCGCGGAAACCAGCTCACCACGATTGAAGGCAATACCAACGGCGGAGGCAGCCGTGAAGGCATCGGTGTCTTCCGGCGCACGACGCGCACGATCGGTCAGATCAGCCTTGGGTTCATCCTCTACGCTTGAGAGCGACGGCTAGGCTCCCCACTTCGATAAACTAATCTCTATGTCGACGCTGAAAGCTGTACGAGGCACCCGGGACCTGCTCCCACCCGAAACAGATCTTTGGAATCGCGTCGAGGCCACCGCCCGCGCCGTGTTCGCACGCTATGGCTTCGGCGAAATCCGCACCCCGATCTTTGAAGCCACAGAGCTGTTCGCTCGCGGCGTCGGTGAAGAGACCGACATCGTCTCCAAGGAGATGTACACCTGGGAGGATCGAGCCCGCGCCGCCAGCGAGAAGGCGCAGTCGCTGACACTCCGCCCGGAAAACACCGCTGGGGTGGTTCGTGCTTACATCGAACACAAACTCGGCGACACGGGAAACCTGCAGAAGCTCTTCTACATCGGCCCGCAGTTCCGCCGCGAGCGCCCGCAGCGTGGCCGCTACCGCCAGTTCTGGCAGATCGGCGTCGAAGTCCTCGGCCCAGTCAGCTCCGGAGCCGAAAGCCCCATCCGCGACGCCGAAGTTCTGGAAATGCTCGCCTCGCTGCTGGACGAACTCGGCATCCGCAACTGGCAGCTCCAGCTCAACTCCGTAGGCTCATCCACCGACCGCCCACGCTATATCGCCGCCTTGCGGGAAGCTCTCGCCCCGGTAAAACACCTGATGTGCGAGGACAACCAGCGCCGTGCCGAAACCAACCCCTTGCGTGTCCTCGACTCTAAAGACCCCAACGATCAGGAGCTCATCAACAATCTGCCCAAGATCGCGGACTTCCTCGACGAGGCCTCGACCGCGCACTTCGCGCAGGTAAGGGAAGCGCTCGATGCCTGCGGAGTCCCATACACCGTCAACCCCCGCCTCGTTCGCGGCCTCGACTACTACACCCGCACCACCTTCGAATTCACCGTTCCCGACGGCCAGGGCCTCGGCACGCAGAACGCGCTCCTCGGCGGCGGCCGCTACGACGGCCTCAGCGAGATGCTGGGCGGCCCGAGGGCTCCCGGCATCGGTTTCGCCATCGGCGAAGATCGCCTCATCCTGACGCTGCAAGCTCAATCCGCTGAAACCACGACCACCAAGCTCGACGCCTATATTGCGCCGCTCGGCATCCCACAGAATGCCGCCGCGCTGGCGCTGGCGCGCGAACTGCGTCGTGCGGGCTTGTCGGTTGAAGTCGGCGACGGTAGCTTCCGCGTCAAGAAGAGCTTTGAAGCGGCAGATAAGGTGGCACGGCACATCGTGCTGTTGGGTGAGGATGAGGTGTCGACTGGAATCCTCACAGTCAAGACCTTCGCTACGGGCGAGCAAGTCAAGGTCGACAAATCTACCTTGGCGAGTCACCTGCGAACTTGAATCCGCACAACGTAGAATGAAGCTTGCTGGAGGTCGCCTAATGGACTATCGCATCGAATTCGAGCTTGAGACTGACGGTCGGTGGATTGCGGAAATCGCCGAACTCCCTGGCGTTATGGCCTACGGTATCTCACAGTTGGAGGCGCAGTCCAAGGTGCAGGCTATTGCCTTGCGCGTAATTGCCGACCAATTAGATCGTGAACGGTCAACCACGGATCACGTCCAGTTCGCCTCTGCATGAGCCATTGGCCCAGTTCCAAGGCTCGCAAAGTTCTCAAGGCGCTGCTTCGGATTGGCTGGCGCGACGATGTCAGAATATCCGAGGGCTCTCATCGGCAGTTGGTTCGCGAGGGCTACCCGCGCTTCACCTGGGCCTTCCACGACGGCGAAGAGATCGGCCCGCACATGCTGGCTCGCATTGCCAAACAAACGGGTCTCAAACCGGAAGACTTATAACGAAACAGCCAATCCCATGAGCGAACCCATCTACGCCGTAGAACCCGACCTCGCCGCCAAAGAGTTCCAGCAGGTCCTCGTCGCCTCCTCCCTCGCCGAGCGCCGCCCCGCCACTGACCTCCCCCGCCTCGACCGCATGCTGCGTGGCGCGAACCTCATAGTCACCGCGCGGCTCCACGGTGAACTCGTCGGTATCGCCCGATCCCTCAACGACGGTGCCTACGCCTGCTACCTCTCTGACCTCGCCGTCAGCCAGTCCGTGCAGGGCAAGGGAATCGGCAATGAGTTAATCCAGTTCACGCGCAAGGTCGTCGGCCCGGAGGTCAGCGTCATCCTCCTCGCCGCACCCAAAGCCGTCGCCTTCTACGAGAAGATCGGCATGCCCCGGCACCCCGCCGCCTTCATGTATCGCAGCGAGCGCTAATAGGGATTGAAAATCGTTCCTCAAACGCCGATACTTATTTTATGTCGACGATGCCGCAGGCCGAGCACGCTACAGCCTCTTCCACAGAGGAGCGCCGCACTCACAGCCGGGAAGAGGTCCTTGCGATCCTCAGCAGGATGCGCGGAGCGATCAAAGCAGCGAACCCGGCCAATCATGATCTGCTAGAGGAATTCCTCGCCGAACGCCGGATGGAAGCCGCGCGTTAGCGGATGTCACACCAGATTTGTGCCGAAGTAATCAGTCACGGTGTCTAATACAGCACGATGCTCCGCAGAACGTTCCTCGCCACCGGAATCGCCGCGCTCGCCGTCACGGGGAAACTTGCCGACGCAGGCAGTAAACTCGCTCAATCGGCCCATGCCCAGCTCGGCATCACCACCGGTTACGACCCCAACTACAGCCGGCTCGCCTACCCAGGCGGCGACGTTCCCCGATCCACCGGTGTCTGCGCCGACGTTATCGTCCGCGCAGGCCGCGACGCTCTTGGCCTCGACCTGCAAAAGCTGGTCCACGAGGATATGCTGCGCGACTTCAGCGCTTACCCGCGGACCTGGAAGATGGCCCACCCGGATGCCAACATCGATCACCGCCGCGTCCTGAACCTCGAGGTCTACTGGCGGCGCGCCGGAGCCCAAGTCTGGGCAAGTCAATCGAAGACAAACGGTGACGACTTCCCAGGTACGCTGCAAGCAGGCGACATCCTGACGTGGCTGCTCCAGGGCAACCTACCCCACGTCGGGATTGTCCTATCCCACGGCGTACTGGGAACTCGAATAGTGCACAACATCGGGCGAGGCGTGCAGGAAAATGCTCTCTTCCAGATGCGCTCGCAACACGCCAAAGGCCACTTCCGCTGGCCTGTCTAACCTTCCGCCGTTCCCCCAAAGAACGATTCCCGCCACAAATCCGCCTGCAAAAACCGCCACACCCGCCGCGCATCCGCGTCCGTCCACCGTTTCGCGGCCTGAATCGGCGCAATGAAATCCCGAATCGCGGGTCCGTCGATGCCCCGGCTATCCAGGAACCGCTGCGTCTGCACCCTCTCCCACATCCACTCTCCCAGATCGCCGTTCATCCAGTTTGCCAGCGGCGATTGGAATCCGATCTTCATCGTCCGTGTCCGAATCGTTTCCGGCAGAATCCCCTTCATCGCATCGCGCAGAATCCGCTTCGTATATCCCCCGCCAGCCTTCGCCTCATCCGGCAGGCCGAAGCAGTAGGTCACCAGGCGCCAATCCATAAACGGCATCCGCACTTCGATCCCATGCGACATCGACATGCGATCGTACTTCCGCATCAGTGAGTGGTTGATGCCGTAGTGGAACTGCCAATAGAGCATGCGGCTCATCGGCGAGAGTTCCTGCATTGCCTCTCGCTCCTGCAGGCCAACTTCATCCGGAACTTCGGGCACGTCGGTCACCCAGCCCACATCGCGCCGGGGCAATGGTGCCCGAACCGGTTGACGTCCGCGGCGAACCCGCCGAATTCCCCGTCCCACCCACTGCAGCGTCCTATCGCTGAGATACATCAGACGCGCTGTACTTTCGACCCCCGGAAATTGCGCCTGCACCGTCCGCGCCATGTCTAACGTGCGGAACGGGTGCCGCAGCACGCTCCCATTTGCCAAAAGATGTGTCCTCAGCGATGAGCCATATCCCATCAGCAGCTCATCCGCGCCCAGCCCGTCCAGCGACACCGTCACACCGTCGCGTCGCAGTTCGCGATACAGCGCCCACACCGGCACCAGCAGGCCCTCGCCCACAACTTCCACATCGTAGGCATAGCGGCCCAGATCGGCAGCCAGCGCCGCAGCAGCCATGGGTCGGAATCGCGCCTCCGCCCCGGCCTTCGCGATTGCCGCTTCGGCATACTCCAACTCATCGTGTTCGGTTCCGATAAACGTTGCCACAAACGCCCGATGGCAGTCTTTGGCCAGGCGACTGTTCCCGGCTGTGTTGACTGAGGCCAGCGCACACAGGATCGAACTCGAATCCAATCCGCCACTCAGACATGTCGAGATCGGAACATCGCTCCTCATGCGCAGCCTACAGGCGTCAATGAAAAGTTCGCGGAACTGGTCCACCTGATCGGAGTAGCGCTTCGGAACCGCGGGAATATGGTCAATCGTGCGCCACCATCGCCAGATCGTCACGCCTTCAGCCGACACCAGCATGCTGTGCCCGGCGCGCAGTTGTTTCACTCCGACAATCAAACTATGCTCCAGCGACTCTTTCCCGATCAACTGCCGCTTCAGCTCTTCTTCGTTCTCCCTCGCGATGAAACCATCGAGGTGCAGAAAGCTCTTCAGCTCCGAAGCAAACACAAAGCGTTGCGGCTCAACCAGGTAGTGCAAAGGCTTTACGCCGAATCGATCCCGCGACAGAAACAGTTCACGCCGCTCTGAATCCCAGATTGCGAACGCCCACATGCCATTCAGCTTCAGCACGAAATCCTGACCCCATGCTTGATAGGCCGCCAGAATCACCTCGGTGTCGGACCCCGAGTGGAAAACAGTGCCGAGGCTCTCCAGCTCCTGCCGTATCTCGATAAAGTTGTAGACCTCGCCGTTGTACGTAATCCAGTAGCGGCCGCCGAACTGCATGGGCTGGTGGCCCGCATCGCTGAGATCAAGAATCGCAAGTCGCCGATGTCCCAGGCCCACCGGCCCCTCGCAGTGAACCCCCCACCCATCTGGTCCACGATTCGCAATCGCGTCGATCAACGGCTTCACGGTCGACGCGACGCACGGACGGTCATCGAGGTTCAGAATTCCAGCGATGCCGCACATACTCCGGGGCTCCAGGGGGGGCTGGTAAATTGAATGGCATTATGATAGCAGCCCACACAATCCTGTCCACCTCTGAGCCTGTCAGCCGCCGTGCCTGTGGGAGAGAAGGCGCAGCAGCGCGAACTCCTCGTCGCGCAGGGCGGCCAGCCGCTTCTCCACTTCCTCCGCTACTTCGCTCTCGATCGCGTCCAGCATGGTCCCGTTCAAATAATGATCCAGAACCGCCGGATGGATATAGCACTTGCGGCACACCGTTGGGGTGTTTCCAAGCCGGGCCGCGACCGCCTTGATCGCCTCCACAACATTCCTCTTCGCCTCCGTCTGGGATTCAAACGGCTCGAACTCCCGCAGCAGCATCGCTGCCAGAACCGTCCCCGCCCAGGTCCGGAAGTCTTTGGCAGTAAATGGCTGCCCCGTAATCTGCTGCAGATACGCATTCACGTCGCTCGAATCGACGCTATGCCGATTGAGTTCCGCGTCCAGGTACTGAAACAGCTCATATCCTGGCAAATCGATGCAGGTCTGCACGATCTTCGCCAGCTTGCGGTTCGCAACATCCACCGTGTGGTGAACACCGCTCTTGCCGTTGAAGTCGAACGTAATCGTTGCACCCTGCACCTCCACATGCCGATTCCGCATCGTGGTCAGTCCATAGGAGTGGTTCTCCCGCGCATGTTCTTCGTCCCCAACGCGGATGCAGGTCGTCTCCATCAGCCGCACAATGGTCGCCAGAACCTTCTCCCGCGGCAAACCCGGCAGCTGCAGGTCCTTGTCGATCTGTGCGCGAATCAATCCCAGCGCATCCCCAAAGGCCAGCATGCGCTCGTACTTCGTTTCATCCCGGACCTGCCGCCAGCGCGGATGGTGCCTGCTCTGCTTGCGTCCCCGCTTATCCCGGCCCGTCGCCTGCAGGTGCCCGTTTGGAAGCGGGCAGATCCACACCCGCGTCCACGCCGGAGGAATCACCAGCGACTTGATCCGATTTAAGGCGTCTATATCTCGCATCGGCGCCCCGGTCGTGTCGACAAACCGGAATCCTTTGCGGAACACCTTCCGCTTGAACCCCGGCTTGGCGTCCGTCACATACCGCAACCCCGCCGCCTTCGCGCATGCGACGGGATCGCCTCCCGCCATTTCAGTCAAGCTACCCGGCCCACTCAATCTGCTTGTGACTCCACTTAACCGCGACATCTCACCTTCGATGCATGTTGTGTCCAAACCGCAACCCCGCACCGCATCGGAACTTCGTACAATAGAAACACTGTGACTCTCGACTTTTTAGGCAACCTGCAGCGCACCCACATGTGCGGCGATCTGCGCGCATCGAACGCTCATGAACACGTCGTCGTGATGGGCTGGGTCAACCGCCGCCGCGACCACGGCAACCTCATCTTCCTCGACATCCGCGACCGCTCCGGCATCACCCAGGTTGTGCTCGATAAAGAACTCTCCCCCGAAGCCCACGCCAAGGCCGAAGCCGCCCGCTCAGAGTACGTCGTCGCCGCCATCGGCACCGTGCGCCGTCGCGAGGCGGGCCTCGAGAATCCCCGCATGGATACCGGCGAAATCGAAGTCGTCGCGTCGGAAATCCTGCTGCTCAACGAGTCCAAAGGCCTGCCCTTCTCGCCCGCCGACGAAGCGATCGCCAACGAGGAAGTGCGCCTGAAATATCGCTACCTCGACCTGCGCCGCGTCGAGATGCAGAAGAACTTCCGTCTTCGCCACGAGGTCACCCGCGCCGTCCGCAACTACCTCTCCGACAACGGCTTCCTCGAAATCGAAACGCCCTTCATGACGCGGTCCACGCCCGAAGGCGCACGCGACTACCTCGTCCCCAGCCGCGTCCACCCCGGCCACTTCTACGCGCTGCCCCAGTCGCCGCAGATCTTCAAGCAGATTCTCATGGTCAGCGGCTTCGACAAATACTTCCAGATCGCGCGCTGCTTCCGCGACGAAGATCTCCGCGCCGACCGCCAGCCCGAATTCACCCAGATCGACCTCGAAACCACCTTTCCCCAGCAGTCCCTCATCTTCAAGTTCGTCGAGGGTTTCCTCACCGCCGCCTTCAAGACCGCCGGAATCGAGCTCAAGCCGCCCTTCGTCCAGATGACCTACGACGAAGCGATCCGGAACTACGGCATCGACAAGCCGGACATGCGTCTGCCCGCCATGGTCGACCTCACCGCGACCCTCACGCCGGAGTTGCGCGAGGCTCTCAAAATCGAGCAGCAGCTGCCTGTCCTCGGCTTCGTCATCCCCGCCGCCGGGGTCATGAGCGGCACCCAGAAGCGCTCGCTGGTCGACGAGATCCGCAAATTCTTCGGCGATTGCGGCCTCGACTACCTCGACATCGCTCGCCTCAAGACCAACGCCGACTTCGTTCCGCTCGCCGAGAGCATCCAGAACGTCTTCGCCGACGCGCTCGACGAGGAATGGGGCCTGAATCCCGCCGGTGGCGAAGAGCTGATGGTCGTCATCACGCCCAAGCTCGGCACACCCGCCATGTGGAACTTCGATCCCCAGTGGATCTACAAAAAGGTAGGTGGCCTCCGCCTCGAACTCGCGAAGAAATTCGCCGACAAGCACGGTCTCCACAACCAGACCGGCACCGCCGCCGACTTCAAATTCTGCTGGGTCACCGACTTCCCCATGTACGAGTGGGACGAGCAGGCCAAGGTCTGGCAGGCCGCGCACCATCCCTTCACCTCACCCCACGAGGACGACATCAAGGCCGGTCGCCTCACCACGGACAAGGGTGCCGTCCGCGCCCTTGCCTACGACATCGTCCTCAACGGCACCGAGCTTGGCTCCGGCTCCATCCGTATCCACCGTAAGGATGTGCAGGCCGAAATCTTCCGCTCGCTCGGCATGGACGAAGCCGAGCAGAAGGCCCGCTTCGGCTTCTTCCTCGACGCCCTCGAGTACGGCACGCCACCGCACGGCGGCATCGCGCTCGGCCTGGACCGCATCGTCATGATCCTTGCAGGCGCATCCAGCCTGCGCGAGGTCATCGCCTTCCCCAAGACCGCCAAAGCCATCGACCTGATGGTCGACGCACCCACCGAGGTAAGCGACCAGCAACTGCGCGACCTCAGCCTCCGGACGGTCACCCGCACCTAGCAGAGGCTACTCTGACCGTTGCGATGACTCGTAAGCCCGTTGCTTCAAGCTGTCTCTGGCGCGGGGTGGACAGGTTGAGCGACCAGACGTACCCCCAGGGCTGCGCACACCCGGCTCACGGTATCGAATCGTGGAGCGCTATCGGGACGCAGGGCTTTATACAAGGCTTCCCGCGTGATCCCGGCAGCCTTGGCGATCTCGGTCATGCCCCGGGCGCGGGCAATGTCTCCCAGCGCCGATGCGAGCAGAGCGGCATCGTTCGCCTCCAGAATGTCGGTCAGATAGGCTGCGATGGACGTTTCACTGTCGAGATAATGAGCTGCGTCGAACTCGGGTAGATCGGCTACCTCGATGCGTTTCCTCATGGTCGTTTCCTCCGTTCAATCGAGCAAAGCGGCCAGAGACTTGGCGCGCTTGATGTCTTTCTTCTGTGTGCGTTTCGAGCCACCGGCCAGCAGCACGATAATTTCGGTACCGCGCTGCGTGAAATACAACCGCCATCCCGCACCCTGGTGAATGCGCAGCTCGGAGACGCCATCGCCCACCGGCTGAACGTCCTCATCAAACCGAGTTCCAGGCGTTTGATCCGGGCGGCGACGACACCGCGTACCGTCTGATCCTTCAGGTCGTCGATCCAGGTGGTAAATTCGGGCAGTGGCCTAAGCTATAACATAGGTTTAGTGTAATCGAGCGATTACATAATTTCAAGAGTTTTGAGGAATTCGCTTCCCGTTTATGGCAAGCTAGAATCTGAGTATTGTCCTGCCCGTGACCAGGTACACCCTCGTCGTCCATTTTGCGTCCAAGCTTCAGGGCAGCATGTTGCCCCGGGCCCCTCAGGAGTGACTTTGCCACTGAATCTCTACCGTTCTTTCACCGCTGCCACCCTGTTCGTCGCTTCTTTGAGTCTCTCTGGCGCCCACGCCCAGGCTGTTCCTACCGCCAGCGCAAACCTCCGGCTTTCCGCCTTCGCTGGTATGTCCGGGAATTTCACCGGCGTCGGTCTCGCGAAAAACGGGGACATCTCCGCCGGCTTCGACATCGGTTTCCGCCCCTTCGCTGGATTCTTCCCGGCCATCGAAATGCGCGGTCTGTACCCGATCGAAAAGGGCAAGCTGGTCAACCAGAAGAACCTGCTCGCCGGCATCCGGCTGGGTCGCCGCAAAGAAAACTTCAACCCCTACGGCGACGTCCTCTTCGGTCGCGGCAAGCTCGAATTCCCCCACGGTCTCGCCACCCCCACCAACAGTTTCATCGTGCTCTTGAACACGACCAACGTGCTGTCGTTCGGCGGCGGCCTCGACTATCAGCTCTCCCCGCACTTTGCCGCCAAGGGCGACTTCCAGATGCAGAAGTACAACACCCCTGTCGACGCGTCAGGCTCCGTCTACTCGAAGGTCTTCACCGTCGGAATCGTCTACAGAATCGGCACCGGCGGCCTGCGCTAAACGCATTTTTTTGTTTGTCATCCAGTCAGGGATCCGCTTCTGTCGTTCCTCTTGCGGTCGTGGTACGCCAACTCTTTACCCGCACCCATAGCAGCCGCACAGTAGTGGATGTCGGCGACTTTCCAGGGAAAGGGAGCGCGATTTCACGATTTCGAGCTATGCTGAACCTAAAGGGAGCTACCGATGGCCACGCTGACGCAATCCGCAGCAGTTCCGACCGGCACGATCAAGCAGTTCGGCCCTTTTGGGCCGGAGTATGAGGTCTTACAGGAAGCAGGCCCCGAAAATGGTCGTCGAATGGCTCGAATCGTTCTCGTCCGGACCGGCGAGGAACTCGACTATCCGCTGGATTCCATTCTGTCTGATCAAGAGGCCGACTAGTGTTCGCTATTGCCTTCGACCTTGACGTAACCGACACTCGATTGCATCATCCGAAAGGCTTTAATCAAGCGTAAGCCGATATACGTGTGACTTTGCGGAGATACGACTTCGACTGGAGACAGGGAGCGTCTATACGAGCGACAACGAGAATCTCGCGAATCTTACTATCGCTATGAACGCCCTGCGCGCACTGCCCTGGTTCCCGGCTTCGGTCAGGGACATACGTGCATTCCGAGTCGAGCAATGGTCGGACTTCACCCCGTTCATGAAGTCCTGACAGACTTAATTCATCCACCGCTTATCGTTCGGATCGCGATCGTCCGGCTCCACATACTTCCCGTTCTTGTCGAAGTGGACTTCACGGTTTTGCTCCCGCATATACACCTCGAACTTCTTCGCGGCTTGGCGGCGTTTCGAGCGGTAATACTGATTGCGCAGCGCGAAGAATTGTTCCGAAACCGCGTAACTCAGCCCTCGCCGCGAGGCGAACCGCAGATACAGATAGCCGCAGCCTGCGCCGCACAGGTGCAGCAGCGCACCGAACGGGTCTGAGTGCAGTAACAACCGCGCAATGTCGATCAAAATGTAAATCGCCATAAGGTACTTGGCCTTGATGCGCACCACGAACATCAGCAGGAACTCCTGCTCGCCCAGCAGCAGGTAAACCGCGATCAGCAACCCAAAGATCCCCGCGTACGGATCGGAGCCGGACGACGCAGGACTGAGCCCGAGGATATGTGTAAAACTGATCGCCGAAGCCAGAATCGCTCCACCGATGGCTGCGGAGAGGAACAGTTCCAGCAGCCAGCGTGAGCCCCGCAAATCCTCCAGCATCGACCCGATGAACCACAGGAACAGCAGCGTAAAGGCTGTTCCCAGGATGTCCATCGGAACGAAGATGTAGGTCACGACCTGCCATATCGCTCCGTGAGCCACCTGCCACGGGACCAGCGATAAGTGCCCAAACAGCGCGCGATACAGGTTCGACGGAAGTACCCAGCCAAGAATCGCCAGGCCAAAGAAAACGCCGAGATACGCCAGAATCAGTCTGCGCGTCGCTCCTTCAAACGGAGGCAGCGCAAGCGTGGTGGGGCCGGTTCGAGCCATCGTGTTCCCATCATAGTCGTTACTGCGGCGGACGCGGACGGCTCGGCGTCGAAGGCGACATCGTCTGCCGACCCACCGGCATCGGCAACACCGCCGGGCTGCGATGCCCCGCGGCATCCACCGACCGCACGCCAAAGATAAACGAATCCTTCGACACCGCCACCTTCAGCGTCAACGCCGGTCCTGCCGACTGCGCGTTCGTCCACGTCGGAGCCTCGGTCGGCCGCCAAACCACCTCGTAGGTCGTCCCCGCCGGTGCGCCCGCCGGAGCCTTCCAGGTAATCACCGAAAAGTTATCCGTAGACCCGCCCGGAATATGAACCTCGGTCGGAAGTCCCGGAGCCGAAGCAAACGTGGCCAGGCAGGCCGCATTCAGCCGCGCCACATTCGCGATGTAGGCCTTGTCGATGAACTTCAGGTAATCGCCATACTCCACCATCCCCTGCGAGCCGTCCGCCTGCTCGCCCATTTCTGTGCGCAGCGTCTGGTGCTGATGGTTGAAGTTTTCCTGCCACTCCGTAAACCGCACCGCCGAAAACCCTTCCGCGTTGAAGCTCGTATGATCGCCGCCACGCCCAAAACGATCCCGCCGGAACTCCAGCACCGGATGAAACCCCGCCACCTTCGGAGTCGCCTTGAAATACGTCCGGTCGACCTCCTCAATCGCCCGCGCCAGCTCCCGCGACGCCGAATCCGATTCGTATCCATAGGTCTGCAGCGTGTGCAACTGGTCAAGCGTGGCCGTCGCCGGAACGCCCTCCGAGAACACGCGCACCGCCGTCTTATCCTGGCCCGTCGCCCCCGGAGTCGTGTCGCCGCCCACGATGTCGTTATTCAACACCGCCTCCAGATTCCAGCCCTCGGCCTTCGCGAGCTTCGCCAGGTGGCGGCTGCCATTCAACCCCTGCTCCTCGCCCGCCACCGCCACAAACACGATCGTCGAGGGAAACTTCAGCTTCGACAGCACACGTGCCGATTCGATCGACACGGCCACGCCAGACGCGTCGTCATTGGCTCCCGGCGCGGCCTCGTGCGTGTCCAGCGCGTCGGAGTTCCGCGAATCATAGTGGCCCGTTACCAAAACCCGCCGCGCGGCCTGCGCCGGGTCAGTGCCCTTCAGCACCGCGTAGATATTCTGCAACCTCGTATCCCGCAGAATGCGCGACGCAGGCCCCGGGCTCGCCGGCTCGATAAAGTCGTCCCGCTTCACCTCCAGGCATCCCCCGCAGGCCTCTGAGATCTTCGTGTACTCCGCGAAAATCCAATCGGCGGCGGCGGTTACGCCTGTTCCCGGCGGCAGGTCCGTCTCCATGCTGGAGATTGTCGACCGGTTCTTGAACGTCACCAGCTTCTCGATGTCGGCATACACCTTGTCCGGGTCGACCTGTGCGATGGCCTTCGCAATTGCCGGGTCAACCGGCGCGGCGGGTATCGCCTGCTGGGCGGAAGCGGCAGATCCGGCAACAAAGCCAGCCAGCAACGGAAGAGTACGGCGCAACCAACGATTTCTCATGGACGGTGCATCCTCGCAATAAGCCTGTAGGTATTTTGCTTGATCATACCCCGGCCACGCCCTGGTACCGAAAAGGTAAGCAGCCATACTTTTCATGCAGGTGTCCAGCCAACCCCCGCTCACGCCGTCGCACTGGCAAAGCCAGAATCCCCGTAGTTGCCTTGGCAGTCCCACCGCAGCTTCAAAAACAGTGCCTCAAGCTGTAAGCTGACAGCTCCCAGCTGATAGCTCATAGATCCCGCCTTTCTCCCCAAACAACTCCAAATCCGATCACCCGTTCATCCGCTCTTATCCGTTTAGACCGCGTCAGGTTTTCGCCTTTCGTCTTTCTCCACTTCAACCCAAACAACTCCAAATGCGATTGCCCCGTCTCAACCCGTTTGCCTTCCAGCCGATGTACTCTACCAACAGGGGCCTCTGCATCGTCGTAAAAATAAAAATTCCACTTCTTCGCTAAAACTTGGGCCACTCTCGGCTAAAGTGGGCGAGTGTACTCGAAACCGTTTCAACAGTCCTATTCGCACAATAGGGAAGCAGCAACAAAACTCTGGAGGTCTTGAACGATGGCGAATCTCTGCCCGGAATGCGACAACCCGCTGCACATCGACGTGGATGAGGTCGACGCAGGGGAAATGGTGACTTGCGATGAATGCGGCATGGAGCTGGAGATCGTCTCGCTCGATCCGCTGGAGCTTGCCCCCGTCGAAACCGAAGGCTACGACGACGAAGACCTCGTCCGCGACGATGACGAGGATGAAGACGCCTGATCCCAGCGCTTCCGCATCGAAACCTGAAAACCCGGGTTTGAAGAAGCGGGAAGTATACTGGAGATCATGATGACCGCCCCCCGTACCTCGATTGCCGCCACGTCACGTTGCACCACCTCACGCCTCCTGACTGTGCTGTTTGCTCTTGCTCTCGTCTCAGCCGCTGCTCCAGTCACGCTGCACGCATCCGAACCCCTTGCGGGCCAGGCTCGCGGCACCGCCCAGCGCATCGTGCACGGCAAGGTAGAGGACAAGGGTGGAGCCGGAATCGACGGCGCAGTCGTTTACCTGAAGGATGGCCGCAACGCGTCCGTCAAAAGTGTGATCGCCGATAAGGAAGGGGCCTACCGCTTCGTGCAGTTGGCCCAGGAAACCGACTACGAAATCTGGGCGCAGAGCGATTCGGTCAAGTCCGCTGTCAAAGCCATCAGCCGCTTCGACACCAAGAACGACCTCACCATCACCCTCAAAATCGACAAGTAGCGTGTACTTCCGGTCGGAGGGATGGGCCTCACGGTTTGCAGAAAAGTCTGGTTTTTCCCCTTTTGGGATTGGCGTGGGGCTTTAGCCCCACGAGTAACTCCAACAGAGTCAGAAGGGCGTTAGCCCCGGACCTTACACCGCTAGCCGATACCCGCCCACCTTCCCATCGGCCGTCACAAACAAATTCACATGCAGCTGCGCCATGGCAAACACCGCCAGATACACCCAGCGCGTCCCGCCTGCGACCTTCTCGCCACTCTCGAGTGTCAGCTTCTGCGGATCGCCCAGTTGGTCAAAGATCGGCTTGTATTGGCCGATTACAGCCGGGCCTAGTTCCTTATTCATCGCCTCGGTTAACAGCGATTCGTCCACCTTGCCCGCCCGAATCTGCCCATAAATCTTCAACGCCAGCGCGGTGATCGCCGGGTCTTCGGCAATCGTCTCCACCTTTGCAGCCGGAGCGGGTGCCTGCGCACAAATCGGTGGACCTGCAAAGCCCATCGCCAGAGCCAGCAGCCCAAGGCACACAAGTGAGGTTCGTTTGTCATCCCGCAGGGACCTGCGGTTGTCGTTGCGTTCAAGCATCAATCCGGTCTCCATGCGAAGACGGCTCGCTCGTCACGATGAACCGCACATCCGCGTCGCTGCGATTGAAGGCGTGATGAGCCTGTCCCGGCGTCACTTCAATTCCATCCCCCGCCATCAGCCGCTTTTCCTCGCCATCAATCTCCAGCGTCAGCGCACCTCGCAGCACGTAAAAAAATTGATGCGCCCGCTCATGTTTATGACGCCGTTCGCTGGCCTTCGGAGGCATTCGTTCCTCAATCACCGACAGCGTCTTCGTCCGCACCAGGTGCCACCCGTCGCACCCATCGCCCCAGCGATAGTGGTCTGCGGTTGCAATCGATATCGGCAAATGCTTCACATATGACTCCTGAATCACTCCACCCGGCTGTGCCGATAGCCTGCTTCGGTCAGCGCTTTCAGCAACTCGGCAACCTGCTCGCGCCCGCGCGTCTCAAGCGTGATATCGATAGCCGTGTCGCCGAGGTTGACGCCATAATACGCCCGGTTGTATAGCGTGTTCACGATATTTACGCGGTGGTGCGCAATCAGCCGCGTCAAATCCGACAGCGCGCCCGGCTTGTCCAGCAGGTGAATCCGCAGCAGGATCATGCGGCCATCCTGCACCATGCCTCGTTCGATAATCCGCGAGAGCAGCGTCACGTCGATATTGCCGCCGCACACCAGCACCCCGATCCGCAGATTCTTCTGGCTTGAAAGCGAAGTCTTGCCCTGCAGTAACGCCGCCAGCGCCGCCGCGCCCGCACCCTCCGCCAACGTCTTCTCCCGCTCCAGCAGAATCAGGATCGCCGACGCAATCTCATCCTCCTCCACCGTCACGATCTCGTCGACATACCGGTCCACCACCGGGAAGGTGATACTCCCCGCCCGCCGCACCGCGATGCCGTCGGCGATGGTCGTCCCTGCCGCCACCGTCACCGGCTCATGCGCTGCAATTGCGTCAATCATCGATGGCAGCCGCGCCGTCTCCACGCCAATCACGCGAATGTTGGGGTTCGTCTCCTTGATCGCGCAAGCCATCCCGCCGATCAACCCGCCGCCGCCAATCGGCACAATCACCGCGTCGAGCCCGGCAATCTGCTCCATCATTTCGAGCGCAATGGTCCCTTGCCCGGCCATCACCGCGGGATCGTCGAAGGGGTGGACGAAGACCATGCCCTCGCTCTCGCACAGCCGCATCGCCTCGGTACAGGCCTCATCGTAGTTGGCGCCATGCAGCACCACCTCCGCGCCAAACTCACGCGTCGCCGTCACCTTTACCAGCGGAGTCGCCAGCGGCATCACGATAATCGACCGGATCCCCAACCGCGTCGAGTGATACGCCACGCCCTGCGCATGGTTCCCGGCGCTGGCCGCCACCACGCCCCGCGCCGCTTCTTCCTTGGTGAGCAAGCTCAGGCGGTTTAGAGCCCCGCGCTCCTTGAAACTACCCGTCATCTGCAGGTTTTCCAGCTTCAGATAAACCTGATGCCCGGTCAGCTTCGACAGCATCTCCGACCGCGCACAAGGCGAGTAGTACACCTGATCCCGCAGCCGCTCGCGCGCCGCCAGCACGTCATCCAACCCAATCGCCAATCGAAAACTCATCCCACCAGACTACAACCCATTCCTACGTGATCGGATGGAAGCAGATGATGCTGATCACTAAAATTAGGCCGAACGCGATCAACAACCACGACCAGTTCCGCTCCAGAAACGACTCCGAACTACCGTGCTCACTCATCTTAATCTCCTTGGGACGCCATTCAAATCCTAACCGAAAAGGCGGCTGAAAGATGATGTCAACGCAAGTACGAAATAAATCGTTGACATACGAAATAAATCGTACTAGTGTTTCACCATGACGAATCGAGCTCCGCTAAAGCTAGTCCAACTTCCCACTGAATCCGAACTCGAGATACTAAACGCAATCTGGGCCAGCGGGCCCGCCACCGTGCGGGAAGTTCATGATGCCCTCAGCTCGCGGGGAACCGGCTACACCACGGTGCTGAAGCAGATGCAGATGATGGTCGACAAGGGTCTGCTGACCCGCAGCGAACGCTTCCGCTCGCATGTCTATCAGGTCAGCGTGCCGCGGGAAGAGACGCAGCAGCAACTCGCCGGGAGCCTGCTGGAACGTGCCTTCGGTGGCTCGGCCAGAAGTCTTGTTCTCGGCGCGCTCTCGGCGCAGCGCGTCTCGCCGCAGGAACTCGCCGAGATTCGCAAGGTGCTGGACGAAGTGGAAAGGAGATCCAAATGATTGGCCCATATGCCTATTGGCTGGTGCGCTCGCTGGGCTGGACGCTGCTGCATTTCTGCTGGCAGGGCGCGATCGTCGCTGTCGTCCTGTGGTGCGCGCTCCAACTTCTGAGCCGGCGTTCCGCGCAGCAGAGGTATGCGACCGCATGCGTTGCACTCGCCATGCTGGTCCTGCTTCCGCTCATCACCTTCACGCAGATCAGTATCCACGAGTATCGGCTGGCGACCGACGTCCCCACATTCATCATTCCCACTGGTGCGAGCCTCGTCGTGGATGCGGGGAATGAGGTTCAGTCGTTGCTTACCCTCGCCGCCCATGCGCTCGACCCGTTGCTCCCCTGGATTCTCGCGGCTTGGAGCGCCGGACTCTGCGTCTCCCTCGTCAGGCTCAGCATCGGGCTGCGCCTTGCGCACCGCATGGCGGTCACGTCCGTCTCTCCAGCCTCCGTGCCGCTCCAGCTTATGTTCGCTTCGCTGCAGCGACGCCTCGGACTCCGGCGCAGGGCCGCCCTGCTCAACTCGGCGCTGGTGCAGGTGCCGACCGTGGTCGGCTGGCTTCGCCCCGTCGTCCTCCTTCCGCTTAGCTGCTTTTCCGGCCTCGAAGAAATCCAGATCGAGGCGATTCTGTGCCACGAACTCGCCCACATCCGCCGCCATGACTACCTCATCTCTGTGGTCCAGTCAGTCGCTGAGGCGGTCCTCTTTTACCACCCCGCCGTGTGGTGGGTCTCGCAGCAAGTCCGTCGTGAACGCGAGTGTTGCTGCGACGATCTGGCGGTCACCATCGGCGGCAATGCGCTGGCGTACGCAAAGGCGTTGTCGGCTCTCGAAACAAGGCGCAGTTCTTACCCCGAAGTTGTTCTCGGGTCCAACGGAGGAGTTCTGACGATGCGAATCAAACGTCTGCTGCACTGTGAAGAAGTCTCGGTAGTCCCTCAAATCGCCGCTGTCGTGGTTCTCGCCATGCTCGGCATCACAGCCGGAGCCATCGCCGGCACGGCACGAGCCCAGACTGTATCCGTTGCGCCCGCAGTAACCGCCGTCGCGGCCGTGGCTCCAACGCAGCCTCACCCCCTGATGCCCCAACCCTTCGCAGTCCGTGCGGTGAAGCCGGTGTCCGCAGTCGCCGCGAAGGAAACTCCTGCCGCGCCCGAACCGCATCAGCCGCAAGCCGCGCCCGGCCAGGCCGTCAGGGTCGCCGGTGGAGTCATCGCCGGACAGATTCTGTCCAAGGTCGCTCCCGTCTACCCGGCCGAAGCAAAGGCCGCGTGCATTCAGGGAAGCGTCATATTGCACGCCATCATCGGCAAGACGGGCGACATAGACCAGCTCCAGGTCGTCTCCGGTGCGCCCGAACTCCAGGCTTCGGCAATCGACGCTGTGCACCAGTGGAAGTACAAGCCCTACCTGCTGAATGGGGAACCGACTGCGGTCGATACCACCATCACCATCAATTACAACTTTGGCGACGGATCGCGTTGTTCCTCGCCACAGAATGGCGGTGCGGAGCCGGCAGGGAATGAGCCAAAAAAAATCGGTGGGTCTGTTTCGGCCCCTGTCGTGCTCTCTGCGCCTGCCGCGGAATACTCGGCCGAGGCCAAGGCCGCAGGCATCTCGGGCTCAGTTCTGATTAGTCTCCAGGTCGACGAGCAGGGAATTCCAACGCACATCCACGTCGTCCGAGGCGTTGGCAATGGCCTGGACGAAAAGGCGGTCGAGGCAGTGACGCGCTATCACTTCAAGCCGGCTACTGAGAACGGCAAACCCGTCGTTGTCGCGATGAACATCGAGGTCCAGTTCAAGACTTTTTGAGTGCTGACAGCGTCTGCCACACCGAATCCACCAAGTCTCGCAACTCCTCCACCGTCCCGCCGTTCGAAATCACAAAATCGCACTGCGGGACCTTCACCTCATCCGGAATCTGCGCCGCCATGCGTCGCTTCGCCTCAGCTTCCAGCGCCACCGGATCGCCACCCCCCGACCGCGCCACAAACCGTGCAATCCGCGTCGCCTCGGGAGCCGTCACAAGGATCAGCTTGTCGAACCGTTCGCGCCAGCCATCACCGTGCGAACTCTCCCCGTACTTCGATTCGAAGATCAACGCCGATTCCACCACCACAATCGCCTCCGGATCGCGGCGAAAGATCTCCCCCGCAATCCGCCCTTGCAAGCCAATCGTCGCCGGGTGCACGATCGCGTTCAGCTCTTCGATCCGCCCTTCGCCAAACGCAATCTTCGCCAGCTTAGCCCGGTCCAGGGTCCCATCCTCGCGCACCAAACCATCCCCAAACGTCTCCACAATCGCCGCAAACACAGCCTGCCCCGGCTCCATCAGCTTGCGCCCAATCTCGTCCGCCGACAGCACGTAGGCGCCGCGATCCTTCAGCATCGACGCCACCGTCGACTTGCCGCTGCCCAACCCGCCCGTCAGTCCAACCCGCAACCCACCCATTCCATTACCCCCGCCTCAACTCCGCTGCCTTCACCGTATTCGCCATCAGCATAGCAATCGTAAGCGCCCCCACGCCCCCGGGCACCGGCGTATACGCCGAGCTCGCCCGAAACGCCTCCGGATGAACATCGCCCACCACCACGCTGCCCCGCTTCTCAAACGTCGCCTGCCGCTTCGGATCATCCCCAAAAAACTCCCTGACTTTATCCTCCGAAACCACGCGATTGATCCCCACATCGATCACCACCGCGCCCTGCTTCACCATGTCCTCGGTCACGAATCCGGGCCGCCCGATCGCCGCGACCAGAATGTCTGCCTGCTGCGTCACCCCCGCCAGGTTCGCGGTCTTCGAGTGGCAGATCGTCACTGTCGCCGACGCGTTCAGCAGTAGCATCGCCATCGGCTTGCCCACGATATCGCTGCGCCCGATCACGACAGCATTCTTGCCCGCAACCGGGATATCGCGACGCCGCAGCATCTCCATCACGCCCGCCGGCGTACACGGCTGCAACCCCGGCTGTCCGCTTTGCAGCCTCCCCACATTCACCGGGTGGAACCCATCCACATCCTTCTCCGGAGCCACCGCTTCCAGCAGCCGCTTGGTATCCACATGCCCCGGCAGCGGCAGCTGAATCAGGATCCCATCAATGTCGTCGCGCCCATTCAACGCCGCCACCATCGTGAGCAACTCATCGGTCGTCACTGTCTTCGGCGGAGTCAGCATCTCCGAGTAGATCCCCAGTTCGCCGCAGGTCTTCACCTTGCTCCGCACATAAATCTCGCTGGCCGCCACTGATCCGACCAGGATCACCGCCAGCCCCGGCACGACGCCGCGTTCCTTCAACGCCTGCACTGCGACGGCGACCTCAGCCTTGATCTCACCGGCAATCTCCACTCCATCCAACACCAACGGCATATCCATCCCCCAATCTTATCCCGCTCGCGCCTCCCAAAAGATCTCCGTCATCCTGAGCGAAGTTTGTCGCGCCGTTTGCGACAAACGCAGTCGAAGGAGCCCGAAGATGCTGGTTCCAGCTTGAAATTTGAACCTTTTAGTCTCGCTTCCAGTCTGAACCTCAAGACTCACCATGCCGGAGTGCTCTAAACTCAATCCATGCCCACCCTCCTCGCAGCGAACATAGGTCTCCTGGCCTGCCCCGTCTGCGGTGGCGGCCTCAATCTCACACCGGCCACCGTAGATTGCCTGCGCTG
>JANXWZ010000202.1 GCA_025350865.1 Rhodanobacteraceae bacterium
TCCGCCGCCTCCGCCGCCGCCCCCACCTGCCTGCGACTGCGAGAACTCGCGCTCGAACGGGTCCACCTGGATGAAGCTGATGTCGGTCTTGGCCTCGGCATGGGCGTCCTTGGCCGTCGCGTACATGCTCACAACATCGCCGGGGACAAGCTTGTAGTCCTCCAGCGACAGCATCGTCTTGCCGTCGACAGTCTTCGCGCCAGCCGCCTTCGACAGATCAACTGTCTTCTCCGGTCCGCCGTTCACCGAGTAGTGCATGCTCACATGCGTCAGCCCGAAATCCGCCCCGGCCTTCACCCCGATCGTCACTTCCTCGATTGGGCTTGCGCGATAATCCGCACCCGGACGGTCAATCGCAATCGATGGCGGATTCGCCTTCTCAGTCGAGATGAAGTAGTCCTCGCTCAGCCGGACCTGCTGTCCGCTATCCATCGCCGCGACGTGATACGACCCGTCCTTCGCCATATGGATCGTCGCGCGATATTTGTTGCCTTCGAGCGGAGTCAGCTTCAATGGCTGCCCGTCGTCGCCCACCAAAATTCCATCTTTCAGCGGACTATCCATCAGCACGGTCAACTCCGCATCGGTGCCTTCCAAAGCACGCAGGTCGCCGCCATGCTCCTCCGAAACTTCCTTCAACGCGGTCCACTTCGGGTACTTGTAGGTCACCTGAATCTGCTTCACCGCCGGCAGATCGACCACGCGGAACTTGAACTGCTTCGACTTCACCGGCCCCGCCGCAACGTAGTACTCCACGCTCTCCGGCAAACCCGCAAACAGGAACTGAAACCCAACCCCGCCTTCATTCGCGGTCATCGAAACTGGCTCCCACTTGGACGCGCTCTGGTACCGCGCAAACAGCTTCACGTCACGCGTCTCCAGCCCAACCACCTGCGCCGTCACCAACTGATCGCTATTCCGCCGAACCGCCTGATCCCCGGGTGTCACCTTGATCTCATACAACGGAGCCACGTCATGCTTCGGCCCGGTCCAGAGCAGCGATGCACCATACCCCATAAAGCCCGGTGCCGCGATAATCATCCACACCAGCACGGCAGCACATACGGCGCCAATCCCAACCAGTCCGAAGACGCGGCCGCCGGAAGCAAGCCGTACCGGTGGCGCATCCGCCGCAACCGACATCGTGTCCGCAGCCAGCAATTCGATAAAGGGATCGCCGCTCTCCTGCCGCTCCGCAAACGTTACGAGCCGCTGCTCCAGCTCCGGAAAACGCACCTCTGCCCGCTCAATCGAGCGCCGCCGGGTCATCCGCAGGAAAGGCCACGCCAGCCCAAGCGCAATCGCGAAGATGACCAGCCCAAACAGCACGATCCGGGCCGGGCCGACGCCGCCTTCCGGGAACGCATATTTGTTCAAAATGAGGGTGATGCCGACGGTCGCAACCAACGCCACGCCGGCCACAATCGCCGCGCCCCGAACCGTCGCATCCAGGCGCAACCGCTGCTGCACCCGCCCGATATAGCTATTGAGTTCCTCGCGCTGGCTCATGCTTCCTCCCGCTGGGCCCCAAGGTATCTGCTGGCAACCAGGCTCTCCGCCATAGCCGCAACCAGTACCACGAGCATAACCCACCACCACAATCCGTACTTGCTTTCTTCCTTCGCCTGCACCGTACCAGTAGCTTCGGCGGCCGCATCTCCGCCGCCCGCACTGCCCGCCCAAAGCTTCAACGTCTCAGGCAAAATCACTTCCAGCCCCGACTCCCGCGGATCCGGATTCACCGCCAGCAGCGCATCCCGCCCAGTAGCGAATCGCACATGGTAGAAGCCGGCATTGGTCAGCCGAAACGATTGAGCCACAGCCTCTTCCGCCAGCGTCAAGGGTCTCTTCCCATCCGGCCCAACCACCTCGACGCTGGTTCCGCCGCTCGCCTTCGTCCCCGCCGCACTCCGCAACTGAACATACGAATCCACCACCCGCGCGCCACTCAGACGCTCCATCCCCGAAAGGTAGCGCGAAACCTCATCCACGAAGGCCACAAACTCCGGATGCAGCGGCAGATCATTGGTCACGTTATCGAGCCCCGAAGTAAAGAGCAAAACATGCCCCTGCCCGATCTGCTTTTCGAGGAGCAACGGCGTTCCATCCGCCAGCTTCGCTACCACCCGCGCGCCGGCCGGCGATACCGCCGACGCGTAGAAGAACTTTGCATCCAGCCACCCGCCCGCATCCTTGACCGCCGGGTAGCTCTGATCCATCGTTCCCACGTTCGCAAATCCACCCGACCGCGTGTAGTAGTGCGCGTCGGTGACAACCTCGCCATACACCGGAATTCGCTCGCGATGCGAATCGGCAGTGCCGGCCGCAACCAGCACACTGCCCCCATCCTCCACATACTTCGTCAGGCCGTGCTCCAGGATCGACGGCAGCGACGCCACATCCGACAGCACCACAAACGCATACTTGGAAGGGTCAACGTCCGCGGCCTGCTCCGCAATAATCGGCTGCAGCACAAACGAAGCCTGCGCCGACGCGCCCATCGCCGCACCAAAGTAAAGCTGCGACCGCGAATCCCCTGCCTGATGCACAAACAACACACGC
Source organism: Rhodanobacteraceae bacterium (assembly GCA_025350865.1). Lineage (GTDB taxonomy): Bacteria > Acidobacteriota > Terriglobia > Terriglobales > Acidobacteriaceae > Edaphobacter. The sequence goes on from JANXWZ010000202.1 coordinate 2,563, forward strand.
TCCGGATCAGCCCGCTTCACCGCAAACCGAGCCGCATCATCGGCGGCAAATCCATCCGCGGCATCGATGCGCACCTCGCATCGGCTATCGCCAAAAGGCACTTCCAGTCCATCGAACGCGACAGTCGCGCGCCCATCCGCCGGAACATCCACCTTCTTCGTAGCCGACATAGCCCCATTGATGACCAGCGACACCGTCCGCTGCGCCGCCGGAGTTCCGTGCCCCGCTACCACCGCAATCACGCGAGCCTTCTTCGTATCCACAAGCTGTGAAGGCGCGTTCACACTTTCTACATTCCAATTCGGTTCGTTCGCCTTTGCCACTGGATGCAGGGTCAACGCGACATTGCCAGGCAGCACCATGTCGGCAAAGTTCCCCGGCATATTCGCCTGCTGCATATCG
>JANXWZ010000013.1 GCA_025350865.1 Rhodanobacteraceae bacterium
CGGCAGCGCGACGGCGGCAATGCCGGAGAACATGATGGCGACGGCCATCAGGCCGGGAAGGAGGACGGTGGAGAAGCCGCCGCCAGCCATGGCGGCGGTGGGGTTCATGGCGGCGCCGCCCTGCATGTGCGGCATGATGTAGGTGAAGACGAACAGGAACAGAAGCGGGTTCATGACGACGCGGATGGCGAAGGGGAAAAGCTCGCGGCGCAGGACGTAAATGTCGCGCAAGAACAGGCCGGCGAAAGCGCGTGCGTACATGGTGGTGGTGCCGTGCGGCTTGACGATGGTGGCTGCGATTGCGGTGGTGGACATCGGTTACGCCCTTGCCGGGGCTAAAGCCCCTGATCTTTTGGGAGGAATAGAGGGCCAAGCCTGAAGGCTTGGCGTACCAAGAAGCGGAGGGCTAAAAAACACGCGCGTTCTGAACGGAGGTCGCCATAGTTACTCCCTGAGGTCTCTTCCGGTGAGTTTGATGAAGACAGTTTCGAGGCTGGTCTCGGTGATGGTCATGTCGCGCAGGCCGTAAGGCGCGGCTGCGGAGACGACCTCGGAGAGCAGGCCGTCGGTGCCGTGCGCCAGTACGCGGACTCCGTCGCCGACTACGTCCGCGCTTGCCACTCCTTCCATCGTGCCCAGCTTCCCGGCTAGCGCGCTGCTGCCGGACTGATCTCGCAGGTGGAGCTGATACATCTTCTGCGCGCCGACGCTGCTTTTCAGGGCGGCGGGCGAGTCTTCGACGAGGATTTTGCCGTGGTCAATGATGGCCACTCGATCACAGAGCTCGTCGGCTTCTTCCATGTAGTGGGTGGTGAGGACGACGGTGATTCCTTCGTGACGCAGCCCCTGGACTGCTTCCCACATGGCGATGCGGCTCTGCGGGTCCAGGCCGGCGCTGGGCTCGTCGAGGAAGAGAACTTTGGGCCGGTGGGCGATGGCGCGGGCGATCTGGACGCGCTGCGCAAGGCCGCCAGACAGCTGGGAGGGGTAGGACTTCACTCGCTCGGTGAGGTGGAATTGCTCTAGAAGCTGGGCGGTGCGGGCCTTGGCATCGGCGCTGGAGAATCCAAAGAAGAGGCAGTGGAAGTAGATATTTTCGGAGATGGTGCAGCTGCGGTCGAGCGTGTTGTATTGGGGCACTACGCCGATGGACCGGCGGGCGAGGGCGGGTTCCGCGACACAATCGATGCCAGCAATGCGGACGGTTCCGGCAGTGGGAATCGCCCTGGTCGTGCAGATGCTGATGGTTGTGGTTTTGCCCGCGCCGTTGGGGCCCAGCAACCCATAGATCGCGCCTTCTTCGACGTTCAGATCGATGCCGTCTACTGCGATGACCTGCTGTTTCCCCTCGTAGACCTTACGCAGGCCCCGCACTTCAACGATCACGCCGCCTCCAGCCAATAGCAGTGATCATTATATGGATGCGAAAGGTTTGTGCCGGTTGCCGGGCTTGCCGCGCAGCGTCTATAGTGATTTCGTTCGCTGAGCAAAATAAATATTGGATCTGGATCAGACATGAAGTGTTGCCACGTAGTCCCTTCGTTTCGCTGTATCCCGGCGGTTGCCGTCGGCCTTGGAATTTCGCTCATGGCGTGCGGCCTTTCCGCGCAGCAGACGGCTCCTGTGACCTGGACCGCAGAGCAGGATCATCAGAACATGATGGAGCAGCTCGGCATCAAGGCGTTGCGGCCGGGACCAAGCGGCGATGAGAAGGCTCCGAACCATGCCAACTACGACGAGGCGACTGCGAATCCCTTCCCAAATTTGCCGGACGCGCTGACGCTGAAGAATGGGCAGAAGGTGACGACTCCCGCTGCGTGGTGGAACCAGCGTCGTCCCGAGATTGTGGAGGATATGGAGCGTGAGGTCTACGGGCGGCTGCCGAAGAATCTGCCCAAGGTGACGTGGACGGTAGCGGTGTCTGAGCGGGAAATGGTGGGGCGAATTCCCGTGATTGCGAAGCAGCTTGTGGGGCACGTGGACAACTCCGCATACCCGTTGATCGACGTCAATATTGCGATGACGGTGGTGGTTCCGGCGAATGCGAAAGGGCCGGTGCCAGTGCTGATGATGTTTGGGCCGGCGAGGCTTCCGGCACCTGCGCAGCCGTCGCAGGACGATCTGGACAAGCTGAACTCCGCGCTGAGGGCGATGCTGGCGCAGAGCGATCCGGGATTGAATGCGCTGCTGGAGAAATATCCGGCGTACAGCCCGATCGCTTCGCAGGCCGTGAACCCGTTTGCTCCGCGGCCGGTGGTTGAGGGTGATCCGCCGACGATTGAGCAGCTGATCGCCGATGGCTGGGGGTATGCGGCGATCAATCCGGTGAGCATCCAGGCGGATAACGGGGCGGGAATTACTCGTGGGATTATCGGGCTGGTGAACAAGGGCCAGGCGCGGAAGCCGGATGACTGGGGCGCGCTGCGGGCGTGGTCGTGGGGTGCGGCGCGGGGGCTGGACTATCTGGAGACGGACCCAGCCGTGGATGCCAAACACGTGGGCATCGAGGGAGTTTCACGCTATGGCAAGGCCGCGCTGGTGACGCTGGCGTTCGAGCAGCGCTTTGCGATGGGGCTGATCGGATCTTCGGGTGAGGGCGGCGCGAAGTTGAACCGGCGCAACTGGGGCGAGGCGGTCGAAAGCCTGACCGGGGGCGAGTACTACTGGATGGCTGGGAACTTTATGAAGTACGGAGCTTCTGAGGCGAAATTCGGGAGCAAGAATGCAAATGACATTCCGGTGGATTCGCACGAGCTGATCGCTCTCTGTGCGCCTCGGCTGACGTTCATCAGCTACGGCGTACCGGAACGCGGCGACGCGAAGTGGCTCGACCAGCAGGGAAGCTACATGGCTACGGTGGCTGCCGGGCCGGTGTTTCGGCTACTGGGGGTGAGGGATCTTGGCGTGACGGAGAATTACAGGACGGCTCGGATGCCGGCGGTGAACACCGGCCTAATGGCTGGCGAGCTTGCCTGGCGACAGCATGACGGCGGGCATACGGATGCGCCAAATGTGAAGTACTTCCTGCAATGGGCAGACAAGTGGGTGAAAGCTGGCGCGGTGCGCTAACGAAGTGACGGATTGGGACTACAATTTAGGAATGGCACGTCCAGTTCTCATTTCGACTCCAATTCCGACTATCGCAGAGCTTGGGACCCGCTTGGGTATCAGCAAGCGGCGGCAGAACGAGTTGCTTCGGCTGATTGGGAGGGCTCCGTCTGTAAAGGTTACGGCGCCTAAGGGCAGAGATGGTCGCAACGGTTCATCGACGCGCAAGCCAAGCGTGCCTACGCTCGAGAAGTAGTGTGAGGCCTAAGAGCAATTGCCAATCCAGCTGATTCAACCGGACGCAGTCTTTCTGAACATCCCCTACGACAACCGCTTTCGTCGCCAGTATCTCGCTTATATTGTCGGACTGAGTCAACTCGGACTTGATCCGAAGACTACTTTGGGGCTGACGGGCGGAGAACGCCGTCTTGATCGCATCCTTAGTTTGATCCAAAGTTGCCGCTATTCCATTCATGATCTGTCCCGGGTTGAGCTAAACCGCATTCCACCACCCACGCCCCGCTTCAACATGCCGTGTGAATTGGGGATGACGATTACCTGGCAAAAACTGAACCCTGCACGTCATACGTGGTTCGTCTTTGAATCGCGGCATCGACGTCTGCAAAAATCTTTGAGTGATCTCGACGGTACCGACGCCAACATCCATGGCGGGACTGTCGAAGGAGTGATGCGGGAGCTGTGCAACGCCTTCGTCCGTCCCGGCCCGCAACCGAGCGTGCCAGACATGATGCGGGCCTATCGGCGGGTCGTTCTGCGGCTGGATGAAGTCCTAGCCACAGCCGGGACCACGAATCTGTTTGAGGCACGGGTCTTTCGCGATCTGTGTTTTGTTGCGGGCGCGAACGCGACGGACGTCTAAGGGGTCAGTGGCAATCACACCACAGCAACCGATTCGCGATACCATAACTTGTTTGCCTTAGATTTGCGAGCAAGGGGTTCGATTGAGCGAAAAGCGTTGGGTTCTGTTGATTGCGAGTGAAGTCGGCCGTACCGACTCCGTCTCTGACCGTGCGATGGAACGGCTGGTCGATGCCATCGGCGAAGAGGGCTATGAGGTGGTGCGTACGACCTCGCCTGAAGATGGGTTGTCGCTGGTGACGTCGGACCCGTCATACTCCGCGATCCTGCTCGACTGGGATCTTGAGGGGAACTCGCAGTTTGAAGAGCGTGCGGCGCTGGATATTATTCGCGGCGTTCGCCATCGCAATAAGAAAGTGCCGATCTTTTTGATCGCCGATCGGACGCTTGTCTCTGAGTTGCCGCTGGAAGTGGTGAAGCAGGTGCATGAGTACATTCACCTGTTCGGCGATACGCCGGCGTTTATCGCAAGCCGTCTGGATACCGCCGTGGAGCGATATCACGAGCAACTCCTGCCGCCGTACTTCCGCGAACTGCTGAAGTACAACGACCAGTCGGCATATAGCTGGGACGCGCCCGGACACATGGGCGGCGTGGCGTTCTTGAAGCATCCGGTTGGGCAGGAGTTCCATCGCTTCTTCGGCGAAAATCTGCTGCGATCTGACTTGGGGATTTCATCAGCGCCGTTAGGGTCGTGGCTGGATCACATCGGGCCTCCGGGTGATTCGGAACGCAATGCGGCACGCATCTTCGGCGCGGACTGGACGTTTTATGTGCTGGGCGGGTCGAGCACGTCGAACCAGATTATCGGGCATGGTGTGATCGCGCAGGATGACTTCGTCCTGGCCGATGCGAATTGCCACAAGTCAATCTGCCACTCGCTGACCGTTACCGGCGCGCGGCCGGTCTACTTCAAGCCGACGCGCAACGGCTACGGCATGATCGGGCTGGTGCCGCTGAAGCGCTTCTCGCCCAAGTCGGTACAGAAGCTGATTGTCCGCAGCCCGTTCTCTCCCGGTGCTCGCTCGCAGGAACCGACCTACGCCGTGGTGACGAACTCCACTTACGACGGCCTCTGCTACAACGTCGACCAGGTGGTCGAGGAACTGGCGAAATCCGTTACCCGAGTGCACTTTGACGAGGCTTGGTACGCCTACGCGAAGTTCCATCCGATCTATCGCGGGCGCTACGCGATGGGCGTGCCGGACGACATGCCGGACCGACCCATGATCTTCTCGGTGCAGTCGACGCACAAGATGCTGGCGGCGTTCTCGATGGGGTCGATGATCCACATTAAGTTGAGTGATCGTGCGCCGCTAGACTTCGATCAGTTCAATGAAGCGTTCATGATGCATGGGACGACGTCGCCGTTTTACCCGCTGATTGCGAGTCTAGATGTCGCCGCCGCGATGATGGACGAGCCGGCAGGGCCGACGCTGATGGACGAGACGCTGGCCGATGCGATCAGCTTCCGGCAGGCGATGTCGTCGATCGCCCACCGGTTGCGAGTTGAATCGGAGAACGGCGAGTCGTGGTTCTTTGGAATTTATCAGCCGGAAAGCGTCGTGGACCCTTCGACCGGTGAGCGCATCCTGTTTGAAGATGCGGAAGATGAATTGCTGGCCACCGAGCCAAGCTGCTGGACGCTAAAGCACGGCGAGGACTGGCACGGGTATCAGGACGAGGATTCACCGGACGACTACTGCATGCTGGACCCCGCGAAGGTGACGATCCTGACGCCAGGTGTGAATGCGCAGGGCGTGATCGGCGAGTGGGGCATTCCCGCGGCGGTGTTGACGGAGTTCCTGGACAGCCGGCGGGTTGAGATCGCGCGCACCGGCGACTACACCGTGCTGGTGCTGTTTTCAGTGGGGACATCAAAGGGCAAGTGGGGCTCGCTGCTGGAAAACCTATTTGAGTTCAAGCGGCTCTACGACTCGGAAGCGCCGCTCGAAGACGCGCTGCCGGAGCTGGTGCAACGCTTTCCGGCGCGCTACCGGAATATGTCGTTGAAAGAACTGTCGGACGAGATGCACGCGGCGATGATCGAACTCGACCTGGCCGGGCTGGTGAATGCGGCCTGCGACGAGGATTTCGACCCGGTGCTGACTCCCGCGCAGACTTATCAGAAGCTCGTCCGGCACGAGACGGAGCGCATCCGCTTCAAGGATATGGCGGGCCGCATCGCTGCCGTCATGCTGGTGCCGTATCCGCCGGGAATCCCGATGTCGATGCCGGGTGAGCGGCTTGGTGGCGTCGACTCTCCGGTGATCCGGCTGATCCTGGCGATGGAGCAGTTCGGCAAGCGGTTTCCGGGCTTTGAGCGCGAGGTACACGGTATCGAGGTGGACGGCGACGGCAACTACTGGATGCGCGCGGTGGTAGAGGACAAACCGAAGAAGCTGCGCAAGTCCAAACGGCCGCCGGTCAGCGAACCACCGATTTCTCCCGCGAGATTGCCGGGTCGGCCAGTGCGGCATTCGACCGAGTAGCCAGCGAACGCCTCACTAACGTTTGGGATTCGGGCCGCCGATAAACGGGCCAAGGTCCTTCATGCCCGTGCTTGCCCCTCCCGTTGCAGACTCTGCGAGTGCCGCCAATACGGCACTCGCCGCCTTCACCCATTACGTCGGCCGCCAGCCGATTCTCGACGCCACGCAACAACTGTTTGGCTATGAACTGGTGTTCCGCTCCGGGTTGGACAACGCGTTTACGGGCGACCCGGAGCAGGCGACGCGGCAGATGATCGACAATGTGCTGCTGTTTGGGTTGGAGACGTTGACGCCGACAGCGAAGGCGTTTATCAACTGCACCCGCGAGGCCCTGGTGGAGCGCCTGGTGACCACGCTACCAGTTGAGTTGACGGTGCTCGAAGTGCTCGAGACCATCACCGTCGATGACGCGGTGTACGAGGCGTGCGTCGAATTGAAGCGGATGGGCTACCAGTTTGCGCTCGATGACTTTATGCCGGAGCGCGGGGCCGACCGGCTGATTGAGCTGGCGGACTATATCAAGCTGGACTTCCGGGCTTGCGCGCCGCATGAGCTGCGGCGCATCCACCAGAGCCTGAAGGGGGTGCAGGCGCGGTTTATCGCGGAAAAGGTGGAGACGGCAGAGGAGTTCCAGCAGGCGCTGGCGGATGGCTACGAACTGTTTCAGGGGTATTTCTTCTCCCGGCCTATCATCCTTCAACAACGCGAGATTCCACCGAGCCACATGCTGTATGTGCAGCTGCTGAGCGCGATCAGCCAGAGCCCGTGGAATCAGCGGGAGGTGGAGCGGCTGGTGATAGCTGAGGCTTCGTTATGTTTTCGCGTGCTGCGCCTGGTGAACTCGCCCGCGCTGGCGATTCGCGGGCAGATCACGAGCATCCGGCAGGCGCTGCTGATGATCGGCGAGGATGAGTTTCGCAAGCTGGTCTGCGTGGCCAGCGCGACCAGCTTCGGTAAGCGCTTCAACATGTCCAGCGAACTGATCCTCCTGGCGCTGCACCGGGCGCGTTTTTGCGAGCTGATCGCGCCGATCGCGCACCAGATTCAGGGGGAGCAGTACCTGATTGGGCTGCTGTCGGCGTTCGACGCGATCCTGCAGATTCCAACGTCGCAGATTCTGGAGCTTCTACCGCTGCGCCCCGACGCCGCTGGCGTACTTCTGGGCCAGGAGACGACGGCGTCGCTGCCCTTCCAGCTGATGCAGTGCTACGAGCAACGCCAGTGGGTGCGATGCGCGCGCTTCTGCCACAAGCTGAAGATCTCGGAGGCGGAACTGACGGGGATCTACATCAACGCGCTGCAATGGGCGACTCGAGAGATTCGGGACGCGGGGATGTGAGTTAGGATTACGCCATGCGTCGAACTCCTTTCTTCCTACCCGTCTTGCTGGCGACTGCGCTGCCTTCGATGGCGTGCGCCCAGGCTGCCATCCCGAATTCCGAGCGAACCGGCTTTGCGACGATTCAGCAGGCTGAGCTGCGCAAGGACCTCACGTACATCGCGTCCGACGAAATGCTGGGCCGGCTGAGCCTACAGCCCGGTGACGAGAAGGCGGTTGAGTGGATTGCCGAGCAGTTCAAAGCGGCAGGACTGAAGCCGGGAGCCGTTGACGCCGCAGGCAAGCCGAGCTATCTCCAGCCAATCACGCTGGTGGAGTATCGCGCCGACCGAGCCGCTTCCACCGTGACGCTGACGCGGGCAGGGAAGGTGGTCACGTTTGACCGGCCGCAGGCCTTTGGGGCCTACAAACACAACGTCGATGTGACGGCACCGGTTGTCTTTGCCGGGTTTGGGATTACGGCGCCCGAGCTTGGTTATGACGACTACGCGGGCGTGGATGCGAAGGGCAAGATTGTGCTGATCTTCGATCACGAGCCGCAGGAAGATGATGCTCATTCGATCTTCAACGGCACGGGCAACACCCGCTATGCCACCAGTCGAGTGAAGGTGATGAACGCACAGGCGCACGGGGCGGTTGCAGTGTTGCTGGTGGCAGAGCCGAATCGCAAGCACCTGACCAATGCCGAACGCTCGGCGAGAATCGGATCGAGCGCGGCGCGGCCGGTTCCACTTCCACTGCAGGCGATCGCCGACGATGAGATCCATATCCCGCTGGCGACGGTGCAGGATGCCTTTGCGGTCGAGCTATTCGGCTCTGCCGGAACCACGCCCAGTGCTGCGCAGACGATCATCGATCGCGACCTGAAGCCGCAGTCGAGGTTGCTGCCGGACGCAGTCGTTTCGATGCATCTGCGCAACACGTCGGAGCGCACGGGTGTCACGAATAATGTGGTCGCGCTGCTGCCGGGTTCTGACCCCAAGCTGGCGGCGGAGACGATCCTGATTACGGCGCACCACGACCACGACGGCTGGGGAGAGTGTGCCGACCCGGCGCACCCGCCGGTTACCGTTCCGCTCGATTCGCACCCTTGCCCGCAGATTTGGCATGGCGCGGACGATAACGGCTCGGGCACGGTGGGTGTCGTTGCACTGGCCAGAGCCTTTGCCGCGAACCCGGTGAAGCCGAAGCGGTCGATTCTGTTTGTGGTGTTCGCGAGTGAAGAGCGCGGACTGCTGGGCGCTTACTGGATGGCGGCCCACCCGCTGCGGCCCCTGGCGACGACGCGCGCGCAGATCAACTTCGACATGATCGGACGTGACGAGGCCGCGAGCCCGCAGACCGACGGGTTGATCGAGATTCCGAAGGACACGACCAATCGGCTGAACCTGATTGGCGCGCTCTATTCTCCGGACTACGATCGCACGGTCAAACAGGAGAACTCGGCCATCGGCCTCACGCTGGACGACCGCTTCGACCACGAGTCGGCGCTGAACGTCTTCTTTCGCTCCGACCAATTTCCGTTCGTGCTGCACAACATCCCGGCGTTCTGGTGGTTCACGGGCTTCCATCCGGACTACCATCACACGACGGACACGGTGGACAGGATCGACTTTCCGAAGATGCAGAAGATTCTGCAACTGGCGTATCT
>JANXWZ010000026.1 GCA_025350865.1 Rhodanobacteraceae bacterium
ATCTCCATGCCTTCCTTCGAGTTGTAGCTCATCTCCTCGTTCTGGGCGCGGCCTTCGTTCAGGTTCGCGGTCCACTTCACCGTCTGGACGAAGGTGGGGAACTCGATGATCTGCGAACGGAGCGGGCTGTAGAAGACCCAGCCGGTGCGGATCGGAATCTCGCTGGCACCGCGCTGCGAGCCGCTGAGCACGATCTCGACGCCCACGTAGCCGGCGCCGATGCGCGTGATCGACGCAATGTAGTTGAAGAAGATAATCGCAGCGATAAAGAGGGCGATGCCGATGCCTACGATCTTGAGCAGGCCTTTGGAGCGCTGGAGCTGGGCATCGAGATTGACGTTGCGGCCGGTGTTGCCGTTGATGGTGGGGCCGTTGAAGTTTTCAAACATGGAAGGGTCCTTTGGACTTGCGCGAGGGTGCAGACGAAATACAGGGATTCTGGCTGCGCCAGAATGACGGACTCACTGAGAGTGGCGGAGACGGGGAGGTCAACCCCACCGCCTGTTCCAGATTCCTCGGAACGCGACGGAGCCCGCTGCGGCGGTTGCCAGCAGCAGACAGGTGCCTCCCAGGACGGCCAGATTACTGGGCAGATTGAGCAGGTGGAAAGCGGTGACCATTCCTTCAAAGAGAAGGAGGAGTACAAGCAGGGAAAGCAACGATTTAATCGCTACGGTCACAGGTCCTCGGCCGGTATTGCTGGCCCTTACAACCACCACCAGACTAGACCTGTTTTGTCAGGACGTAAATCCCACTTCGGTAACCAGTGACTAGTCGTTGTTGCTTGTTGCTGGTTGTTAGTTGCTAGTTTCGGTCGAAGCGTTTATGCACCTTGGCGACATAGTGGCCGATCAGCCAACCGGAGGCGCTGCCGACGAGGACGTCTGACGGGAAGTGTTGCTGGCCCAGAACGCGGGTCAGGCTGACACCCGTTGCGGCGGTGTAGACCGCGAAGGCCACCCACTTGGACGGATAGCGTGAGGCGAGGACAGACGCCGTGCTCCACGCGACGACGGTGTGGGAGGACGGAAAGGACGAGTTGAAGCCTGCGATGCCCTTGTAAAACTGGCCGCGCTGACTGTCTTGGTAGGGGCGTTCACGCCAGGTGGCGAGCTTCAGGATCTGCTCGGTAATGACGGAGTCGGCCCCAGCTTCAGCGACCAGCATGCCGGTTTCGCGCGGGTATTCGTGGCCACCGAAGCGTCCGTAGGCGTACATGCCGACGGGCACAATGACGAGGCTCCCGATGAGGACATTCGAGGTGTTGATATTGGCCTGGTTCCACGGACCATCCTGGGTGATGACGTCGTGCATGGTGTAGTGGTCCGTCGCGAGGGACGCGGCAGTGGCTCCGGCGAAGGGAACGAGCCACTTGAGATCGCGCGTCCGGAGTTTGAACGGGCTGAGAAGGATGGCTTTCTCGTCGCTCAGAATGTGCTGCGGTAGGCGGACGATGGTATTGGGATCCTGCACGGCAGACGACGTTTGGGCAGTCGTTTCGACAAGTACCGGAAGAGGCGCATCTGGAAGCGCATCGGCCGAGGGCCCCTGCTGAGCGAACGCGGACCAACTAGACAGCAACACTATTGCCGGGATGATTCCGGCGCGTGACAGACCCAAGAGCAACCTACTTTCCGTACGTGATTGGCGCGCAAAACTCAGTGCAAAGGACGGCACACTTCATGCATACCAGACGATTCTGATGCCAGGATGAGGCGCAAAGGATGTGACCTCAGCGGAATTCCCAGAGAAGGTTGGGCTTATGGGGTGGCGAAATAGACGGCGCAGATCGACAGGCTGATCGTGATGACATCCTCCGCCAGCGCAACGGGAAAGTCGGGAATCTTGCCGCCCACCGTGAGGTACCGGCGAAGATAGAAGCCGAGGAAGGCCCCGGCGACGGCTGAAACTGCTCCGAGCAGAGCCCCGGCGACTACACCTGCGCCAAGCGTCAGAGCCAGGACAGCGCCGACCCCGGACCCGAAGATGGCTCGCGCCAGGAGCGGGAACGTGTCTATGCGGTTGGGCGTCTGGGGAAGTTTGTCGCCGATTAACTCTCCCAAGGCAAGCAAGGTGAAGACCACGACGCAGATGGGGTTGGTGATCCAGAACGCCCAGGTTCCCGTGACCGGCAGGTGGCCGGTGTAAGCGAACCAGCACAAGACAGCGATCGGCGTGAGGGTGCGAAGGCCGTTAGCGCCGGCGAGCATCGGGATAGCAAGGAACCAGGGCATCGGAAAAGGTCTCGGGTTACGCGCGCAGGTAGTCGTAGAGGGGAAACTGCTCGGCGAGTTCGGCGACTTCGCCGCGAATCCTGGCGAGAACCCCGGAGTCATTCCGATTCTCAAGCGCGGCGACGATCCAGTTTGCGACTGTCACCATCTCTGCTTCCTTCATGCCGCGGGTGGTCAGGGCGGGTGTACCGATACGAATGCCAGAGGGCTTCATGGGTGGATTGGTGTCGTAAGGGATCGCGTTCTTGTTGACCGTAATCCCGGCAGCCCCGAGGGCAAATTCAGCTTCGGAGCCGAACATGCCCTTCTCGAAGACGTCGATCAACATCAGGTGCGTGTCGGTGCCGCCGGAGATGATGCGGAAGCCTTTCTCAGCAATGGCGGCTGCCAGCACCTGGGCGTTGGCCACAATCTGCGCGGCGTAAGCGGCGAATTCAGGCTGCAGCGCCTCGCGAAAGGCGACGGCCTTGGCGGCGATGATGTGCATCAGCGGGCCGCCCTGCTGACCGGGGAACACGCTGCGGTCGATACTGGCCGCAAACTGCTGCTGGCACAGGATCAGCCCGGCGCGAGGGCCGCGCAGCGTCTTGTGCGTGGTGGTGGTGACGACGTGCGCGTACGGCACGGGCGAGGGATGCGCCCCGCCCGCGACGAGGCCGGCGAAGTGCGCCATGTCGACCAGGAAGCAGGCTCCCACCTTGTCGGCGATCTGGCGCATGCGGGCGAAGTCGAACTGGCGCGGATAGGCGCTACCGCCTCCGATGATCATCTTGGGCTGCACCGCGACGGCCTGCTCTTCGAGCTGATCGTAGTCGATGACCTCGGTGTCTTTGCGGACCTGGTAGCCGGCAATGTTGTAGAGTTTGCCCGAGAAGTTGAGCTTGTGGCCATGGGTAAGGTGCCCACCGTGGGCGAGGTCGAGGCCGAGAACAGTGTCGCCGGGTTGCACGAGCGTCATGTAGGCAGCGGCGTTGGCCTGGGAGCCGGAGTGCGCCTGCACGTTGGCGTGCTCAGCACCGAACAGCTTCTTTGCGCGATCGCGGGCGAGGTTCTCGACCACGTCGGCGAACTCGCAACCGCCGTAATAGCGCTTGCCCGGATAGCCTTCAGCGTACTTGTTGGTGAAGACGGTTCCGGCGGCTTCGAGCACGGCGCGGCTGACGAAGTTCTCCGAGGCAATCATCTCCAGGCCCTCGTGCTGGCGGAGAACTTCCTGCTGAATCTGCGCGGCTATCTCCGGGTCGGAGGCGGCGAGGGTAGCGGTTAGGTCGATCGACATAAGTCAATCTTATGCCAGCGGCGGCGGCGCAATGGAAATTGAAACGCGAAAAGCAACGGGAATGGAAGTGGCATCAACCCAGGTCGGCATGATCGTGCAGGAAAGCATTCCTGAACTTGCCCTTAGGGTCGAACTCTTTGGCGAGGGCACGGAAATCTTCGATACGCGGGTAGACCTTGGCAATTTGCGCGCTGCCCAGTGTGAAAACCTTGGCCCAGTGCGGGCGAGCCTGAAACGGCGCGAGTATGGCTTCGATCTGCGGCACTATCTTCATGACGGCGTCGGTTTCGAGCTTCCAGGTGAAGTGGATTGCGAGCGAGGGCCGCTGGTAGGCCATGCTCATCCAGAGATCGTCGGCTGCGATGGCGCGCAGCTCCGTGATGTAAAGGTGCGGCGTGATCTTGTCGCGGAGAGTTTCCACGGCACGCACGGCCTCATAGGCTCGGTCGAAGGGGACGAAGAACTCCGTTTGCAACTCCTGGCCGCTGGAGGGCGTGAATTTGAGCTCGAAGTGCGGCAACCGCTCGTACCACGGCCCCACGATGTTGAGCTGGTCGGTGCAGGCCTCGGCAGGATGATCGACTATTGGGTGGAGCTTCTTGATCGCGACCTTCGCGTTGTAGAAGTGCGCGGGAGGCGCGGCGGCTCCGCCCTGATCGACGCGGCGCTTGATCCAGAGCTCGCTGGCGACGCCATTTTGCCAGTCGGTAAACAGCGAGACGCTGTAGCCCGCGCCCATGATGGCGGCGAAGTTGTGCTCCAACTCGCTGAACGGAAGGTTCTGGTAGACCACCTGGGTCATGTCGTAGCGGGGCTGGATCTGGAGGGTAAGGTGCGTGACCACGCCGAGCGCTCCAAGACCGACGACGGCTCCGGCGAAGCGGTCGCCATCCTTGTCGCGGGAGAGGGTGTGGACGGAGCCATCGGCGGCGACGAAATCCACTGCGCGGACGGCGGTGGCGAGATTGCCATTGCCCATTCCGGAGCCATGTGTTGCCGTGGCGCAGGCTCCGCCGACCGAGATGTGCGGCAGCGAGGCCATGTTGTGCAGCGCAAAGCCCTTGGCGTCGAGAAGGGTGGCCAGGTCACCGTAGCGGATGCCCGCGCCGACGGTCACGGTCGACGCCTTGGCATCGATGCTGACGTCGTTTAGCTTGAGGGTGGAGATCTGGGCAGTCTGCGAATCGGCGATGCCGTTGAAGGCGTGGCGTGTGCCGAGCGCACGAACCTTGGCGACGCTGCGGACGGCTGCCTGCGTCTCCGCGACCGTGGTTGGCTGGAGAACTTTGTTGGTGGAGTAGTGAAAGTTCCCGGACCAGTTGGTTCTGGGGACGGAATCGTCTGCCAACGCCGAGACTTCGCCTAAATTGATCATCATTGCGGCTGCTGCGGCTGCCGATCCTTTTAGAAATTCGCGCTTATCCAAAAGATACTCCCCCGAAATGCAGGACCGATTGTAAGCGCAGGGAGGGTAGGCGTCACGTCGAATGCTACCGCAGGTGTGTCGATCTCTTCGCCCCTATAATCCGCAAAGGGTGGGAATGTGCAGTGGAAAGACTTTGAGTATCGTGGCGAGCGATGTGACCTCTCGCATCTTTGGCCTTGTACGCTGCAGTACGAGCGTCCTCAGTTAGCGGATAGACCAGCCGTCAGATTCACGGTAGAGGCCACCTACAGTCTTCATTGCTTTTCACATGCTCCGACGGTCGGCGACAACGACGCGGCAGATGTCTATCCGGCATCGGAGTTGCGAGTCTTCGACCGGTATCGCTTCGAGATGTCAAAGAGATTGCCGGAGATCATTGCGAGTTTGCCGACCAAGGACAATACGCCAGACGGGACGGAGCAATTTCATCACCGTCGAAATCATTAAAGACAATGGAACCATGGTCGAATACGACATTTTTTCAAAGTGAAGAAGCCAGGTCGAGGGCGCGTTGAGCTTCGAGTCGAGAGCGCCTATGTTCGCGACTCGGAATACGGAAGCAGCAGACCTTCCGGCAATAAGATCGGATTTCTTGTGATTCTGCACAACGTCTTGAACATCCTGACAAGCAGGACTTAATCAAAATAGGCTCCCGAGTTGGGAGCCTATTTTGCGAAGAGTCTTGCCACGGGCCTCTTGAAATCCCTACACACGGGTGGGGACCATTTCTGGCGGGATCAACGCCACGGCAAAAGCCGCTCCGCTCATACGCTGACTTCTCTATGAAGTATCGGTTCCCCGGTAAAGCGCAAGGAGACCGCAAATTTGGGGATTGCGTTTGCGATTACGTTTGGAGAAGACACCCAAAACCGTTTATCGGCGCATTCATCCGTCCCACGAGTCGAAACAGGATCGTCAGTCATCCGACGACAGCCGCTTGAAGGCGCTTCGGATGAAGGTGGAGAGATACCAGGCGTCGAGGTACTTGTAGGGCGTCTCGCCGGTGGTGTAGTGCCCGCAGGGAAGCATGCGCTCGATGAAGTCGATGTTGTGCGCCCGGAAGGTGCGGATGGCATCCTGCGAGAACTCTTCGAGGAAGGTGAGATCGTACCTGGCGTGGACCACCAGGACCTGCTTCGGGTTGGCGGCGAAGCGCTCCATATAAGCCATGGGGCTGATGGCGCGGTAGGCCTCGCGGAGTGTGGCCTGCGTGAGGCCGGCCCGCTCGAACGCCTCGTGGATGTGGCGTGTGCTTTGGCCCGTCCATACGACGTCGCCGAACCATGTTGATGCGTGGTTGAAGGCGCAGACCTTCAGGCGGGCGTCGTGGGCGGCGGCGATGAAGGCGTAGCAGGAGCCGAGTGAGGTCCCGAGAACGCCAAGCTGGTCGAATCCCTGCTCGTTGAGCCAGTCGCAGCAGGAGCGGACGTCCACCACAGCCTGCTGGCAGGCCGCCATGGTTCGCCCAATGTTGGACGAGCAGGCGTAGTCGGAGCGCTCAATCTCGGCGGGGCGGCGGATGTCGTGGTACGGCTTGGACAGGCGCAGGCAGCTGATGCCGAAGCGATTGAAGATCTCGCAGAGCGCGTTGTGCGAGAAGGCGTCGGCGTTCCACTGCGGCATCACGATCAGGGCCTGACGCGGATTGCCGCCGATCGCCGGAAACCAGCGGGCGTTCACCTGATCGTTCTCGGAGTGCGGTGTCCGCACGGCCGAGGTGAAGCGAAGAAATTCCGCCTGCTTCAACTCGCCCGTTGCCGCCTTGCGCTTTAAGTCGGCATCCTGGGCGAGCGTCTCGGGCCGCACATTGGTTGGGAAAAGCTCCGGGTGGCGGGTTTCGAGGCGGAAGTCGGTCGGGACATCGTAGCCGAAGAACTGATCGGAATCCTGAGCCAGTTGCGCACTCAGCGCCGTCATGCGGCTTAGCTCGTCCTGACTGGAATCGGCGGACGCGACGGACGGCAGCCAGTCAAAGCCCCATTCGAGCGGACGAACGATGCGATTCTTATCCCGGGTGGTAAGCGCCAGCTCCCAGTCATACATCCACTTTGCATAGAGCCGAGAGAGCATTGGATTCAGTCTACCAAGGCAAGGGACGCTCATGCGGAGGAAGAGAACAAAAAGCGAAAACTAAGATACGCTGCGCGATACGAGGAAAACTTGTCTTATTTGTGCCATTTTAAGACGTAACACGTTCACAGACTTGGAGTTAGTCCGATGCAAAATTTCTGCAAAAAGATGTCTTGACAGCGTGAATTGGACAGCCTATAACCAACAAACTCTCTGAACTTACAGGGCATCCAGCGAGGCGATGGGACGGGTGGAAGGAAAGTCCCCTAAAGGCCTCGACGTCAGGTCCCCTGTGACCAGGAGAGCGGTTGCGATTGTCCCAGGAAACGGTCGCCCGACAACGACAAAGCAGTGCGCGCAGCTCGATTCCACCTAGAGAATCCCGGAGAAGCGACGCGCACTTAATAGCAACCTTGCGAGCCCATCCGACCTTCGAAAACTACTGAGGCTCGCCGGGGGAGAACTATGCCTTTGGAGAAGAAAATGAACGACTTGCACATGAATCTGAAAGTATGTGAAGGGTGTGGAGCGCTTTGGCTCCGAGCCAATGTTTTGAACGGAGTGTATTGCAGGAGCTGTCGGGCGACGCTTGCGGAGTTTCCTGCAGCACGTGGTCACAGGGCACGACTGGGACCGAGACGGCGTCGCACGTCACTGCACGTGGTGTCCGATAACCGCGTCGCAACCAGCATGGCGGGAGGTGCCCGATGAGCGCTACCCATCTCAGAATGTCGCGTCACAGATCGGGGCTCAGTCCGGCAATTCTGCCGCGCGTCTGGGCTACTGCGTCGCTGGCCTCAGCCTCGGATGCCGTGCAGCAGCGCAAACGTCCGCAGTGTCTGCGGCTGTTGGCGCGGGCGTCGTCTACGCCTCCTTTGGCGATGCCGAAGGTTCAGCGGACGGTTGAACCGGGGTTGGTCTTCTACCGGAAGTACACCGAGGCGCTGCTGGGGCGCTACATGAAGATGTCGATGGAGAGAGGGCGGGTGCCGTCGCTGCTGGGCCGTGAGCTGTTTCGCGGCAACGTGTCCAGCTGCAAGGTCAACGCCTTCGACGATGTGATCATCTTCGTGCACGACGTGGGCCAATGTCTGCAGCAGCTCGATCCTGGTCTGCGGCACCTCGTCCGGCGGATCGCGCTGGAGGAGTACACGCAGGCGGAGACGGCAGCGATGTTGGGTGTGTGCCTCCGGACTGTCATTAATCGCTACAGCGAGGCCCTGGACAAACTAACGCGGCTGTTCCTGGAGCGCAAGCTACTGGAACCGATGGAGGCGTGTCAGGAGGCTATGTAACGAAACGGGTGGACGTGGTGCCTGTGGGAATCTTGTCAAGCAAAATAGTTGGTCGCTCCGCACTAACTGTTGCAATAGCGTGAGTTACAAGCGAAAATAGTTTGCACATTCACTATGGTCAACCTGCTATCCTAGATAAGTAAGTAAGAAATGAGCGGGAGCGCAGCCCTTGGGGCTACGCTCCCGTTTCCTTTTGGCGCTTGCATGGGGGATCTTATGGCTACAAGGAGGGTGGTGCGAGCGAAGGCTAAGGCCGACACTTCCGTTGTCGAGGGCGAGTCGTTCGACGGTTCGGCTTTGAGCCTGGAAGTTAGCGGACGAAGCTCTGCCGAGGTGATCGATCGGGCGCGTAAAAGCCTGATGGATGCCGTTCTGGATTCGGTAAAGGCACTGGCTGACGGAGCTAAAGATGGCAGCTTGGCGCACATCAAGCTGCTGCTGCAACTGGTGGGCCTGGACGAAGGCGAGTTGGCTCCGGTCGTCGTCGAGCCCCGAAAGAAGTCGTTTGCCGACAGCATCTTCGAAGCGTGGGTGCGGGAATCAGAAACAGATGTGGCTGATGGGGATTCGAACACAGGAGGTTTGCGTGGCAATGGAAGATAGGCTCCATCGAATGGGAGTGGCGGCGGGGCGAGTTCCGGTCCGGCCCGTGTCGCAGAGGCTGGACACGGATCGCCCGGCGTGCCGCCGAGGGCTGGAAATGCGCGGGATGGCGGTCGAATTTCCGGAGGTCCATGGCCACCCGAACCGGCTGCCGTTTGAGGGCTGCCTGACCCTGATCGACGTGGCCAGCGACAAGGCACCGAGCGGTGCGCGGGGGCATCGGGTCGTCCTGACCCACGCCGCCGCCGAAGCAGCCCTGCCCAGCCTGCTGGGTATGGCGGTGGACTACAAGGCCGGGTGGGACGGGCACGACGCACGCCAGAAGTGCGGCATCATCACCTCGGCGTCGATCGAGGGGCAGCGTCTGATGGTGGCCGGATACCTGTTTGCGCGCGATTTCCCGGAGGTCGAGCAGAAGGTGCCCGGAGAGCGCGAGGGCGTTGCGGCGGCACATGGGATGGGCATGAGCTACGAGCTTGCCGACGCCCATGTGGCCGACATGCGCGCCTCGGTGTGGACGCTGACGCGGGCGACGTTTACCGGCGCGGCGATCCTGCTGAAGGAGAAGGCAGCGTATCGAGGGACGAGCTTTCGAGTTCGCCCGCGTATCCAGCACCTGGCTGCACGAACTGCGGCAGCTCACTAAGCCAACTCGCTGAACGAAGTTGAACTGGAGCAAACCCCTGCGGAAGGGGCAAGGAGAACTATGTCTTTTATCGGAGTGTTGGAGGCCATCGGCAAAGATTTTGCTAAAGGGCTGAAGTGGGCAGTGCAGTATTCCCTGCCGGTTGAGAGGCTGGTGGCGCTGCTTTTTCCGGCGGTAGCACCCGCGATGACGGCGATCGCCGATGCGACCACGCTGATCCAGAGCGCGGTCCTGCTGGTGGAACAAAAGTACGCGGCATCCGGCGCGCAGACAGGGACCGGTCCACAAAAGCTGGCGGAGGTGATGACTCTGGCCGGCGGAGCGGTCGCGGCGTTGCTGCGCCAGGCCGGGATTGCGGCGACGCCGGACTATGTGCAGTCGCTGGTATCGGCTGTGGTTGCGGTGTTGAATGTGCAGCCGGCTCCGACGCCTGCAACAGCGAAATAACGGACGAGATCGCACAAGGAGATTTGCATGCAGATGGAAATGGAAATGGAAGTTGCGGATGAGTTGGGCGTGACGTCGTTGGTTTCGCGCTTGACGGCAGCGGCCGGAATGCTCGAGGAGGCGGCCAATCGGCTCGCCGGACGCGAGATCGATCTTGAAGCTTCGTTCGGGCGGATCGCTTCACGCGAAGCTGAGCTGGAACAGAAGCTCGCGGAGGCCAACGCAACCATCGCCTCGCTGAAGGCGGGCCGCAAGACGGTGGCCGCTGGAGTGTCGACTCTGCTCGCGAAGGAAGGGGCCACAGTGGATGCGGGGTCGCTCGATGCGGCGCTCGGCTCGTTGAGTCTGGAGCAGCGGATCGCGGTGAAGTCGCAGCTGTTGCGCGCCGGGTTGATCGGCTAGAGCGGCTGGCCGAAATCTACTTCCCACTCATCGCAACAGCGCGATGAATGGGGCACCCGAACTGATGTTTAGGGATTTGTAACTGAAGGGGAGACAAATGAACGCAAAATTTACTGACATTCATGCAGCGGCAGACTACCTTGGACCTGGCGCAATCGAAGTTCCGATGTACCAGGCCGAGATCACGGATCTGGTTCGGCGCCGCGGCATTTTTGGGCAGCGCATCAAGCAGGTTCCGGCTACCGGGCATCCCTCGCGCTTCTTCGAGGAGACCGCCATTCCGGTGGCATCTGCGGGCAGCACCTTTGTCGATCCGCGCAACATGGTCGCTCCCAATGTGAGCCCGACCCGCGTGGAGCGGTCCGTCCCGTTGAAGGCGCTGGTCTCGCAGATTAACTACAACCTGTTCGATATGGAGCTGGGCAAGCAGCAGAGCCAGTTTGCGTATCTCCAGGCGAAGGATCTCGCCGACACCGTCGACGGCGTTCTGCGCACGCACGACATTGCACTGTGGAACGGTACCGACACCAGCCTCAGCACGCCGACGACCTTCCAGTACATGGGCGCCGTCAGCCAGATCGCAGGCGGCGGCAACTCGGTCACCATCGGCACAACGCAGAGCATCGTCGACGGCCTGAAGAGCGCTGTCGCGCAGATGCTTGCGAACTCCAGCTATGGCGTTCGTCCCACTGCGATCTACGCCAATCCTGTGCTGCTCGACCTGATTGATCGCGAGATGAAGAGCGAGTTCAACGTGGTGCTGAACACCAAGGAGATCACCGCCGGCTTCACCGCGAAGATGCTGAGCACGCAGGCGGGTGACATCCCGCTGATCCCCGAGTGGACGCTGCCGTACACCGGCACGCCGGGTTCGGGTACCGCTGTGCTGCCGGCCTACATCGTGACGGAAGACATGATCGAGTACCACTGGCTGGCCGATCCGAACCCTCGCGTCTTCCAGCTTGGGACCCCCGGTTCGCTGGCGTCGCAGTATGTTGTCGTGAAGTTCGGCGGCGTGGTGGTGAAGGGCGCGAACTACGCGCACTACCAGGTGCTGGTCAACCGCTAACAACAGGGTGTAGGGGATAGGGTGTAGGGAATAGGCTCGGGAGTCTTTACTACTCCCTACACCCTATTCCCTACACCCTGCTTTTTGGGGGTGCAAAATGGGGTATTTGTTGCCGGCGGAGTATCAGGCCTACGGGCTTGCCGCAGATACGGCGGATGACATCGTGGCGATGGCCTCGGCATTGATGGAGGCGCATTGCAGACGGCCGACATTGATGGCCGCGCAGTATACGGAACGGATTCGGCTGACGGCCAACGCCCAGACCGGCTGCCTGAGCTATGGGCCGTTAGCCGCGGGAGCCTTGATCAGTGCGCGCGTTCGCTATGCCAAGGGACGGCGCGGCGAATATGCAGATTTCAACCAGAATCAACAGTTGGGGATGCAGATTGCAACCGCGTTTGGCTTGCCCGGAACGTGGTCGGTGCTGGATGTAACCACAATTGATCTTTATCCGAATGCCCGCGAAGTGACGTTCCCCGCGAACTTCCTCGGCGTGGGCTACAACGAGGCGGAGATCACGTACACGGCGGGATTTGTAACCATTCCGGATCAGGTGAAGTTTGCCTGCGTCCAGATCGTGAAGAATGCGCTGGCCACACCGGCACTGAATGTGAAGTCCAGCCGCCTTGACACCATGCACATGGAGTATTTTGCGGGGACGCTGATCGACGACGGCGTGCGGTCGCTGCTGAAGCCCTACGTGGCGGAGAAGCTGGGATGAGCGCATCTCGAAACGGCGGAGGGATCCAGATGGCGGACGCGCTGCTCCGCAGTGTCGGCGGCAGAACAGTACTGTTACATATTGCGGCACCGGCTGTTCCAGGCGATATCGGTGAGCAGGTCGGACTAGCCCAGCCGCTCTTTCAGGACGTTCCGATCGGCCCTGCGGCCTTCCGCAAGGTGCGAGCGAGGATTGCCACCGGTGAGTCGGCGCGAACTGCCCAATATGAGCTGCTGGTGTCGGCTTCGGCGATTGCCAAGGTTGTGGGGTCGCTCGACTACCAGTCAGCGGATGTGCTGTTCGCGCAGGCTGCGGGCGTATTGGTCGACGGCGCGCTGCTGGCGATTACTTCGGTGACCAGCGCGGAGGCGTTCGGCTCGGTGTACCTGTATCGGCTGGGATTGCGAGCCGCGGCGACGGATTTGATCTAGAGAGGGTGTGCGGGATGTTGAGTGTTCAGTTGGCGAAGGATACGTTTTACGCCACGCTGCGAGACCGGGTGGCGGCGGCCAATGCGGCGAGGGCCGTGGTCGTCCGAGGGGTGACGAGGCCAGGAGTTCTCGTGGCGGAAAATGAGCTGCCCGGCGTTGCCATCGATGGGATTTCGATCACTGAGGCATTCTGTCTGCGCTGGACCGGGCTCTCGATCGATACGCAGGGGCCGATGCCATTGATCGCTCTCGCGTGTGAGATTCGCTACGCAACCGATGGCAGCAGCGGGCTGGCCGGGCTGGACCGCGGGCGTGCGCTGGCGGCGATGGACGCAGAGTTGGTGGCGGCAATCGCAAAGGCACCGCAGTCGGCATGTTCCCTTGCGATTGCGGAGATTGCCGGGGGCGGGGCGGCCACCCAAACGATGACGGGAACCAGGGTCTTCTGGGGCGACGTAACGTCCAAGCCGGCGGTGATGCGAGGCGAACGAATGGAACGGACGGCGGAGGTTGAGGTGTATTCCTATGGCCAATAATCTGATTGCAAGTGTGGCTCCTGTGACGCGGCGAGTGCGGGCGTACTTTGCGCCGGTTAATCGAACGGCGCGGCAGGCAACGATCTTCGATGCCTCAGGCATTGCGGGGTTCCCGCTCGATACACCGCCTGCGCCTTGGGTGGATCTGGGTTGGTGTTTCGGCTTTACCCGCAGGAGCGGTACGAAGACTGAGGCTCCTACTGCCGGTGCGCCGGGCATTGCCATCGGGCAGACGCGGACCGAAGTAGAGGCACAGGTCGCGTTCCAGTTCGAGAGTTGGGGCAAGCTGCAGCTCGCGTTGAGTGCCGGGGTGCAGCAGATGAATGTGCTGCGCGTGCAGCCCGGTTCAGCGGCCAACGGCAGCGGAGGCATTGCGGTTGCGGCGGTCGCATTGATCGCGGGCTCAACCGCAACCGCGTCCACGGCGCTCGATGTCGGGCCGGCGGCAGCAGCGGGCTTTGCGGTTGGCGATGTCATCGCAGTTGATATCGACTACACCGGCCAGACTGGCTTTGTGGGGAGCGGCGTGAGTGGCGGCTACGTCAAGAGCGTCACCGCAATCGGTGGCGGAGTGGATTACGTGCGACGGATCACGTTGAACGTGGCGCGGATTACCGCTATCACAGGCGGCGTACTGACGCTTGGTTCGGCATTGATCGCGGGTGTTCCCACGGCGGGAATGAAGGTTAGTCACGTGGTTGGATTCTGCGACCGCGAGGGCGGCAGCTACTTCCAGGAGTGGTCTGCGTTGTTTCTGCTACCGGGAGCGCAAGGGGACATGGTGGCCTTCCATTACCCGCGCCTGCAGGCGATCGGCGGAGCGGCGGAGAGTCGTGAAGGATTGGTTGGGGTGCAGGCGGCTTCGGGCGACATGGCGCGAATGCGGCTTGCGGGAAGCTTTCGTGCGTTGCCGGTTGCGGACGCAAACGATGGCGAGATGGTGGTTTGTTTCCGGAGCTATCTGCCGGGTGCGATGCGCGCGATATAGCGAAATTTTAGGGGGATTCGGATGAAGTTGAGACGAAGCGGATGGGCGCTGGCAGAGGTTTGCCTCGCGTGGATGTTCTTGCTTGGTAGTGTGTTCACGGTGCGAACGGCGGGCTATGCCCAGACGACGCCCGCGATCCCGACCACGCAGATTTCGGATACGGTGTACACGGCCAGCGGCACACCGGCGGCAGGGACCGTGCTGATTAGCTGGCCGGCGTTTTCGACGGGCAACGGCCAGTCCGTGCCTGCGGGGTCGACCTCGGTGACCATCGGCGCGGCGGGTGCGCTCAGCGTTCGTCTGGTGGCGAATGCCGGGTCGAACCCGATAGGCAGTTATTACACGGTGATCTACCACCTGAGCGACGGCACGGGCACGCGCGAGTATTGGGTGGTGCCGGTAAGCAGTGCGACGGTCTCGGTGGGGGCAATCAAAAGTACGGTGCTGCCCGCCAGCGTGGCGATGCAGACGGTCTCAAAGAGCTACGTCGACCGGGCGATTGCGGCAGCGGTGACTGGGGCTCCCATCGGCGGCTCGCCGTATGTGCAGATTACGGGCGATACGATGACCGGGCCGCTGGTGTTGTCGGCCGATCCAACGGCACCGCTGCAGGCCAGCGACAAGAACTACGTCGACACCCGGGTGGCTGGATTGACGAGTGGCCTGGGCCAGAAGGTCAGCACCGTACCGGCGGGATCGCAGGCGGTATCGCAACCGGCTGGAACCAGCCTCGCCGTCAACAATCTGAATGGCGTTGAATACGCCAGCCAGTATGTAACCGGTGCGGGCAACAACGGCATCGCCAACGCGACTGCCGCCTGCACTGGATGCGACGTGACGGTCGAGCATACCTACGCATCCGCCGAGCCTCTTACGCCAACCACCTGGAGCAACCAGACGCATGTGCAGGACAATCGTGGCGGCGCGACGACGGAGAGCTTCCTGAATCCGCTGCCGCCGCTCGGCCAGGGAGGGAACTCGGCAAAGACCATCAGCGTTACCTCGACCCAGAGCGCGCAGTCGATCCTTGCGGCAACGGGATCGTCGCAGATCTTTTCGACCGGGCTCACCATCAACAATCAGGCGCTGGCGGGCGGATCGAACGTCTATCCGACCTTGATTCAGGGCACCGTTCCCTACTTCAAGACGACCTACACGGGTCTGCAAATCAACGGGACGAACAACACGCTGGGCCAGCACGTTCAGGTCACCCAGAACCAGAACTGCTACGGCGTGGGAGACTGCCTGCTCGGCGGTCAGTTCCTCCAGGCTTCCGGCGGCTTTCGCGACGACGCGGACGAAGGAACGCACCCCTTCGACCGTGTATTCACGGAAGATCCACGCGTCTTTACGGGTACCTGCGCCTCGGGATGCGCGACCGGCTCGACACTGGTCCAGATCGCACCCACGGCCAGCGCCGGAACGCAAGGTGAGGGCCGCTACCTGGTCAACACCAATCCGAGCAAGGCGATCACCGGCGGAACGTTGACCGGCGCGGGCCCCAGCGGTGGCCGTCAGCCGTCGGCTACGTTCAGCGGCGTCAGCTTTCCGATCAGCGTCTTCCTCGCCACGGCGCAGGCCATTCCTACGCAGGCGAACAGCATTAATCCCGGGACAGTAACCTTTCCAATCCTGACCAGCGCTGTTCCGTCCGGCTTTGCCACCAACACAGCCGCGCTGCCGGCGAGTACTGGTGTCGCCTGCATCTCGGATGTCGCGCTGCCGGATCAACGTCCGCTGAACTTCGAGACAGCAACCTACACCGTTGTGGATGGAAGCCATTTGCAGATGAGCTTCGTGCGGCCGCATGCAAGCGGCGCGACGATCGCCGTGGGAGGCCTGTGCGGCTATGGACTGGAGCAGAAGGTGGATACCGTCAACGGCATCCGCCAGGTGTTTCCGGTCATCGGCTCGCCCGCAGCGACAAGCTTGCTGTACGCGGGTGGCTACAGCTCCATCGTTGGGCTGCAGGGCCTCACCAGCGCCTACATCAACGCGAGCCTAGTAGTCGCGTCGATCGCGCGCACCGGCAACGTAGTGACGGTGACGACGACGGCCAATCTCCCGCAGGATCTGAACGGCCTGACGCTCACCGTGCAGGGCGTCGGCGACTCCAGTTACAACGGCAACTTTGCGATGACGACCACCGGACCGAACACGCTCACCTACGCCAACTCTGGCCCCAACTCGACCAGCAGCGGTGGGTCGTTGACTTACGTTACGGGCTCTTACGGCCTGTATCCGATGGCCGAGGTGCTGAGTGTGTACAACACGACGACCAAGGCTGTCGACGGACAGATGACGCTTGCAGCCAACACTGTCAACTGGGCATCCGGCGATACGGTAGAGCAGCCACACTACTTTCAGGAGTGGGTTTCTGCGGATACCGATCAGGTGACTCAGTTCACGCCGCGTGCCACTCGGTATCAGAGCGCCGGCGTTCTGTACCAGGGCAACAACGGCGCGGGCCTGTTCGGCTGGCAGATCAACAATGCGACCCCGGCGAGCAACTACTTCGGCAATGGCGGTACACACACTCCACCGACCAGCGGCATGAACGTTGTCGGCGTGTGGAACCGCTCGCTGGAGATGCAGGCGGGCGAACAGATGGTCTTCGATGTCCATTGCAACTCGCACGGCTGCAATCGCTGGAACTCGAACTACAACCTGTTTCAGCTCGACTCCAGCGTGGGCGCGGATACGATCAACTACTCGCCCTCCACCAGCACGCTGACCTACTACCTGCGCGGCACCGGCTACACGTTTGCGCCTTCGGGTCTGACGACCAACACGATCAATGCGACGACGGTGAATGCAGGCACGATCACCGGCTCGTTCAGCGGGCAGGCGTCCAGTGTTGGAACCATTGCTGGGCTTGTGGCTGCGGGTACAAACGTCACGGTGACGGGCTCCGGCACCGCTGCCAGCCCCTACACCATTGCGTCTAGCGGAGGCGGCGGAACCACGCTTGCGACGAGTGCCAATGTCAACACCACAAATCCAGCCGTGCAGGTGGATTCAGTCGCAAGCTCGACCCTGTATGGGCTGGATTGCTTTGGCGATTCCTACATGTCCGGCCAAGGTGCAACTTCGACCGCGAATGGGCAGTGCGCGGTCGTGGGTTCCGACCTGAACATCGCGCAGGTCAACAATCTCGCGGTGCCGGGAGACACCTCGGCGGACCTGGCGTATCACGTGCTGACGACGCTGAACCCAGGCGACAGCGGCAACCCGATCGTGATCGCGGCAGCGAGCTCGAACAATGTGCCGTCTGGAACAGCCGGTCTTCCGAACTTCAACCAGAACACCTACGCGGCGTATGCGTGGGGGTCGATGAGCAGCACGAACAAGATTCTTGCCGGCGCGGCAGGCGTGACGATCGGCGGCACAACCGCAACCGACACCACCTTCGCCAACGCCAATGGCAAGACCTGCAGCACCGGCACCTGTACCTTCACCTACTCAGCGGTCGTGGGCCAGACCGGTGCGGTGTACCTGTGGTACGCGATGCGCGCGACTGGCGGTTCTATCTCCGTCACGGTTGATGGAGCAGCGGCGACCGATACGGTCACCAATGCGACGTCCGTGACGACGGCATGGGGCTTCGCGCCCTCCAACAACACGGTCACCGTTGGCCTGGCGCGGTATGTCGCGACCCCGGGCAGCCATACGCTGGTGGTCACGGCGACATCCGGTGCGACGGTCATCGGATTCGGCTTACCGAACACGCTGCGGACACGCGGCGTCACCTATCCGCGCATGTTTATGGGTGGGACCGCAAAGCTGCCCTCGGCCACGCTCGCGGCGTCGCAGGTGTACAACAACGCCTCGATCGCGGTCTCGCAGCGGCTGGTGTCAGACGGTCTCGACGTGCCGTTTGTCGATCTGCTGAACGCCTACAACCCGAACCTCGACTTCGTGTCGGCTGCGACGCAGAACTGTCCCGCATCCGCGCAAACAAACCATCCGAACAACTGCGGACATCGCGATGCGGCGGGAGCATGGGAGGCCAACATCAACGCCGTGCCGACTGCCGTGGCCGGAACCTCTGGCGGCGCATACACCGTGGGCAATTCACTGTACATCCCCGCATCCGATGGAGCACCTGCGAACGTCAACCTGCCGTCGTTCTGGCAGATGCCGTCGCGCTATACAGACTCGCTGATTCCGAAGCTGGACTTCGGCAGCAACGGAGGCTGTAACTTCGGTGCGGGTCAGGCGGTCGACACCGTATCCGGCAACTACGGAATGATGTTGTACGGATGCAGCGGCAAGGCGATTCAGTTTGCCTATGCCGATCCGTTGACCACGGCTTCGACCAATGCCAACTTCCATGTGTCGGACTACATCACGCTGCCCGACGGCAACTGGCACGGCACGGGAGCCTTCTACACGGGGGGCGTCACGGTGGGAACATCCACTGCGGTGAGCGGAGCGGCGTTGACCGTCGGCGGATTGACCAGCGGAAACGGCTGGTCGAACGGCGCCAACACCACGCCGATCTACAACTACATCAACGCGATGGGGACCCAGCCGGGCACGGCCAACGACGAGGAAGTGTTTACGAACTCGGGCGGAACCGTCTTTCTGGGCGGAGTAACGGGCGGCACGTTTACGCCCTGGCTAAAGGTCAGTTCGACCAATGCGACCCTGCCGGGTACCGCGACCGTAGGTACGACCACACCGGTCGCTGGATCTGCGCTGACCGTGAGCGGACTGACCAGCGGCAATGGCTGGTCCAACGGAAGCAACACAACGCCGATCTACAACTACTCGACGATCATGGGCACGCAGCCGGGGGCATCGAACGACGAAGAACTCTTCACCGCGAGCGGCGGAACCGTATCGCTGGGGCAGCTTGCAAGCGGAACGTTCACTCCCTGGATGACCGTAGGCAGTTCGGCAGTCAGTGTGCTCTCGAAGAAGATCACCAACGTCGCAAATGCAGTGGCGACGACCGATGCGGTGAACCTCGGGCAACTCAACGGACCCTTGACCGCCAACATTACGTTGACGACGGCGACGACGGACAACGTGTCCATCTTCGGCGTGTCGGCGGCGTCGAAGTGCAGCTTTACGGCGACCAACGCAACGGCCGCCGGTGTCGCTTCCACGCTCGCCGGCTGGTACACGCTGACGGCCAATACATTCACCTTGCATCACGTTGCGACGTCGGCCGCAGGGGCGACTTATGGCGTGATGTGCAGCGTGAATTAGGTGGTATGGGGCGGTGCTGGAATCGGGTCGTGGATCGGCGCGGAAAACAAGCCGCGTTCCGGTCCACAGCTCGTGCAGGCAAGCGATGTCGTGGAGGCAGGAGCGCAGTGCAGTCCGGTCCTGACCTACACTTTGGGGGGCTTGCTACAACTTGGCCGGTTCGTTGACGACGGTGTACGAGCGGGTGACTCGACCAGAGGCATTCTGGCTGCAAAAACATTGCTTGGGGTGCGAGATCGCGAAGGCGTCCTTCGACCGTTGCGAGCGAATGCCGCGCAGCGCAAGTTTGAGCGTCAGCGGGGGCGCATGAACATCGTCCTGAAGGCGCGGCAGATGGGCGTCACCACCTGGGTGGCGGGACAATACTTCCTGAAGACCGTCACCCGTCGCGGCGCGCTGACCGTCCAGGTGGCGCATACCCGCGAGGCGGCCGAGTCAATCTTCGGGGTCGCGCAGCGCATGTGGGAGAACCTGCCTGCAGCGCTGCGCGAAGGTCCGCTGGTTCGATCGCGGGCGAACGTGGGACAGATGGTGTTTCCGCAGCTCGACAGCGAATTCCGGGTCGTCAGCGCCGCGGATGGAAACGCCGGCCGCGGACTGACGATCCAGAACCTGCACCTGAGCGAGGTGAGCCGGTGGCCGGGCGATGCGATGGCGACCCTCGCCGGGTTGCGGGCCGCGCTTGCTCCAGGCGGCGAGATGACGATCGAGAGCACGCCGAGCGGAGCCTACGGCGCGTTTTATGACGAGTGGCAGCGCGCGGAGGAAACGGAGACGGTACGCCACTTCTTCCCGTGGTGGATGGAGCCGGCCTATGTGGCCGAACCCGCCAGCGACCTAAGACCCGAAGAGGTGGAGTTGATGCAGCAGCATGGCTTGTCTGCTGCGCAGATCGGCTATCGACGCGGGCTGGAACGGAGCTTTCGCGGTCTGCGGGAACAGGAGTTTGCCGAAGACGCGATGAGCTGCTTCAAGGCTTCGGGCGAGTGCTGCTTCGAGATCGAAGCGATCGAGCAAAGGCTGCGCGCCGTACCTGCACCCGTGGAGACAAGGCGCGGCGGTGCGTTGCAGATCTGGCTGCCGGCGTTGCGCGGCAAGGAGTACCTGGTGGCCGTGGACACGGCGGGCGGAGGTTCCGACGGGGACTACGCGGCCATCCAGGTGATCGAGCTTGCATTCGGACTGCAGTGCGCGGAACTGCGCGAACGGCTGGGAACACTGGAGCTGGCGCGGGTCGCGGCAATGCTGGCGAAGGAGTTCGGCGGTGCGACCATCGCGGTCGAGCGTAACAACCACGGGGCCGGAGTGCTGGCGTATCTGGATGGCGTCGAGCATTATGCGAACGTGTACGGGCAGGATGGCGTAGCGGGTTGGCTTACGTCGTCGGGCTCGAAGCCGCGCATGATCAGCCGCATGGGCGCCCTGCTGGCGGACCAGCCGGAGCTGTTCCATTCGCGGCGTCTGCTGGAGGAGTGCAGGACTTTCGTCACAGGCGCTGCGGGCAAGATGGGCGCCGCGAACGGCTCGCATGATGACTGCCTGATGGCGATGGCGGTAGCCCAGGCGGTGCGGGCGGATGGGTTGGGGCGGAGATAGAAGGTGCACGTGCGGAACGCGGACAAGACGGATAAAGAGGATAAGACGGATACAGCCAACCTGTAGCGCAAACTACTGGCACCAGCGGTTCCCTGGGCATATGTTGTCTTATTGCTTTTATCGGATTTATCCGTCTTATCCGCGTTCCGCACTTGTCCTTCTGCCGGTACGGTATTCTCCTCGGGTGGGGTGATGGCTTGGCGGTGTTGGCAGTGCAGGCGATTCGCCGGATGCGGGGTGGGGCGCAGAGCCAGCTGATGCTGGGTGCCGATGGCAAGCTGTGGGTGGTCAAGTTTCAGAACAATCCGCAGCATATTCGAGTGCTGGCCAACGAACTGATCGCAACGCGGCTGGCAGAGACGGTTGGGCTGACCGTTCCGCAAAGCGATGTGATCGATGTAACGGAATGGCTCGTCGCGAACACGTCGGACATGATCCTGGAGTTGGGCAGAGGTCAGCGCGAACGGTGCAGGCCGGGCCTGCAGTTCGGCAGCCAGTTTGTGGGTGGCCTGATGCCGGGACAGGTGGTGGACTACCTGCCGGAACCGCAGCTTGCCGAGGTAAGAAACCTCGCCGAATTCGCTGGCATGCTGGTGGTCGACAAATGGACCGGCAACTGCAACGGGCGGCAGGCGGTGTTCGAACGCAAGGCTCGCGAGCGCAAGTATCGTGCGACGTTTATCGACCAGGGCTTCTGCTTCAACGCTGGCGAGTGGACGTTTCCCGACAGTCCACTGCGTGGCGTGTATGCGCGCAATAGCGTCTACGCCGGGGTCACAGGCTGGCAGTCGTTCGAGCCCTGGCTGTCTCGGGTTGAAGA
The DNA here is from genome assembly GCA_025350865.1 of Rhodanobacteraceae bacterium. GTDB lineage: Bacteria > Acidobacteriota > Terriglobia > Terriglobales > Acidobacteriaceae > Edaphobacter. The sequence continues at coordinate 21,781 of JANXWZ010000026.1, forward strand.
GATGGCCCCAGAAAAACTCTGGTCGATTGCGGAGGCGGTTCCTCCGGAATGGTACGGCGGCGATCTCTCCGAACTGGAGCGGCTGATGGAGACGCTGCTCCGGCGACGCGGTCGTGTGCGCGACTTGATCGCGGCGTTTCGCGACTCGGATCGTGAGCCGTTCCCGTTTTGGGGCCGGAGCGTCACCATGACGATGCCGAAGCAGTTCGCGGACGTATCGGGCGCGCAACGGTTTGTGATGTGATTAGGATTGCGATGAGAGAGGCCTAAGTTGCAGGATCGTGTGCCATGCGAGTTCTTTCTGATCCGGTACGTACCGGATGTGGTGAAGGGCGAGTTCGTGAATATCGGTGTACTGCTGCGGGAAGCCGTCGGCGAGGGGGCGCGGGCAGAGATACGCTTCACTCGCGACTGGACGCGCGTGCGCTGCATGGATGCCGAAGCGGATATCGGACTGCTGGAGGCGCTGGAGCAGGAGATCGCGTCCCGGCTGCGGACGGGAGCCAGCCCACGCGATCCGAAGACCGTGATGGAAGTATTGGAAGATACGCTTTCAAACTCGCTGCAAATGACCGAAGCCAAAGCCACGCTGGCCGAGAATATGGCGACGGAGATGGAGCTTCTGTTGCGGCTGTACGTCGAGCCCATCAAGGTGCCGAAGCAGTGGGCGCGGTCTGGCCGGGCGGCGATTGCGGCGACGATGCGGACCGAGTTCGAGAAGGTGGGCGCGTGGGCGCTGATGCGGAAGAGAATCGCCGCGTCCATGTACACGCGGCCCGGTGATCCGCTGAAGATCGACTGCGGTTACAGGCCGAATGGCGTGGTGCGGATGTTCCAGGCGGTATCGCTGGAAGGCGACGTCGAAGCAGCAAAGGTGCTGGCGTATTCGGCTCCGCAGTTGCGCGAGGGCGTGGACCGGGTGGAAGGCGCGAAGCTCGAACTGACCGCGGTGGTGGAACCGCTGCGGAGCGTGGGGAACGTCGACGACGCGACCGACGAGGGGACGGAGCGGTATCGCTTCGGAGTGGAGACGATGGAGCGGCAGGAGATTCGGGTAGTCACGCTGAGCGACCTCGCCAGGGCAGCGGCGACGGCGCAGCGGGAGTTGGGGCTGTAAGGCATAACCAGTGCTTAACGCGGATAAGAACGGATAAGAAGGATAAAGGCGGATAAGACAACACTGGGTCGAGTTCCGATTGGAACTGACATTCCTATGTTTTCTTGATGATTTTTGTCCATTGTTCACGTTCTATCCGCTTTATCCGTCTTATCCGCGTTCCGCACGTGTTTTTGTTTTGGAATTTGCAGGGCGTGGCCATCGGCTGCGCCCTTTTTCTTTTTGCACGGAGGTGCCTATGGGAATTACACAAAGAGTTCGTAGTGCGTGGGAGGCCTTCCATCGCATTCAGGCTGCTGGCGCGATAGCCGAGACCGGTCGCAAGACTTTGGCGTTGCCGTCGATCCTGTCGCCGTATCAGCGACCCGGGCAGCAGTCGGTGCCCAAGCCCACGGCAGTCAACCTGCGCCGCTTCGCCGAGATGCCGGTGGCAAGGCGCGCCATCAACATCGTCAAAGACCAGATCGCCAGCATGGACTGGCAGATCCGCATCAGGCGCGGCTATGACCCGGCTTCCATCCCCGACGCCGCCGCGCGCATGAACGCCTTGCGCCGCGCGCTCGAAGAGCCTAACCAGAGCGACAGCTTCCGCACGCTCTTTGAGCAGGTGCTGGAGGACACGCTCGTCGGTGGCTTCGGCGCAGTCGAGATGAAGGCTACCGGCGATCCCGAAAGGCCGTTCCAGCTCTTCGCCGTCGACGGCGCTGCAATCCAGCTTGACCCGAAGTGGGACGGCAACGCGGACATGCCACGCTACGGCTTTCAGACCGGTCGCGCCGGTATCGACTCCGTCACGCCGCTGAACGATAGCGAGCTCATCTATATGCGTTTGAATCCAAGGACGCACACACAGTTCGGCCTGGGCCGCGTTGAAGTGGCGTTTGAAGCCATCGGCCAGTTCCTCAGCGCCAATCGTTACGCCGGTCGGCTAGCCTCAAACTCCGTCGTCCAATATGCGCTGTGGCTCGACGAAGCCACGCCCGATCAGCACGACCGCCTGATCCGCTGGTGGCAGGACGAGATCGAAGGCACCGGCCGCGTGCCGGTTCTGAGCTGCGAGAAGAAGCCCGAGGTGTTGCGCTTCGCCGGCGGAACCGACGCCGATCTGCGCCTGCACTGGCAGGAGTTCTGCATCCGCATGATCGCCAACGCCTTCGACCTGCCGCCGATGATGCTCGGCCTCGTCCAGGACGTCAACCAGTCGACCGCCAGCGAGATGGCCGACCATGCATTCCAAGCCGCCGTCGTGCCAGTCGCCAAGCTGCTGGCAGAACACATCACCCGCGACATTTTCGCCAAGCTGCTCGGCTGGCGGGAGTTCGAATTCACGTTCAACGCGCTCGACACCCGCAACGAGCAGGAGGAGGTCGCGATCCAGGTCCAGCTTCTCAACGCCGGTGTCCTGTCAGTCGCCGAGGTCCGAGCCCAGCGCGGGCTTCCGCCAGTGGCGGTGGAAGAGGTGATCGCGTGATCCTGACTATCGACAACCTCGACGGCCACGGCGCGGTCGACTACAGCGCGACCATCGACCGCTCCACGCCGCTCGCCATCACCCGCAGCCTCAACGCGCCATCGATCGTGAAGGGCATGCTCTGCCTCGAAGGCTCGACGCTTGCGACACCCGTGCGGCAGGCACGAATCGTGCTGACCTCGCAGGCTGGCACGACGCTCTTCACCGGCTACATGGCAACCGAGCCGGTCGCGATTTACGCGGGTGTGGCGAGCGAAGGCCCTGTGTACCGGCTCGCCTTCAGCGCGGTCAGCGATGAGTGGCTGCTCGACAAGCAGGCCCACGGCTGGCAGGTTGGCCCCGCGCTGGGAAGCTCGGCAGGCGCGATCCTCGCCACGCTCGCCAACCGCGCAGCCGCAGGCCGGTTGAACACCGCAGGCCTATCTGGCGGTCGCTCCGTCGGGGCCTTTGAGCCGCAGCCATCGTCTGCATGGTCGGCCCACGCCGGAGATGCAGCCAACACCACCTACGCGGCCTATCGTGCCTTGAACGGTGCGCTCAACCTGACGCCCGCAGGCAATGTGGTCCACACGTTCTCGGACGGGGACGGCTCGCTCTCCGTCGCCGGGCTGCGCACAGCGGCCGTTCGCGAGCTGGCCAACGACGTAACCGTCAGTGGCGAGCTTGAGTCGTCCATCTACTGGACCGAGTTATTCAACGGCGACGGCACCACCGCCATCTTCAACCTGACCGGGCAGCCCGACGCACCCAACGCTGGACACGCGACGCTGATCGACGACAACTTCACCAGCGGCTTCAACCACCAGACGTGGCAGTTCGCCGACCCCGGCTCGCACCTCGCACTCGGCGGCGGAGGCCTCGTCCTGACCGGCGGCAACGGCTTCGACGGACAAACCACCCTCACCGCCTTTGACCCGCTGGAACTGGGCGGCACCATCGTCTTCGAGCTGGCCAGCATCGCGTTAAATACTGCCAGCGCCGGTGTTCTGGCCGGGCTCTACAGCGGCCCGACGCTCCAGGCGAACTGTGTCGCCGGCTTCAAGGTGAGCCAGTCCGGCGGCAATACGGTCCTGTCGCCGTTGGTCAACGGTGTTGTCGTCGGAACGCCCTCCACGATCGCGTCAGGCCACCTGTACACCTTGCGCCTGCACCTGCATTGCCCGGAGACCGAGCGTGTGAAGCAGACCTACTACGCGATGGTGAACGGCGTGGTCAATCAGTTTGGGGGCGGCCTGGTCAATGCGCCGCTTGCCCTGGTGTTCGAAGTACGCGACCTTGCCAGCGCGTCCAACACGCCCGTAACGATCCTCTACGACGGCTCCATCGCGTCGTCACCCGCGCAGGCCAGCGTGGTCGCGGTCAACAGCGTGCAGCTCTTCGGGTCGGTCGGACAGGTGAAGCTGACCCGCACCGGATCGGCCTGGCTCGCCACCACCGACCCGACCTCAGGAGTCCTCTCCACCCGCCTCGAGGGAGCTCCCTACGACGGAGTGGACTGCAAGATCCTGTCCTCGACCGCAGGCAATGTCACCTTCTTCCCGGGCCGCGTTCCCATCCCGAACGCAACCATCCGCGTCGCATACCGGGGCAAGCGGCGAGCCGTGGCGCGACTCGCTGACGCGGCCAGCCAGGCTGCCGAGGCAGCGGGAGGCTCGGTCGGCACGGCGCGCTGGGTAGGCAAGGTTCTGCGGCCGAAAGCGCGCAGCGCCGAGGATTGCGAGAGCGCCGCGCAGGCCATCCTCAGCTTCGCGACCAACCGGGCTGCCGCCGTCGCTGGCAGCTACATATCCGTCAATCCCGCCGGGGCGGACATCTGGCCCGGCGACCTGCTCAACCTGATCGCGAACGGTGGCACCACCAGCGCCATCGTCCGGCACGTGGTGGTCGAAGAACACGGAGACGCACCGGAGAGGCTCACCTACAAGATCGCATTCGCCAACGACTGGGCCGAAGGTCTCGGCATCCAGCTCTCGGAGGCGATCTCTGCCGATGCCCTGCTGCCACAGACCGCGCTCAACCTACCGGGCGGGACGTCCGCCCCGGTGCTGGCGAACGTGCCGCAACTGGCGGTGACCGCTGTCTCCACGTCAGCGCTGACGATCGACGCCGGAACCGCACCACCGAGCGGTGGCGGCTTCGAGGTGCGGCGTCACGACGGCGGATTTGGCACCGGCACCGGGGCTACCGCAAGCGGCGACTTCGTTCTCCGTAGCCCGGTGCGCGGCTTCTCCATCCCACGCGCGGCCTTCGAGGAGAAATTCTTTATCCGCATGTACGACGCCTCCGCGCCGCCGCTCTACTCGCGCCAGTCCAGCGCAATCGTCACCCATCTGCCTTAGGAATGAGAGGAACATCATGACCGATTTCGAAGCACAGGTTCTGGCCGACCTGCACGTTCTGAAGAGCCAGATGGAACAGATCATGGGCATCGGCCAGCCCGGACGCCTGCACCAATTGGAAAGGCGGGTCCACGTCAACGAAGCCGGAGTCCAGAGGATGAAGGGCTTCGTCGCCGCCTTCGGCACGGGCCTCACGCTGGTGCACCTCGCGATCAGCTACTTCGCCGGAAAACACAACTAGAAAAGCCCGGGTGCCCCATCTCAAACGGCATTTTCGTTTGAGATGGGATGTACCCATTCAAGGAGACACACATGGACTTCCTCAAAGTATTCCTGCGCGGCATCGCACTGCTGCCCAGCGCCATCCAGGGCATCGAAACCCTCTACGGAGCGAAGACCGGCGAGCAGAAACGCGCCGCTGCCATCGCCATCGTCGGCTCGGCCATCGGCGTGGTCGACGCAGTCTATTCCAAGACCATCGTCGACCCGGAGAAGTTCACCGCAGCCCTCGGCGTCATCGTCGACGGGGTCGTCGCCTGCCTGAACGCCAGCATCTGGCGCGCGGCCTGAGGCAAGGTGCGCCGTATAATCGAGCGATGAATGGTGCAGAAAACACCACCCTGCCGCTGGTCGGAATCGTGATGGGAAGCCGCACCGACTACGCCGTGATGAAGGCCGCAGTCGCAATTCTGCGAGAGTTCAACGTGCCGTTTGAAGCGCGTGTCGTTAGCGCCCACCGCACGCCGGAGCTGATGTATGAGTACGCGCAATCGGCGGTCGAACGCGGCCTGCGCTGCATTATCGCCGGAGCCGGTGGGGCTGCGCACCTGCCTGGAATGATCGCGGCACTGACGGTCGTGCCGGTGCTTGGCGTACCCGTCGCGGCCACCGCATTGCAGGGGTTCGATTCGCTGCTCAGCATCGTCCAAATGCCCAAAGGGGTGCCGGTGGGAACGCTCGCCATCGGCGCGTCGGGCGCTGCCAACGCCGCGCTTCTGGCCGTCGGGATGCTTGCCACGACCGACCCTGCGCTACAGCAGAAGCTGATTGCACGGCGGGAAGCGACCCGCGACCACGTGTTGTCCGAAACACTGGAAGACGACGAGGTCGCAGTATGAGCGCGTTGTTGCCCGGAGCCACGATCGGCATCTTCGGCGGCGGACAGCTTGGCCGCATGATGGCCATGGCCGCGCGCGGCATGGGCTACCGCATCCTGGTGCTCGACCCCGACCCCGGCTGCCCCGCACGCTTCGTCGTCGACGGCTGCATCGAAGCCGCGTGGGACGACTCCCGCGGCGCCGCAATGCTGGCGCGTGGGTGCGACGTGGTTACGCTCGAAATTGAACAGATCGGTGAGCATAGTATGGCTTCTGCTGCCACGTTCTGCCCGGTACGTCCCAGCGGCGCGCTGCTTGCCATCATCCAGGATCGGATCGAGCAGAAGAATTGGCTGCACAAACACGGCTTCCCCATTGGCGACTTCCGCGCCGTCCGCTCGCTCGATGAGGTACGCACCGCCATCGCAGAACTCGGCGGCAAATGCTTCTGCAAGAGCGCCACCGGAGGCTACGACGGACGCGGCCAGGGCAAGGTGGGCTTCTCCGGCGCGGTCAGCGAGGACGAGGTACGGGGAGCCTGGGAGGCTCTCGGCGAGGGGCCCGGCGTGGTTGAAAAGGCAGTGGGCCTGGCCCGCGAGATCAGCGTGATGGTCGCGCGCAGCCCGGCTGGAGAGGTGAAGGTCTATCCAGCCGCCTGGAACCACCACGAAAACCAGATCCTCGACTGGAGCGTCATCCCGGCCGCGATCCCGCCGGAAATGGAAAGCGACGCACGCGAGATCGCCTACGAGATCGCCGACACCTTCCAGCTCGAAGGCCTGCTCGCAGTAGAGATGTTCGTCACGAGCGATGGCCGGCTGCTGGTCAACGAGCTTGCCCCCCGCCCCCACAACAGCTACCACCAAAGTGAACGCGCCTGCGTGACCAGCCAGTTCGAACAAGCGATCCGTGCTGTCTGCGACCTACCGCTCGGCGATGTAGACGTGGTCCAACCCGCCGCGATCGCCAACCTGCTGGGCGACATCTGGCTGAATCCCGACGGCTCGCCGCGTCAACCGGCATTCGACAAGGCCCTCGCAGTACCCGGCGTCCGCCTCCACCTGTACGAAAAGCTAAAGCCTAGAAAAGGCCGCAAAATGGGTCATTTGAGCGCGGTAGGAGCGACGCCGGAAGACGCTGTTGAGCGGGTACTCAGAGCGAAAGCTGTGCTCTAAATCCCGGCAGATCAGATCCAACCCTTCTTCTGAAACATGTCGAAGCCCGCGTTTGCAAGGCGACTCAGCTTCTTCAGCGCGGGTGAGATGGTCGCGGTCAGCGCTGCGTTCATGTAGAGCGGCATCAGGTGGAACGACGCATAGGCGTTGCCGATCTGCACCGACCCGAAGTACATTCCGTGGCCTTTATGCTGCGGAAATGGCGAAGGGACGCGGCTGTAGAGCGCGTAGTTGGTCGGCGTATCGGCCTTCACGAGCAGGCGGTCGGCGTAGGGCGTGTAGATCGCCTTCAACGCCTTGAACGCGGATTCGAAATCGGCGGACATCGCGGCAAGTGTATCGGAATCGGCACCAAGTCCAAAATCCACCACGGATGAACACGGATCAGTGACGAAAAAGCGGATAAAACCCTGTATGAGTTCGATCCGCTCTTATCCGTGTTGGTCCGTGGTGGGTACTTGTCTTGCCTGCTGCGCGACTAGCCGAGTTCTTCGTTCCAGTTCTGCAGATAATTCTTGAAGTCGGTCATGAACTTGCCGGCGTCCGCGCCGTCGACGATGCGGTGGTCGAAGCCGAGCGTGAAGCGCTGAATCCAGCGGACCGCAATCGAGTCCTGCCCGTCCTTGTCCGTAATCACTTCGGCTTCCTTGTTCAGGCCGCCGATGCCGAGGATCGCGGCCTGCGGCTGGTTGATGATCGGCGTCCCAAACTGCTCGCCAAAGATGCCGGAGTTGGTGAGGGTGAACGTACCGCCGCTCGCCTCGTCCGGAGCCAGCTTCTTGTTGCGGGCGCGGTCTGCCAAGTCGACGATCGCGCGCGTCACGCCGAGGAAGTTCTTCTCCTCAGCCTGCTTGATGACCGGGACGATGAGGCCCCAATCCAGCGCGACCGCAATCCCGATATTGATGTTCTTGTTGTACTGGATCGCATCGCCCTTCACCGCGGCGTTGACCACCGGGTGGATCCGCAGCGCGTGGACCGCAGCGCGCGTGATGAACGGCATGTAGGTCAGCTTCACGCCATTGCGCTGCTCGTACTTGTTCTTTTCCTTCTCACGCAGCTTGACGATCCGCGTCATATCCACCTTGAAGACGGTGTGGACGTGCGGGCTGGTCTGCTTCGATTCCACCATCCGCTTCGCGATGATTGAGCGCATCTTGGACATCGGAACCAGCTCGCCCGTCTGCGGCGCATTAGCCACCGGTGCCGGTGCGGGTTTGGCCGCAGGTGCCGGAGCGGCGGGCGCAGCAGCAGGAGCGGCAACTGGGGCAGGTGCTGCAGGCTTGGCAGCAGGAGCCTCCAAATGGCCGAGGATATCGGTCTTGGTGATGCGTCCACCAGCGCCGGTTCCCGGAATCTGCGTCAGGTCAACGTTGTTGTCAGTCGCGATCTTGCGGACCAGCGGCGACGAACGCGGCGTCTCGCCCGTCGAGGCCGATGCGACCGGAGCAGCAGTAGCGGACGCAGGTGCGGCGGCCGGGGCAGCAGCCGCCTTTGCCGGAGCAGCCCCGCCTCCGATGACCGCGACGATCGTGTTGATCGTGACCGTCGCGCCTTCCTTCACGCGAATCTCGGTCAGCGTACCGGCGACGGGCGACGGTATCTCGGCGTCTACCTTGTCGGTCGAAATCTCAAAGATTGGCTCGTCGCGAGCAACCGTATCACCGATATTCTTCAGCCACTTGGTGATCGTGCCCTCGGTGATCGATTCACCCATCTGCGGCATTAGCACTTCGGTGCCTGGACCTGCGGCAGCTGCTTCGGGGGTGGGCGCTGGGATAGTCGCTTCGACGGATGCGACCGCCTCCGCCGCCGGGGTGGCGGAATCTTCCTTCAAATCTCTGGCGGGGGCAGCAGCGGGGGCAGCGGCAGAACCAGCCTCATTGATCGTGCAGACGACGGTGTTGATCTGGACCGTCGCGCCTTCCTGAATCTTGATCTCGCCCATCACACCGGCGGCCGGCGAAGGAATCTCGGCGTCGACCTTGTCGGTCGAAATCTCAAACAGCGGCTCGTCGCGTTCGACGGGATCACCCGGCTTCTTCAGCCACTTGGTCAGAGTTCCTTCGGTGATGGATTCACCCATCTGGGGCATGACTACTTCGATCGGCATGAGGTTCCTTCGTTGCTGCTAAAAATACTTGCTGCGCCACTGGATTATAAGACTTCGGGTGGAAAACTGGCCGCGAATGGGCGGTTATAGAACATTGGCGGTCGGTCCGGCGAGAACCTGTTCGAGGGATTCGGCCCAGATCATCTGCCGCTGGAAGATTCGCCCGAAGTGGCGCACGGTCGCATCGATGGCGTCGTCCATCGTCGGCGGCGGTTCCACCGGCGACTCCAATTCCAGGCTCGTCACCTCGCGGTCCGCGATGCCGCAAGGCACGATCCACTGGAAATCCCGCATATCCGGCGAAATGTTCAACGCAAAGCCGTGCGACGTGACACCCTGCGACACGTGCACGCCAATCGCCGCGACTTTCTTCTCCGGCACGCTCCCATTTGGGACCGTCCAGACACCTGTCCGCCCGCAAATCCGCTGCGCCATCACCCGATACTCGCCGCAAACGCGAATCAAGACTTCTTCCAGCAGCCGAACGTAGTCCACAGGCCCCAGGTGCGGGCCCTTCTTGCCCGGCCAATCGCCGCGCAGGTCGAAGATCGGATAGCCCACAAGCTGTCCCGGCCCGTGATACGTCACGTCGCCGCCGCGATTCACCTCGTGCAACTCGACACCCTTCGCCCGCAGCAGCTCATCGCTGGCCAGGATATTTTCGCGCTTGGAGTTGCGACCCAGCGTCAGCACCGGCGGATGCTCCAGCAGCAAAAGCGTGTCGCCGATCTCGCCAGCCTTGCGCGCAGCGATCACCCGCTGCTGAATGGCGAGGCCGTCGGCGTAGGAGATGCGGCCTAAATATAGGAGATTGATGTACATGGCGATTAAAGAAGCTTTCGGAACTCCGCTACGGTCAATCCCGAGTCCTTCATGATTCCCTTCATGGTGTAGGCTCCGATCGGGTTATTGCGTGGGATGATGATCGTCCTTACTCCGTTGGTCATTGAAATATGACCGGCCTCGCGTTTGATCCAGAAGCCTGCCCGTTCGAATGCGCGGGTCGCGCGTTGATGGTTGATACTGCAAGCTCGCCCAACTACGCCACCTGGACTTCCCGGATGTCGCTACCTCTAGTGTTGTCGGCAATAACTTCGAGATACATCTGGATGGCGTCCTTGATATTCTCAAGCGCCTCAACTTTTGTTTTCCCTTCGGACCAGCAGCCGGGCAGGATAGGGCAGTTGATGCTGTAGCCTTCGTCGGTGTGCGTGATAACGACTTGGTAGGTCATCCAGGCTCCTTGCTGTGTCTTCCCACGTTTCAAGGCTATACCCAAAGCCGGTGTTCGGGGGGTGTTCGGATTCACTGTAGCCCTGCGGTCGACTGGCCACAGGCAGCACTGCGGAGAGGGCAATATGCACCGTGTCCCGCGAAAGCCCTGAATGGAAAGCCCACGGCAGATTTTGCGGGCAAGCAGGTTAGCTACCTCAGTATGGCGCGGGACCGACTCCTGCTGGCCGGTTGCCGGGGTGAACCAGATGGAATGGGAGCCGCCCTCACGCTTTAGAACGCAGCCACGAAGGCGCAGATGCCGAAGGAGATCGCCTTGCTTCATGCGATCGTCAGAACCTCGCGGATCGCTTCAGACGGTACGCCGCGCAGACCATCTTCAAGCCGATCCTCAAGCATGAGCTTCACAGCCTCCTCTAGATTGTGGAGGCAATCTTTACGAGTCAGTCCCTGGCCGTTGGCGCCGGGAACTTTGGGACAGTAGCCCACCCACCACTTCTCATCCTGCTCGAGCACCGCGGTAAATTCGTGTCTCGTGGAGCAACTCCGAAAGCTTACTCAATCATAGTCGATGGCCTTGCCTGCGCAACGCTGACGACGGCCATGCCGAGCAGCGGGGAAGAGATCGGCACGTTGCGGGAACGCGAACACCTGAGCCAGGCCGCTTTTGCAAAGTATCTGAATCTGACGGCAGGCTTCGTCTCCCGGTTGGAACGTGGCACCAAACAGCCCAAAGGCC
>JANXWZ010000052.1 GCA_025350865.1 Rhodanobacteraceae bacterium
TCACTACCAGGTGACGGTGACGGACCTTGAGGTGTCGCGGGCGTTTTATGGCGGATTTCTTGGGTTGCGGGAGATGACGCGGCCAACGACTTTCGATTTTCCGGGCGCGTGGTTCGCGCTGGAGGGTGGGCAGGAGCTGCACCTGGTCCGCGTTCCGGAACCGATCTGGCAGGCTTCGGCGGCGGTCGCGATGCAGATTTATGAGACGCATATTGCGTTGCGGGTTCCAAGCTTTCGCGGGGCGCTGGAGCGGCTGCGGGCGGCGGGGTTCAGCGAGGATTTGCCGGATAGGGATCAGCGGAAGATGGTGATCAAGTGGAATTCGCCCACGGGATATCCGCAGGTTTACTTCTTCGATCCGGACCGGCATTTGGTGGAGTGGAACGCGGCGGTGGTGGACTGAAGGAAGACGGTCGAGCCGTAGGCTCGATACCCCACCCTGGCGACGATAGTACCGTCGTCGAGGATGGGGCACCCCTGGTTAGAGATGCATTGGGCCGAAGTGAAGGAAGGCGACGAATGCGCTGGCGACGAGACAGTAGATGCCGAAGAGGTACCACTTGCCGGATTCGAGCCAGCTGGAGAGCCACTTGAGGGCTACGAGACCGGCGAGGAAGGCGAAGAAGGCTCCGAGCAGGCTGGTGGTGACGCTGCCTTTAAGGTCGACGTGGTTGCCTAGCGCGGCCTGAGCGTGGACCTCCTTCATCATGCGGAGGCCCTCCTGCGCGACGACTCCGGGGGTGAGGATGACGGCCAGGGCGAAGGAGAAACGCTCGGCGCGCTCTTTGCTGGCGCCGGTGAGCATGCCGGTGGAGATGGTGGTGCCGGAACGCGAAAACCCCCGGAACGGCAGCGCGAGACCCTGGACGAACCCCATCCAGCCGGCCTGGCCCATGGTGACGCTGGTGTGGGGAGAGTCGACCTTGCTGGCGTTGGACGCCATCTGTAACTGCCGGCGCTCCATCAGCCCGGCGATCAGAATCATGAGGCCGGCGGCGGCGAGCGCGGGAGCGATGAGGTCGAGACGGCCGAAAAGCTGTTCGATTTCGGCCTTGGGCTGGCCTTTGAACATCGCGTGCTCGATGGCGGTCTTCAGGCCGAAGCCGATGATGACGGTCAACACGGTCGCCCAGGCGGCGCGGATGGCGAAGCGCATGAAGACTTCAGTGGAGGCGAAGTAGGTCTTCATCCACGTCTTCCAGAAGTAGACGATGACGGCGAACATGGTGCCGGTGTGGAGCATGACCAGCAGCAGCGTCATCTCAGGCGAGGAGGGGTCGAGATGCATCAGCTTTTCGGCGACGACGACGTGGGCGGAGCTCGAGACGGGCAGGAGTTCTGCTAGGCCCTGCACGATGGCAAGGAGGATGACCTTCAGGATGGGCATGAGAATATTTTAGCGTCTGTGGCGCGCCCCAAGAACAAAGCAAGTGCGGAACGCGGATAAAAGGGACAAGACGGATAAGTACGGATCGAGCTTTTGATCACATTTGCCTTCGCAATATCCTATTGATCCTTTTTGTCCGTCTTATCCGCGTTCCGCACTTGTTTTTTGGGTGCTAGTCGCGGTCGGTGCCGTAGATGGCGATTCCCTGCTTGACCCGGTAGGCGATGGATTCGGCGCGTCGCGTGAAGTCGGAATCGGGGAAGCGGGTGTGCATGTCGGCGGCGAGCGACTGGCAGCGGTCTGCGGCGGCCTGGGATTTGCGGCGATCGTCGGAGACTTGATACATGGTGACGAGGACGCCCATGCGGTAGACGGCGTTATAGACGGCCTCAGCCGCTTTTGGCGACTCCTTCCATTGCTCGGCGTATTTGAGGTAGAGATTGGCTTCCTGCTCGGGGCATTTGGGTAGGCCCTGCCAGTCGCCGCAGAGCTTGTTGTCCAGCATGTCGTAGGCGGCGCGGGCGGCGTACTTGGAGCCGGGGAAGGTCTTGATGATGCGCTTCATTTCGCCCTCGTAGACCTGAGGGCGAAGGTAGGCTTCCTGCTCTTTGGCTGACGGGAGCGTGGAGATGTCGGCCTTTTCGAGCTGCCAGCGGATGTCGGCTGCGCGCCATGCTGCTTCGGCGGCGAGCGGTGAGGTGGGATAGTATTCGGCGACGCGGCGGTAGAGGAGGTGGGCGCCTTCGGCGGCTCCCTTGGGTGCGTGCGGCTGCTCGGCCACGTCTTCGAAGTTGGCGGCCATGCCGTAGAGGAGGGAGTCGCCGTTGGGGGTTTGCGGGGTGACCACGCCCTTATCCTTGATCCAGCCGGAGGCGGGAGTGGGTTCGGCGTCGGTGGCGATTTCGGGTTCGGAGTCGGGGTCGGCCTGGTCGGGGGTGTCGGTGTTGGCGAAGACTTTGACCCAGGGGCCGGAGTGGTCGATGATGACGAGCTCGTGGCCGGGGGTGACCTCGGCGATCTTCTGGGTGGAAGTGTCGGGGCCGACGTAGACGAGGGCGTTGTGCAGGACGGTGGCTCGGGCGGATTTGTCGTAGCCGGAGAGGTTGTTCTTGGGTTTCTTCTGGGCGCAAAGGGGCAGGGTTAGGAGGAGGAGAGCGGGGATTGCGAGGGTTCGCATGATGAGTTAGACGAGTGTCACGGGAGCGTGGTGTCAGGGAGATTTGGGGAACCCCACCTCAATCGATAGTGCCGATTGAGATGGGGCACCCGGGGATTTAGGTGGTGGCTAGTTCGGTTTGGAGGGTGGTGAGGAGGGCGGGGTCGATGTTGCGGCCGCTCAGGATGACGACGATCTTTTTCGCGGGGGGCAGCTCGTTGGCGTGGAAGAGCGCGGCGGCGAGGGTTACGGCGCCGGAGGGCTCGGGGATGAGGTCGGAGTGGGCGAGCAGGGTACGCATGGCGGCGAGGATTTCGTCCTCGGTGACAGTGACGATGCCGTCGACGTGGAGGAGGATGTGCTGGAAGTTGATCTCGCCGAGGGACTGGGTGCGGAGGCCGTCGCAGATGGTGCGTGTGGTGTCGCTGGCGGGCCACTCGACGAGGGTTTTGGTGTCGAAGGATTCCTTGGCGTCGGCGGCGAGAGCGGGTTCTACTCCGAAGACCTTGACGGCGGGGTTGCCGAGACCCGATTGGGCGGCGAGTTTGACGGCGGTCGAGGTGCCGGAGAGGAGGCCGCCGCCGGAGACGGGCGACAGGACGAGATCGACGTCGGGAAGCTGCTGCATGATTTCCAACCCGCAGGTGGCGGCTCCGGCGAGGATATGGGGGTGGTCGTAGGGCGGGATGATGGCGTACCCATGCTCGGCGGCTAGCTCCTCAGCCTTGAGCTTGCGGGCGGAGCTTGCAGGGCCAACGAAGACGACCTCGGCACCAAGCTCGCGGGTGGCGTCGATTTTGACCTGCGGCGCGTTGTCGGGCATCACGATGACGGCCTTGGAGGCGAGGGCGCGGGCGGCGTAGGCGACTCCCTGGGCGTGGTTGCCGGAGGAGTAGGTGATAACGCCCTTGGCGAGCTGCTCGGGAGAGAGCTGGGAGATCATGTTGAACGCGCCGCGCAGCTTGAAGGAGCCGATGGGCTGGGCGGACTCGCAC
>JANXWZ010000074.1 GCA_025350865.1 Rhodanobacteraceae bacterium
TTGATTTCAAGAATTGCCTCAATGATCGGCGCATTCCGATAGATTTCTTGGTTCATAGTCATGCTCATTTAACGACCGTCAAAGCGAATCGTATCAGTGTTTCTCACGGATTTGATGCAAGTTCATAAAGATAGACTTGCGCGAACCTTCAAAGACGCTTGTCTATTGCAGTAGTGTGCCTGTTTCAGTTGCTGGTTTGGGGTCTTCGGGGGGGATGGTCATGGCGGCGGCTACTTTGTCGTCCTGGTCGAGGTCGAGGAGCTTGACGCCGCTGGTGCTGCGGCCGGCGGCGCGGACTCCCTTGGTGTCGATGCGGATGATTTTGCCGAATTGGCTGATCAGCATCAGCTCGGTGGTGTCGTCGACGAGGTTGATGCTGGTGACCTTGCCGGTTTTGGTGCCGGTCTTCATGTTGATGACGCCGGTGCCGCCGCGGGACTGGAGGCGGTAGCGGTCGACGTCGGTGCGCTTGCCGAAGCCGTTTTCGCTGACGGTGAGGATGAGGCAGGGGGTAAGGCCTAGCTTCTCGTCCAGCTTGTCGAGCTTGGCCTGGGCGGCGGCGTCGATTTCGATCGAACCCTGCTGATCGCTGCCGAGGAATTCCTGCCCGTCCTTGGCTGGGGGAGAAGCAGGTCCTCCCGCTTCGCGGAAGGATGACACCACAGGAGTGGAAGGGGTTTCGCCGATGACGGCTTCGAGCTGGGTGGTTAGGCCGAGGGCGGCGGCTCGCTCGCGGCGCTGCTTTTCGCGGGCTTCGGGGGATGGGGCTACGGCGGCTCCGATGACGTAGTCGCCCTTTCTCAAATTGATACCGCGATTTCCCGTCGCGGGACGGCCCATGGGGCGGAGATCCTGCTCGTTGAAGCGGATGGCCATGCCGTCGTGGGTGGCGAGGAAGATGATCTGCTGGCCGTCGGTGATCTTGGCGGTGATGAGCTCGTCGGATTTCTCGATGTTGATGGCGATGATACCGCGCGACATGACGTTGGAGAAGTCCTTGAGCGGGGTCTTTTTGACGGTGCCGTTCTGGGTGGCGAAGAGGATGTTCTTGCCGGACTCTTCGAGGTCTTTGACGGGCAGGATGGTGACTACCTTTTCGCCGGGCTGGAGGTCTACGAGCGAGGCCATGGCCTTGCCCTTGCCGGTGACGCCGACGTCGGGGACTTCGTAGATTTTGAGCCAGTAGACGCGGCCGGTGTTGGTGAAGCAGAGCAGATAGGTGTGGGTGGACTCGATGATGAGCTGCGAGACGAAGTCTTCGTCGCGGGTCTTCATGCCGATGCGGCCGGTACCGCCGCGGCGCTGCTGGCGGTAGGTGTTGAGCGGCGTGCGCTTGAGGTAGCCGGTGTTGGAGACGGTGACGGCGACCTGCTCGTCGGCGATAAGGTCTTCGAGGCCGAGCTCGGTGGTCTCGTCGAGGATCTGGGTCCGGCGAACGTCGCCGTACTTGTCGCGGATGTCTTCGAGTTCCTTGGTGATGACGGCGCGGAGCTTCGCGACCGAGCCGAGAATGCTCTCGTACTCGGCGATGTTCTCGCGGATCTGGGCTAGTTCCTTGAGGAGCTCGTCGATGGAGAGCTGGGTGAGGCGGTAGAGCTGCAGCTCGAGGATCGCGTCGATCTGGCGGAGGCTCAGGATGAGCGTTGCGCCAGCGGCGGTGATCGCGCCTGCATTTCCAGGAAGGACGGGGAGCGTGTTGGGGTCGATGCCGTACTTTGCGGGGTCTAGCGTGATGCCGGCGAGCTCGGTGCCCTGCAGCTGGATGCGGCGGTTGGAGAAGTAGGCGAAGAGGTTCTCGCGGGCGTCGGCGCGGCTGACCGACTGGCGGATGATGCGGATGACCTGGTCGAGGTGGTCGAGCGCGATCTGGTAGCCGAGGAGGATGTGCTCGCGGTCGCGAGCCTTCTGGAGCAGGTAAGCGGTGCGGCGGCGGACGACGTCCTGGCGATGCTCGAGGAAGGCGCGGATGGCGTGGTCGAGCGGGAGCTCCTTGGGCTGGCCGTTGTGGACGGCGAGGAAGATCATGGAGAAACCTTCCTGCATGGACGTGTGCTTGTGGAGCTGGTTGAGCACGATCTGCGACTCGGCGCCGCGCTTGAGGCCGATGTGGATGCGCATGCCGTCGCGGTCGGATTCGTCGCGGAACTCGTCGCGGGCGATGTCGGTGATGACGCCTTCGTTGACGAGTTCGGCGATGCGCTCGATGAGCCTGGACTTGTTGACCTGGTAGGGGATCTCGGTGACGATGATGGCTTCGCGGCCGCCGGAGATCTTCTCGAGGTGGGTGCGGGCGCGCATCATGAAGCGGCCACGGCCGGTGCGGTAGCAGTTGGGGATGTTGGACTTGCCGAAGATGAAGCCGCCGGTCGGAAAGTCGGGGCCCTGGACGTGTTCGAGGACGAGGGTCAGATCGTCGCGGTGGTCCTGGGGGGACTTGGTGAGGAGGGCGATGGCGGCGTTGAGGACCTCGGTGAGGTTGTGCGGCGGGATGTTGGTCGCCATGCCGACGGCAATGCCGGAGCTGCCGTTGATGATGAGATTGGGTATGCGGGCCGGGAGGACGGCGGGCTCCTGCGTGGACTCGTCGTAGTTGGGGACGAAGTCGACGGTGTCCATGTCGATATCGGCGAGCATTTCGCCGGCAATACGGGTGAGGCGAGACTCGGTGTACCGCATGGCGGCGGGCGGGTCGCCGTCGACGGAGCCGAAGTTGCCCTGGCCGTCGACGAGGATGTAGCGCAGGGAGAATGGCTGCGCGAGGCGGACCATGGTGTCGTAGATGGCGGAGTCGCCGTGGGGGTGGTAATTACCCATGACGTGGCCGACGACCTTGGCTGACTTTGTGTACTTTTTGTTGAACTGGAGGCCCATCTCCTGCATACCGTAGAGGATGCGGCGGTGCACGGGCTTGAGGCCGTCACGGACGTCGGGTAGTGCGCGCCCGATGATGACAGACATCGAGTAGGCGAGGTACGACGAGCGCATTTCCTCCTCAATGTTGATGGAGAGCATGTTGAGCGCGCCGCGGCCCCGGACGTTGGAACCGCCGTCGGGCGGAGAACCGGCTGGAGGCGGGTCGTTGCTGTTCGCGTCCTGTGGGTTCGGGGTGCCGGAATCAGCGGAGTTGTCAGGGTCGGGAGGAAAAAGATCGTCAGCCATCACCCTCTATTATAGATGCTCACCGGGGGTTCAGATGGTTGGAATCGAGGCTTCGGGACGTGCAAAAGGGTGCCCTTTGAAGGCACCCTTTTGCGGTTGGAGAAGCGGGGTGGGTTAGAACTGGAACTTGGCCCAGAGCACGAGGGAACGGCCAGCGGACGAGGAAGAATCACCGCGAGCCAGGGACTGCGTGTTGAAGCTGGTCGGCAGACCAAAGTCCAGCACGCTGGTGTCGAGGTAGTTGCCGCGATCGTTGTGGTTGGCGACGTTCTGCGCTTCCGCACGAAGGAGGAACTGTCCACGCTCCAGGTGCAAGAGTCCGGCACCGAAGCCCTTTTGCAGCGCAACGTCGGTGCGCATCGAGCCCGGGTTGCGGTAGCTGTTACGGCCAATCTCGCTGCTCAGAAAGGCGTTTGAGTTGTTCCGGGGGACCAGGAAATGGACCTGGTTCGGAGATACGGGGATAAGAGTGCTGTTAAGGTTGTTGGCCGCGAGGTCGTAGTAGACGCCCGAGGTTCCGGATACGCCATTCGCATCGGTCACGTACGAGCCGTCGATGCCGGCGGTCTCGAATGCGGCGTTGGGGTTGCCGAGGATTGGACGGTCGTTGAAGGCGTAGCCATCGCCGTTGGTATCGAGGCCAGGCATGTTGAAGGAACTGTATGCCCCGCTCTGAAACTGTTCGACGCCGGATACGGTCCAGTTACGGGTGAAGGCTCCTACCAGGGTGTCAGCAAACTTGTTCGACGCGTGGAAGCCACGGACGGTAAGGACGTAGGCGATCGACGCAAAATGGCGATGGTCGAAGGCTGACGGTCCCCAATCCTGACGAAGGCCGTTGCCTGCCAGATTGGCGGCGTAGGTGCTGCCGCTGTCCGACAAGGCGAAGATCTCGGAGTTGTTGTCGAGATCCTTGCTGTAGCTGTAATTTGCGCGAACGGAAAGAACGTTGTGGAACCGCTTGGTGAGGTCGACCTGTAGACCGTTGTAGTTGGAGTCGGCAAAGTTGCCACGAACGTTGACGACGCCGCGGGTGGTGTTGAGGCGTGAACCCGCGCCGTTGAAGTAGTTGAGTTGACGGCTGGCGAACAGTTTCTCTCCGCGGTTTCCGACATAACGGATTCCGAGGACAGCACCGAAGACGGACTGTTCCATGCCGAAGTTGTACTGGTAGGTAAGCGGGTTCACCATGTTGCTGGCGACGCTGGTCTGGCTGGCGGTGTTGGTGAGGGTGGGGGTAAATGCAGCCAAAGCGGGGTAGGGGTTCGTGAGTCCTGTGCCCGTGGTCTGAGTGAGGGTTCCGGAGAAGGCGTTGGGCGCTGTGCCGGCCGCGTTCGTGACGAAGTTGGAGAAGTAGCTGTCGTAGAAGATACCGAAGCCTCCGCGGAACACTGTCTTGCCGGAGCCGAAGTATCCGCCACCGCTGGGCGTAAAGGCGAAGCCGATACGCGGCGAGAGATTGTTCTTGTCGTTCTGGATGCGTACCGGATTGCCGGAAGTGATGGATTGATAGGGATTGCTGAGGTCTACGCCGGGGAATTTGAGCGAGTTTTCGGGGTTGCCGGTGTAGTCGTAACGGAGTCCGAGGTTAACAGTAAGCTGCGAGGTGAACTTGACGTCATCCTGGGCAAAGAAGCCGGAGCGCCATACGTGGGGATCGGCACGAAGTGAGCCGTTGACGCGCGTGAGTGTGCCGGAGGGCCCAAGCTGATTCTGCAGGAAGTTGCCGAGCGCGGTTACACCGGTGCTGCCCTTTGCGAAGGTGGCTGTCCCCTTTACGTTGAGAGCAAGCGTGTCCTTCTCGATCTGGTGGCCGATGTCGAAGCCGGCGCGGATGGTGTTGCGGCCATGGGTGTAGCTGAAGGTGTCCTGAATTTGATAGAGATCTTCAGCGCGGCCCTGGGGGAAGTTCTGCCCAGGTCCAAGCGACGGGAAGCCGGCAATGTTGGTGGTGGGCAGCGCGTACGCCGGGTTTGCCAGCGTGGACGGCAGGACGCCGAAGAGGAAGGAGATACGGGTTTCGCTGGCGCGGAACTCGTTTACGACATTACCGGTGAAGACGTGGGTCCAGCTTCCGGCGCCAAGCTCCGAGGGGCCGCCCTGGTAGGTGTCGAGACCGAGTGCGCCGCCCGCTGCGTTGGCGAAGAAGTCCGGCGAGAAGCTGGAACGATCATGCAGATAACGGAGGTAGAACGTATCTTTTTCGTGCGGCTTGAAGTCGATGCGGTAGCTCCACTGGGTGTCCGGGTTTTGCTGTGCGACGGCAGGCCGCTGGAAGAGGGCTTCCTCAACGAAGCAAGGCGAGGCGCAGCCGGGTTGCGCTCCGACGTTGACCTTGGTTGTTGGCTGGCTGGTGACGAGGGCGTAGTTGGTGAGGTAGGCGTTATTGGCGGTGTATTGCTTCAGAAGCGCCACCTGGGTAGCGGCAACTCCGGTGAGGCTGTTCAGCGTGGCGATGCCGGCTGCGTCAGGCAGCGTGATAGGCGCAATCTGCTCTTTGCCGTAGACGCGCTGGAACTGTGCGCCACCGAAGCCGAAGAGCTTGTCCTTGAAGATATAGCCACCGGCGGTAAAGCCGATAGTGTGAGCGTTAGCGCGAGCGTTGCGAGTATCGGTGCCGCGGAGGGAGTTGGGGACAGCATTGAGACCGGAGCCTGTGTAACGCTCGTAGGCCGAGCCATGATAGGTGTTGGAGCCGGACTTGGTGACCAGGTTGAAGACACCGCCGCCAGCACGTCCGTATTCAGCAGAAGCTGAACTGGTGATGACGGTGAGGTCCTGATAGAGGTCGGGCATGTTGGGCTGGAAGGCCTGTCCGCCGATACCGATGTCGTTGATCTCCTGACTATCCAGCAGGAAGTTGTTGGAGCGCGGACGCGCACCGTTCACCTGAACATTGGTGCCGTTGCTGAGTTGGTTGTCGCCATTGACGGTTTGTACGCCGGGAATGGTGCTCGCCAGTTCGATAGGGTTGAGCGAGAAGACGGGGAGGGTCGAAATCTCGTACGACGCGACCGTTCCGGCCAACTGCCCGTTGTCGGTATTGACCGTGACAGCGTCTGCTTCGACGGTCACGATGTCATTGCGCGACCCCACGTTGAGGACGACGTTGTAGGACGTTACGACGGAAGGCTGGACGACAACGTGCTCAGCCTTGGCGCTGGAGAATCCGTCGCGCGAAACGGAGATGGTGTAGGACTCGGGGCTGAGAGCCTCAGCGCGGAAGGTGCCGTCGGAACCGGTGGTCAGGGAGCGCTGTTCGC
>JANXWZ010000139.1 GCA_025350865.1 Rhodanobacteraceae bacterium
CTTTACTTCTTGGTTGGTGGCTGCGGTTGAGGTTTAGCCGATGGCTTCTGAGTCGCCTTGTTGGGGTCGTAGTTCAGGGCCGCACCGGCACCGGTTAGGGCGGGGGCAATGTTCTTCTTGAAGTTCTGTTCGTACTCGGCCTGGTCGCGCTCGACCTGGCGGCACGCCTTCGACGGGTTGCCCCCGTCGAAGCACCGAGTCAATGCCTGGCAGGTTGTGGCGGAATCACCTGGCAAACATTTCTTATCGGTGCATCCGGCGAGCGTGAACGTAGCGAGTGCGAGAACGGCATAGCGGATTGGGCGCATGATTCCTCCTAGAAGCTTTGGGGTATGGTGTGGTTGGTATAGGCAGGCACGAGCATGTCCTGCGTGAAATAGACCTTGACTCGATGACCCTCGCGAATCGTAATCGTGGGCGGGATCTGGATGAACTTGTCGAGGATCGTTGTTGCCGATTGCGAGACGGAACTCGCCGTACCACTGGTGAACGCCTGGGAGCCGGAGGTGGTCAGTGTTCCGCCACCGGACTCGATCTCACCGGCTCCGGCGATCACACCCAGTGCAATCGACGTTCCGAAGATTTGCAGATAGTGGTTGTTCACCTTGTCCTTCAAGCCTTCCTCGCCGATCTGATCGAGACCGTGGAACTGGTCGAGATCGACGGAGAAGCCGTCCGGCATGATGATCCGGTGAAAGACAACAGCCATACGTCTCTGCTGGCCAAACCCTGCGGAGCCGATCTTCTTTGCCTCACCAAGCACGATGGTTCCGTCAGGAATCAAGACGTGCTGGTGGTCGTGCGAGTAAAAGGGATTCGAGACAAGCACCTTCACCGGCCCAGCGGCATCGCCGTCCAACCGATTCATCAGCACCGTATCGAGCACCGCGCCCTCGAAGATGACGTAAGGCTGTCCGACCGCAGAGTTCACGTTCACCTCTGGCGGTCGCTTGGCCGTCTGCGGTGCGGCAGTGGTCGCCTGGGCTGGCGGGTCGCCCGCAGTACGCGCAGCGGTCAAGCTGGAGTTCTGGCCGCCATTGATTGCCGTGCCGTAGGGGTTTGTCGCCGAAGCCTGCATCATCTGGGGGTTGGGCGCGGCTCCCTCCGACCTCGGCTCCTCCTCTTTGTGGCTGTAGGCGAGGTTCGACGCGAAGCGAGAGGCGAAGGCAAGCTCACGTTCCTTGCCGGCGAGCTGCTGTTGCTGTTGCTGCTCAGGACTCAACTGCGGCTGTCCGCCCTGCTGCGCCTGGCCTTGCTGGTAGGGCTGAGGCGGCGGTGTGGTGGGCTGACCATTGGCGGCGTACATTGCCGTGGCTTGCTGTTGGGCCGGCGTCTGGGCAGCTGCAAGTGCGGCTGCCATCTGCTGATCCTGCTGCTGCTTCAGCTTCTCGGCGGCAAGTTGGTTCTGGAGGTCGGCCACGTTGTTCGCCGTGTTGTCCTGCACGAACGGCTGAGGCGGTGTGCCCTTCGCCGGTGTTCCGTTTGGCGTCTTCTTCTTGGAACCCAAGAGGCTAGCAGCGATAAGCAGAACGATCGCACCCAGATGGACGAACATCTTGATGTTCTTGCGGATGACACCCTTCGGCTCCAAGGCACGTTGCGTCAGTTGTGGGTCTTCCTGCGGTGTTTGGATCGTCTCGTTCGTCATGGCCTACCCCTTCCGTGTGAAATCCATGTGCTTCTTGCCAAGCTCGATATATCCCTTGTCCACGATCTTGGGGATGATGTAGGTGCCGTCGCGCAGGTCGTAGTTGATGAGGTCGGGCTTGCCATCCTTCATCTCATAGACCGAAAACTTCTCGCTGGCTGTGGTCTTGATGTAAGTGAACTTGTCGTCGTGGTAGATCGACTGGATGGCGAAGGGGTCCTCGTTTTTGAAGGCGTAGTCGAACTTCAACGCGAGTGGGTAGGCACTCTTGTATTCGTCAACCGCCTGGGTGACGTGGCTCTGCAAGGCCGCGAGCTGTTCGCGGGTCTGCTCAAGCTGAGCCGCCGGGACGTACTGTGAAGGACCGGCGGACGCAGTGATGGAAGAGCGGTCGGCGGGCTGGACGATCACCTTCAAGTCGGGATCGCCGCCCTGGTTGGAGATGTCCAGCAGCGTGAAGCTGTAGATGTTGCCCTTGTCCGTTATCAGGTTAAGGTTCGAGCTGATGCCGGGTTTGGCTGGATGAACGAAGCAAAAGCTCCCCACCACATCCACGATCCAGAATTCCTTGTCGCCGGTCGCGGCCTCCATGATCTTTTCCGAGGCAGGAACAACGATCAGTGTCGTGTACTTCACCTTGGCGCGGATAGCAATGATGTCCTGCGAGTGATACTGCACTGTGCGGGCCTGCTCGGTCGCAATTGCAGCCGGGGCCGGAGGTGTTGGCGTTTGGGCTTGAGCCGCCGAAGAGACGGCAAGAGCAAATGCGAGAGTGAGGATGACGTTCTTCATGCGACAGCTCCTTTGCGGTTGGTGTTGATGGATGAGGACGCAGCGGGTTTTTTCGCGGCGCGTGTGTCAGGGGAGAACGGGTGATCTTCGGCGAGACGGCGAACGCCTTCGGCAACGCCGAAGCGAGCGAAGTAGTCGCGCTTGAGCTGGTTATCCCTGGCGTTGTTCGTCGCAATCCAATAGGAGATGGAATCGACGTTCAGGCTTACTTTCTTGGAAGTCTGAGCCTTGCGAATGAGCATCT
Source organism: Rhodanobacteraceae bacterium (assembly GCA_025350865.1). Lineage (GTDB taxonomy): Bacteria > Acidobacteriota > Terriglobia > Terriglobales > Acidobacteriaceae > Edaphobacter. The sequence goes on from JANXWZ010000139.1 coordinate 2,685, forward strand.
GGCCGCGCGTCAAGCCGGAGATGATTTCCAGCTCAGTATCGTTAAGGTGGAACGCCTCTAGGTACACCTCCCGGTTCATCTCCGGGTTGGCGAGAAAGATCTTCGTCGGGCAGCTTTCCGCAACGATCTGCAGCATTCCAGATTCTTCAAGCTCCTTGATGGATTGCGTCGCAAGGATCATTGCAGCGTTGTGCTTGCGCCATGTCTTCTGAGCCGAGACGATGTAGCTGCGAATGGTTTCGTTCTTGATGAACAGCCATGCCTCGTCAAGCAGGAACAGCTTGAAGGTTCCCAGCCGGGCTTGATCGGCGATCTGGAGGGAGGCCCGGTGAAGCACATAGAAGAGAAGCGGTTCCAACACATCCGGCGCATCGCCCCATCCGCCGAAGTTGAAGGTCTGAAAGTTTGAGAAGGTCAGCGTGTCGTCGGCATTGTCGAAGAGGAAGCCGTACTGCCCGTCCTGAGTCCACCGGTGCAGCCGTTCCTTGAGTTCGCCGATGATCTCGGCGAACGTGGAGAGCCTGCGCTGCTCCGGCTCGACAACGTACATATTTTCGATAGCGGCCCAGAGTTTGCGTTCCTCTTTGAAATCGAGTTTGTATCGCTGTCCCGTGCCTTCAATGAGCACACGGAAGAAGGAGAAGAGAAATTGCATGTTCTCTTTCGTCGGTTCGAGCGAGAACGGATTGATGCGGAAGTCACGCGACTCCTGGCCGACATTCAGGTAGCTGCCGCCGAAGATTTCGGTGAGCGACTGGAACGAGCCGCCGATATCGAAGATGTAGGTGAGCGGCTTGTATTTCTGAGCGTTGGTCAGCAGGAAATTACATAGGAAGGACTTGCCTGAACCGGTCATCCCGAGGATGAGCGTATGCGCGACTTCGCCGTTGTGCAGGTTCAGGTAGTACGGCGTAGCGTTGTCGGTCTCAAGGACCGCTAGGTACTCGGTCCCAAGATGATGATTGCGCTTCTCACCCTGCAGCACCGTAAAGAAGAAAGACAGATCGGCATAGTTGCTGAGAAGCAGATACATCTTGCGGAGGTTCTGCGCGTAGTTGCCGGGGATCACGGCGAAGAGTGCATTGAGTTGGTTGTATGTCTCGGGGAAGAGTAAGCCATCCGCATTCGTAAACACACTCGCGAAGTCAGAGACCTCGTGATCGACCGTGGAGCGGTCCTTGTCGTAGAGGACGATAGTCAGAGACATATCCCCGAGTACCTGTCCGTCCGCGAGTGCGCGGAGGCAGTCGCCAAGTGCCTCGATGTCCGCCTGTTTGCCCTCGTCGATCAGCACGTCCCGCTGGTTGACTTTGCTCTCGTCCTTCATCGAAGACACGAAGCCGGACTTCGATACGTTGGCATGGCGGCGTCGTTTGACGACTTCTTTCTTGGCGGCGTCCGTGGCGAGTGGAGTCCATTCAGTGACGGCGAAGAAGTTGGCTTCGATCTTGAGCAGCCGGTCGAGCACCAGAGGCCGGGTCTCGGTGATCGCTTCACGCATGGTCAAGAGGCGAACGAAGTGATCGCCGACCCGCAGGTGGTCACGGTCTGCGGTGATGTCTGAGTTGACAACTTGATAGTCGAGGTACTGCGAGGCCTGTGGCCTGCCGGCAATACGCCAGTCGTCGAAGTTGACGAGACGACGCAGAAAGTGGAACTGGTCGTCGTGTGCCAATAAGTCGATCTCTACCAGATCGCTAAGCTGCTGCCGGAACGCTTGCACTCTCTGTTCAAGCCGTACATGGTCTCGCTGAATCTGCGAACGCAGGAGAACCTTCATGTTGTCGCCGGTGAACTGTGCTTTGAGCTCCCGGATAGCCCCGCTTGGGTCGCTGGGGAAGCGCCCAATAGCTGTCCCAATCCCGGTCTTCGACCGAGCGCCTTCAAGGACGATGGCGTAGAAAATCTCAATATCGTAGAGCCTGTCACGCTTCTGCTCGAAGAACTCCCGGCGCTGGTCGATAGCAGCGTCAATCAACGGGTCGCCATAATGGGCAAAGGGCATCTGCGGCCGGTTGGTCTTGAATAGGTATTGGTAAACGTGGAAGCCGGGGCCAAAGGCCTTCAGCGCGGCTTCCAGCCGCTTGACCGCGAACTCCTGTCCGGCTTGGTCAAGGCTCTCGAAATCGACTCCGCAGACTTTGAGGATGACTCCCAAGTCACCACTCTTCGTAAGGAACGTCGTGTCATCCCAGAATCCGTAAAGATTCACGTTGGAGTTGAGCGAGCCCGCGTCTTTCCAGGGCTTGATGATCTTGTCGAGTCTCAGCATCACCGTATCTCCACATTTGGGACTTGTTGCTTGGCAGCGTCGTAGCGCGTTTTGAACCGTTCGGACTTGCCCATGATCCTGAGAAAAGCCGGGTCGGTTGTAGTCACCCAACTTCCGAAGATGTAGCCGCCGACGAAGACTGCGGCACCGGCCAGGATGGAGTTGAGCAGGTTGAAAGCACCCACCGCGCCGACGCAGACGAAGTAGAAGACAGTGCGTTCGACTCCGAGATACGTGAGGGGCTTATGTAGAGCCTTGTAGACCCGATTGCGGCGTCTTGGTTGTAGTTCTGACATAGAGCCCCTCGCGAGTGAATGAAGCGTGAGTGGAATAACGAGGCTGTGGGACTACACACCCCAAAGCCAAGTCAGGATGTTCACGGCCAGCACAGCGATCCCGCTACCGGCTGCAACTCCGGCAAGCGTCTTCTTCGCTCCGGGTTCTCCGTGAGCGAAGGCGAACCCTCCGAGCACAATCGCGATAAGGCTTGTGACCTTAGCGACCGTGCCGGTGAACAGGGTTTGCATCGCAGTGAGGCCGGAGTCGAACGGGGAGCCGCCCTGGGCGTGAGCCGCGAGTGGCATCACGAGCATGGCGAGCAGCAAGAAGCCCGAGAATGAGAGCCTGGGGAGAGGCTTCTTAACTCGGGCTGCACTGGGGTTCTTTTTCATGTTTGCACCTCCATCCGACTCATGTCGTCGGGTATGGCGCAAACGTACGGCTGGCTATTGCTTCAAGTCCAATGACTTTTTGGCAGACGACTATTCCATCTTGGAATACGTGAGGCTGGCATCGCTCCGGGTGCGAGCCTTTTACTCAAAATTGTAACGGTGTAGGACTTCAGGTTCACCTATGCCAGAACGGATGACTGCTGCCTCAGCAACCGGCTTCACAGCCAAATTAAACGAGAAACTGGTGCCGTCCGTCAGATCGATTAGAAGTTCAGTTCCGTCTCCCGTGTCGTTGTAAATACGAAGAGATTGAATGGTCTTTCCAGACACCTCTGGACACTCAACGAAGTCGTCCGTCATAGTTCTTGCCCTTTCGCCTAAAAGAGTTGACTTCCACGACTCCGGTACAGACGGTTATGGAATCGAGGTAATCGAGTTTCGCAAACGGTCAGGCTCTAGGGAGGACCGATGCAACTCTGGATAATGAAGACGAGAATATTGTCGCGCGGTTGCGGATAGACCACCATCAAAAGTCGTGAAAAACCTTGGCATCGTGCGCGCCTGTCCTTGAACTCTTAATCGTGAGCCCACCATAAGAAATATCACACTCATCGTGTGTAGAATCATAATGGTCACGATCCAAGTATGGGAGAGTGACTTCTCCCTCTGTTAAGGCTCGATTTGGCTCCTCATTGCGAAGGCTTCGCGACGAACGCGGGTATTCACAAGAAGAGTTGGCCGAACGTGCCGGACTGCATAGGAATTATGTCGGCGGGGTAGAGCGAGGGGAGAGGAACGTCGCCCTGGAGAACATCATTAAATTGGCTCGTGCCCTGTCCGTATCACCAAGAGAACTATTTACGAACTTCCCTTAGCGGTGTACTGGTCGTCTTCCGCAGCCGAACCTCACCCGCCTGAAAGTGAAACGGAGCCAGCGGCTTCGCCTGATACAACAGTCGTGAAAACTGTCCGTGCGCGAGTAACCAGTGGAAAGGGCGGGATTCCTGCGGCCGGTCCCGTGCTTGCGACCCCATCTTGCTCGACTGAGGGGATGTGGC
>JANXWZ010000151.1 GCA_025350865.1 Rhodanobacteraceae bacterium
AAACCGGCAAACATTGCCGCTGCACCCATCCCCTGCAATAGATCGCGTCTTTTCATAACGGCAATTCTAGCCTGAAATCGCGCCGCATCGATCTAGCGAGGTTGCCCACCGCTTGGAGCAACGGGAGATGCAGGAGCAGGAGACGGCGCTGGTGCTGGGGCCGAAGATGGTTGCGAGCCTCCGAGGCCTTGGCCGCCTCCCCCTCCGAACCCGCCTGATGGCGCCGACCCGCCACGCGAGAAATTTCCTCCGCCGGCGTTGGGGTTTGGACCGCGCATCTCCGACCCGCCGCCGGCATGCATCTGCAGCTCGCTACCGCGCCCGCCGATCGGCTCCATCTTCTGGCTCGTGCCAGTTGGGGCATTGGGAGATGATGGCCGCGGAACCATAAAGCTCTGGCTCCGGCTGTCGAAAGTGATCGGCGTTGAACCGGAAACCTTGTTATCCGTCCCGGGACCCCGCAACATTCGTGCCTCAGCACGCGGAGTGTCCGCACGCTGTAGCGCGACATAGGGGTCTCTGCGAAACTGCTTCGGTGCCTCATTGAGCGTCTTGATGTGGTCGGAGCCGCTATAGTCCACCATCTCGACTTTCAAACTGTGGCCTTCCACCGGGTGTACGATCCCGTTCTTCACGTTGATCGGCAGCTTTCCGGTGGTGTCTCCCGGATGGATCGGCACAAACCCCACCGTATGCCCGGTCTTCATCCAATGCACGGGTGGATAGGGGTGATGCTTTACGCCCGTCACCCACACATAGCGTCCCTGGTTCTGAAGCCAGCTACCTGAATGGCATACCGCCCACTGGTACGGATAGAGCGATCCGAAGCCGTAAGCCGCAGGCAGCACCCCACTGCCGATCAGCATTCTGCGTCCCGTCGACGGGTCCACTTGATACTGGTTATTCCAGGCGATGGGGGAGCACGGAAACGCCACGATCTGGTCTTCAATCGGCATCGACGGCGCAGCATTACCACGCTGCTTATTGTTCTTCGCGCCACCCTTGGTCAACGCAGCCACGGACACCGTCTGCCGTGCCATCGCCGCCTTTTCAGGCTCGGTCATCTGCCCAGCCCAGCCGTTGGTCGGTTCCCAGCACGTTCCGTAAGGTGGGCAAGGAAAGAAGTGGCCCTGACCCTTCAGCTGAGCCAATCCGGGAATAGGCTGGCTCAAGCCTGCCTCCTTCATGGTCTCGGCCATCGAGTTATTTCGTGCAATGGCTCGCTCCATCACCCATTGGTCGAACGCAGTGTAGGAACCCTGGTCGGAGGTCTTTTCGGAGAGGGTTCGCTTCCCATTCTGATAGGTAATCGTGTGCCCGAGGCCCGCCGGTGCACGAGACGTTGTGCTGATCTCGTTTCCCAACGACGTCGCGGTCAAGCCATCGAGAAAACTGGTCAGTCGCGCATAGGTATGCATCGGAAACGGCACGGAAAACTTATTCTTCGGTGCCTGTATAAGAAAGGTCTCGCCCCCGCTCACCGGCTTTACATTGATCGACATCGTGCCGCTGAGAAGAGCAATGTTGGTCTGCGGAATACCGTTCGACGTGTACAGTTCGTTGAAAACCAGCACCGAGTTCTCGGCAAGATAGATGACCGACGAATCTTCAAACTCAACTTCCGCCCGTCCATCCCCTGTGACAAGGCTATAGCCACTTTCGACCGGGAGATCGACAGCGGCCTTCTCCCAATCGGCACGTGTCTTCTTCCGGGCATCCTTGCCCCGCGATACACGCACATCGCCCTCGACAAAGCTCACTCGAACGATTTGAGGTTCGGGGTTGGCGGCATCCCGGCCTTGCGCTGACGAATCCTGCGCCCAACCTGTTGCCCTCACACCCGGCAGCAGCAGTGCCATTGCTACCCATCCACACAGAGCAAATCTCATTGGTAGTCTCCGCAGCGTCAACGGCATTGGTCGCCTGTCAATCTGAATTCTGGCTTGCGTCATACGCTTTTCAATCAACCTTAGCGTCGCATTGCGAGAGAATCGTCTCCGAAAGCCACTGACCGATAATTCCTGGAAGTGACGTGAGTTACCTTGCAGCCCCACCCCCGATGAACTAACCTTGGCCCCATGCGTCTAGCACGACTTGTAGCAACGTTCGCACTGAGCCTCTCCGCGTCTGCCCAATCCATGCCCGGCATGGACAACCAGCATCACCATGACGCCTCCGCTGAAAAGCTTGGCGAGGTCCACTTCGCCGTCTCGTGCAAGCCCACCACCAAGGCTCCGTTTGAGCGCGGGATTGCGCTGCTCCACTCCTTCGGATACACCGAAGCCGAAGAGCAGTTCCGTGAGATGGCCACCGCCGACCCCGCCTGCGCCATGGCCCACTGGGGAATCGCGATGAGCCAGTTCCACGAGCTCTGGGGCCGCCCCGACGAAGCCGCCGTAAAGACCGGCACCGCGGAGATGAAAAAGGCGCGTGAACTAGCCGCGAAATCTCCCAAGCCGACCCCGCGCGAACTCGCCTACATCAGCTCCCTGGCCGACTTCTACACCACCGCCCCACAGGGATTCCAAAAGGCCGCCGACGGCTACGCTGCTTCCATGGCCGCGCTCCACGCCGCCTACCCGGCAGATAACGAAGGTGCCGCCTTCTACGCTCTCTCGCTCCTCGCCGCTGTAGCGCCAGACGATACTTCGCTCACCAAAGAGCGCAAAGCCCTCAGCGTCCTCGTCCCGCTCTTCAAGGCGCATCCCGAGCACCCCGGCCTGGCTCACTACATCATCCACACCTGCGACACGCCCGCGCTTGCCGCAGACGGTTTCGAAGCCGCCAAAATCTACGCCAGCATCGCGCCCTCGTCCGCCCACGCCACCCACATGCCCGGCCACATCTTCGCCCGGCTCGGCATGTGGCCGGAGGACATCGCCTCCAACCTCGCTTCCGTCGCCGCGTCCGAGAAGTCCGAAGCCGCACATGAGCCCGGCGCTGCCCACCAGCTCCACGCCGATGAGTTCCTCATCTACGCCTGGCTGCAGGTCGGCGAAGATGACAAAGCCCGCGCCCTGACCGCCAAAATGCGCACCCTCGGCGAGAAGATGGCCGCCATGCCCGGCATGGACGACATGAAGAACGAGGGCCCCAGCTTCGACAACGAACTCCGCGTCGTCTACGCCATGGAGATGCACGACTGGAAGCAGCTGGCCGCCGTCCAGCCCGCCCCCGGCTCAAACTACTCCGACAGCTTCCAGGTCTGGTGGGGACAAGCCATCGCCGCCGGCCACCTGCACGACGCGAAGCTCGCAACGGCTGCTCTCGCCGCGTATGACAAAGATCTCGAAGAGATGAAGAAGTCGCCCTACGCCGACGCAATCGAAGGCGCGCAGGTCCGGCGCAACGTCATCGTCGCATGGAAAGCCTACGCCGAAGATCATCCCGACGAGGCCATCGCCGCCATGCGTAAATCCGCCGACCAGCAGGACAAGCTCGGCCAGGGCGAGGTCGACATCCCATCGCGCGAGATGCTCGGCGACCTTCTGATGCTGCTGCACCAACCGGCAGCCGCTCTTACCGAATACAAGACCGCCCTCAAGCTAAGCCCCAACCGCCTCAACGGCCTGCTCAGCGCTGGCGCCACCGCAGACGCCGTCGGCCAAAAATCCGACGCCAAGATGTACTACGCCGCAGCCTGGCACAACACCCACGACGGTCACGCAACGCAACGCGTCCAGCCCGCTAAAGCGTTCCTTTTATCCCACTAAACTCCCGGGTGTGCCCCATCCTCGCGACAGCACCATCGTCGCAGGGTGGGGTAATACGGTTCGGGGAAGCGTACCGTTCTTCCCTGCGGTATCCGTCAGGGGTATCGAGCCTACGGCTCGACCGTCTTCTCACCGAAGCGCCATCAAATCTGCAAAGCAAAATCCATCCCGCACCACAACCTCACCCAACTGCACCGCAATCGCCTCCCGAAAAACCGGCGACGCATGACAAAACGTATGAAACTCACCATTCTCCCCGCAAGGATCAACCCCCTCCGGCAACTCCCGCAGCAGAGCCTCATTGAACTCCCGCCCCGCAAAACTCTCCGGCAGTTTGCGAGAATCCACACAAGTCAATTTAGCCCGCACTCCCGCCGCAATCATCTCGCGAGCCAACTCCCGCGTCGGAATATCCCAGCACGGAAACACCGGCTCTAGCCCCGTCCCCGCCAACTGCTTCTCGCGATACGCCCGAACGTCCCGCAGATACAAATCCCCAAACGCCACCTGGTCGATCCCTTCAGCCACCGCCCGCTCGCACACACCCTTCATCTGTGCGTCGTACTGCTCATTCGTACACGGCCACGGCAGCGGAATCTCCCACAACGGCAGCCCCGCCCGCTCGGCCTGCATCTGCACCAACTCGCGCCGAACCGCGTGCATCGCCACCCGTCCAAACGCCTCGTTGAACGTCGTTACCAACGCCACAACCTCGCAGTCCTCACACTGTAGAAGCAGGTGCAAGGCCCACGCACAATCCTTGCCGCTCGACCACGACAGCAGTACCCGCTTCACGCTCTCACCTTGATCCGCTCATTGCCCGTAAGCGTCACCCTCCGCACGCCGCTCTTGGGCCGCGTGAGCGTCACCGTCTGCTCGCCCTCGACGATCCCCACCAACTCCACCGCCGCCCCATACAAATCCGTCACCAGACGAGCCGTTCCGTCCACGCGCGCGATCTTCTTACCCGCCCGCATAAGGTCCGCGCCGCCCTTCTCGTACTTCATCTCCATCATCATTCCGGAGTTCGTCTTCAACGCGAACCGCGCACCCTCCGCCGCCGCGCAACCCGGTCGCACAGACCACTCGATCAGGCCCGCATCTTCCCGAATCCCCGCCAGCCGCCACGTGTACTCCACCAGAACCAGCGCCGCAGGCGAGTAGCCTTTGCTGCCACCATCCGTAAACTCCCCCGTCATCGGGTCCAGCTGCTGCCTGAAGGTCCCGTCCTTGATTAGCGCCTCACTCCACGCCTGCATCATCGTGCCCATCTCCGCGTGCTTGCCGTAGAACTCCATCCACCTCGGAGCCCGCAACGCCGTCAGCGCCTGGCTCGCCCCGCCCCAGCTATTACGCGGGATCGGCCGCACAAACGCCGGGTCATCCTGCGCAATCGAAGCCAGCGGATACGGCGCCCAGAACGCGCCCGTCTTGTGCAGCTGCCGCACCCACATCCGCTCGAACATCTCCGCCGTCACAACATGCTCGCCCGCCACCCGCGTCAGCAGGTCTCCGCGCACTTTGACGAACTTGTTATTCGCATCCAGGTCATAAAACGAGGCATCCTCATCCACCCACAGCTTCGCCACGATCAGCTTGCGAATTGCCTCAGCCCGCTCATCCCACTGCGCCGCTTCAGCCTGACGGCCCAGCGCGCGAGCCATCTTCGCCAGCGCAACCCTTCCGCCATACCCGGTCGCCGACAAGTCCGGACACAGCCTCGGCAACCCCAGCCCCTCCGGAAACCGCTTGGCATCGCTGTCCGGACAACGGTTCGGAATCCCCTTCCAGCGCGGTGAGTTATCGTGCCCCGTGTCGTACGTACAGAAGCCCTCAATCAGCCCCGTCCCGCGTGTATTGCGGAACTTCATCAGCCACAGCTCCCACCGCGCACACGCCTCGTACGCCTTGTGCAGCAGCTCCTCATTGCTCGTAGCCTCGGCCAGCTCCCACGCCGTAGCGGCGATCGGCACCACCATCTGGATCTGCCCGTAGCCCGCTTCGGTCTTCTTGTTGTTCGATGGAAACTGCCCATCCGGACGCTGCAGCGCAAAGAACGTCAGATGGTTGTTGATCGCTGCCTGCAAATTCCAGCGCCGGTACGCCAACCCCTCCAGCGGCCCGCACTCCAGCCACATCCCCGCGTACTCCGCGCCTTCAATCAGCACCGGCCCGTCGAACCGCCCGTAAGGATGCGGCGGCATCACCTGGACATTGCCCGCCAATATCTCGAGAGCACGGTCGTAGCCCTTCTGCCATGCAGCGTTCTTCGTCACAAATACCGGTGCATCGCTCGCAACCTCCGCCCGAACACCCGTCGCCGCCAACCCGGCCGCCGCCGCCGTACCGCGCAAAAAGTCTCGTCGTTGCATAAAGTCCTCGCCCCCACCATACCGCACTTGATTTTTCTTCCCGTTACGGCGCGTTCTGCTGTAACTTCATCCTGTCTTCTCCCCGTAAATCTGATCAGGTGAGGAACTTCAATGAAGACTCTGCTGCGCGTGATCCTTGTCATCCTCGGCATCCTTGTCGTGATCGTCCTCGGCGCCTACGCCGACGGCGCGATGATGCCCCTCGAGCACACCGTCTCCGTCTCAGGAGTGGTGGCGGCCTCACCCGAAAAAGTCTTTGCGCGCATCATCGACATCGCTGCCGGATCAACCTGGCGCCCCGAAGTCAAAAACGTCACCGTGCTTCCCAAAGACAACAGCCGCGACGCATGGATCGAAGACCTCGGCTCCGGCCAGACCATGAAATTCCTCGCCATCACCACCGTCCCGCCCGACGCCTCCGGCCACGCCATCCGAGTCGTCAAGCTCGACGATCCCGGAGCCCAGTACGGCGGCGTCTGGACCTACGACCTCTCGCCCGGCCCCACCCCCGGCACCACCAACCTCACCATCACCGAAGCCGGCTACATCAACCCGCCCATCTACCGCTTCATGATGGCCCACGTCTTCGGCACCACCAAGAATCTGCAGGAATACATGAACCACATCCAGGCCGCCACAAAGTCCTAAACACTACCAACTATCAACTACCAACTGTTTTCTCTACTTCCCATCCGTAGGAGCCGCCTGCATCACCGCAAACACCGGCACCACACTCTTGCCCGCAGCCTCGCCCACCACATCCGGCCCAAGTTCCACCTGCGTCCGCACGACTGCATCCGCCACCATCCGCCCAAACACAACCTGCCCATGCGGATTCAAGTGCGTCCGGTCCAGCGTCGTAGTCTTGTTCTCCGCTCCCGCATCCACGTGCGCAACCGCGTCGAACTCATCTGCCTGCTCTTGCGTCATGTGGTTCAGCAGCGCGGTCGACATCGAATCTAAATCCACCACTGTCAAATCCAGCTCCGCGCCAACCTTTCGCGTGGCCTCCGCGTAGTCCTTCAAATCCTGAACGACCTTCCCATCCCGGAAGGTCCTGCGAGAGAGCGAAGTCACCAAAATCGGCACCCCGCCGATCGCCCGCACATCCGCGCAATACCGCTTCAGGTAGGTCTGAAACGACCCATCCGCATCCGTGTGCCGCCTGGGGTCGCTCTTCTGGTCGTTGTGCCCAAACTGGATGAAGTAGTAGTCGCCCTTCTCCGCCAGCGCCTTAGCCCACGCGCCCTCGTTGACAAAGCTCTTCGTACTCCGGCCATTCAGTGCCAGGTCGATGCACGTCACATTCGGTGTCATCACCTTGCAGAATCCCGGTCCCCATCCGCCTTCCGTTGCGACGGTGGAATCCCCCACCAGCACAATCTTTACAGGCCCACCCGTCACTCCATCGCCGATCACCTTCATCGCCTTGACGCCCTCAACAGATAGCGTCGCCGCTTCCCTCTTCACCAGCGGTTTGATCTGGGGCACGAGCTTTCCGAGATCGACCGTCACCATCCGCCCGAACACATAGCTCCCCGCCCAATTCAGATGGGTCTTGTCGAAGATCGTCTTGCCGTTGTTATCCTTCTTCGTAATCGCGAGCTTGTTGCCCGCAGCCTCGCCGATCTTGTCGAGGTACGCGATGCTCTCCGTTTGTAGATCAATCAGCGGAACCTTCATCTCTGCCGCAACCTTCTTCATCGTGGCCGAGTGCCCCGTCAAATCCGAGTGAATCTTCCCATCCGCCTCGAAGTATCTCCGGGTCAACGGCGTACACAGCACCGGCTTGATCCCTGCCGCGCGAGCTTCCGTCACATACCGCCGCAGGTTCGCGTCATACTCCACCATCGACACTTGCCGGTCGTTCTCCGCGACCCCGTCCACCTTCTCCATGTCGTTATGCCCGAACTGGATCACCATGTAATCCGGCTTCGTCAGCAGAGCCTTATCCCACAACCCCAGCGACCGAAACGTCTTCGTACTCGCCCCGCCGCGAGACATATTCACGCAGTCCACCGCAACCGTAAAGTTCGCGCAGAAGCCCCGCCCATAGCCCGCATTATTCGTCTGCGTCGAGTCGCCGATCAAGTCGACCCGAACGGTCGTTCCCGGCCGCCGCACCGCCGCCGTAGCTGCATCAAACGCACGCGCCGGATCGCCCTGCGCCATCGCCGTACCCGCCAGAATCAAGCAGGCAGCCACCCGAAACATCGTTGTCCGAATCATTGGTCCTACCTCGTTTCCAGATGGTACCGCATCGCCTTCGTGTACCGTAACCACACCGTTCTGGCGTCAAACCCCGTCCAATATTCGCCCACCTGCGTTGACAGCCCTTCCCCCGCAAGCGAACACTGGTACAAACATGACGACCAAGCTCGCAAGCCCCTCCGTGGATTCCGTTACGCTGCCAACAAAGAACAAGCACCTTGTCCGCTGGGTCGAAAAGATGGCAGACCTCTGCCAGCCGTCCCGCGTCCACTGGCTCACCGGCTCCGACGAAGAAGACGCTCAGCTCAAGCGCGAGCTCGTCGCCAACGGCACCTTCACGCCGCTCGACCCCGTCAAGTGGCCCGGCTGCTTCTATGCCCGCAGTTCGCCCAACGATGTCGCACGGGTTGAAGACCGCACCTTCATCTGCTCCCTCTCCAAGGACAACGCCGGCCCCACCAACAACTGGGAAGACCCCTTCGTCATGCGCAAGAAGCTTAAGGCGCTCTTCAAGGGATGCATGACCGGCCGCACGATGTACGTCATGCCGTTCTCCATGGGCCCCATCGGCTCGCCCATGTCGCAGATCGGCGTGCAGCTCACCGACTCCGCCTACGCCGTCGTCAACATGCGCATCATGGCCCGCATCGGTACCCCCGTCTACGCCGAGATCGACAAGGACGAGAAGCGCGTCGTCCCGTGTCTCCACTCCGTCGGAGCCCCGCTCAAGCCGGGCCAGCAGGACGTCCCCTGGCCCCAGAACGACACCAAGTACATCGTCCACTTCCCGGAGACCCGCGAGATCTGGAGCTATGGCAGCGGCTACGGCGGCAACGCGCTGCTTGGCAAAAAGTGCTTCGCCCTCCGCATCGCCTCCAACATCGCCCGCGACGAAGGCTGGATGGCCGAGCACATGCTCATCGTCGGCGTCGAATCGCCCGCCGATGCCACCGGCAAGACCGAAAAGACCTACGTCGCCGCCGCCTTCCCCTCGGCCTGCGGCAAGACTAACTTTGCCATGCTCATTCCGCCCGCCGGGTTCGACGGATGGAAAGTCTGGACCGTCGGCGACGACATCGCGTGGATCAAGCCCGACGCCACTGGCCAGCTCCGCGCCATCAACCCCGAAAGCGGTTTCTTCGGCGTCGCCCCCGGCACCAGCGAACAGACCAACCCCAACGCCATGGCAACCCTGCGCGCAAACAGCATCTTCACCAACGTCGCGCAACTCACAACCAACGGCGTCCCCAACGGAGACATCTGGTGGGAGGGCATGACCGACACCCCACCCGCCGAAGCCATCGACTGGCGCGGCAATCCCTGGACCCCAGACGTCGCAACTCCCGCCGCACACCCCAACGGACGGTTTACGGCTCCTGCCTCGCAGTGCCCGACCATCGACCCCTCCTGGGAAGACCCCAACGGCGTCCTCATCTCCGCCTTCATCTTCGGAGGCCGCCGCCCCACCACCATGCCGCTCGTCTTCCAGGCCTTCAACTGGTCTTCCGGCGTTTACATCGGCGCCACCATGGGCTCTGAAACTACTGCTGCGGCTGGAGGTAAAGTCGGGACTGTCCGCCGCGACCCCATGGCCATGCTTCCCTTCTGCGGCTATCACATGGGAGACTACTTCCGCCACTGGCTCCGCATGCAGCGTTCGCTTACCAGTACGCCCCGCATCTTCCACGTCAACTGGTTCCGCAAGGGGCCCGACGGCAAGTTCCTCTGGCCCGGCTACAGCGAAAACATGCGCGTCCTCAAGTGGATCGTCGACCGTGTGCGCGGCCGGGTTCGCGGCAAGGAAACCCCCATCGGCTGGATCCCGAAGTACAACGACATGAACTGGAACGGCATGGACTTCTCACACGAGCAGTTCACCACGCTCCAGACCGTAGACCGCGAGCTCTGGAAGCACGAAGTGATGGGACACGAAGAGCTCTTCCTGCTCCTCCACGACCATCTCCCGCCGGAGATGATCTACGAGCGCGAACTCCTCATCTGCCGCCTCTAATCGCTGGCCCGGGCAAACAACTCCGGCGGTAGCAGCGCCCTCAACTGCGCCGCCGGAACAGGCCTGCCAAACAGCCAGCCCTGCCCCAGAACCTCCGGCTCTGCCGCCCGGAAGTACCGCGCCTGCATCTCCGATTCGATTCCTTCCACCACCACCAGCAGATCCAGCTGCTTGGCCATATCCAGAATCTGCGGCACTACCGACGACCCGGGGTCCTGCGTCACCACCGAATGCGTAAACGCGCGGTCGATCTTGATGCCATCCACCCCCAGCCGGTGCAATGCCGCAAGGTTGGAATACCCCGTCCCGAAGTCGTCGATAAACACGCCGTAGCCGCGTTCCCTCAGCTTCGCAATCGCAGCGATGGAACTCTCGTGGTCCACCACTGATCTCTCTGTAATCTCCAGGACAATCTTCGACGGATCGATTCCCGCCGCTGCCAGCGACTGGTCTAGATGGCGGGAGAAGGACGGGTCGGTCAGGTCGGCCGGCGCAATGTTGATCGTCACCCGAAAGTTCCCCTTCAGCATGTCAGCCAGTTCTACCGCCGCACAACCCACCACCAGCTGCGTGATCTCCCTCGTAAATCCGCGGCGCTCCGCCAGCGCCACAAACACGTCCGGCCGAATTGACACTCCGTCCTCATCCACCCAGCGCACCAGCGCTTCCGCTGCCACAATCGCGCCCGTCGCCAGGTACACAATCGGCTGATACACCACCGTCAACGACCCCTGACGAAGTGCGCGCCGCAACTGGCTCTCCATCGACCGATATCGGCGGTAGAACAGCACCAGCACGATCCCCAGCATCGTGCCCAGCAGAGCGCCATCAAACACTGAACCCCGCAGCGCGCTTCGCCCGGCCGCCCGTATATCCTGCTTCGACTCAAATGCCACCACGCAACTCGACTTGCCCGCAGAGCAAACCGGTTGGAACAGCACCCCTCGCCGGTCGATCGGCTCTCCAGCCAACACCTCCGCGATGGTTAACGCACTCTCCGGCCCAAACAACGCAAGCATGTGCTTCTTGTTCTGGTCGAAGTAAATCGCTGAGTAGTGCATCGGGGGCTCTTCCAGCGACTTCAGCAATTCCGGATTGAACACGATCGAGACGCCGTTCTGCTCCGTCACCACCCCAAACGTCCCATCCCCAAAGACCAGCGGAACCTCGCGCCGAAGCATCACGCCTGAGCTGACAATATCGACCGCCCCGGTGGACACCGGAGGGTCCAACCGTCCCACGCCGGTCGTGCAGTACAGGTTTCCATCGCGGGTGCGCCCCAGATCGCGAATATGCGGCGCGTGGAACACATAATTCCGCATAAAAATCAGTTCAAGGTCCGAACAAAATTCCTGATTGTCCTGAGAGATGGATGCCACTGCCGCCGCGTTCTCCGCGCTGATCCGGTCGCCCAGATCGTTTAGCCGCTTGGCGTAGTCCAGCAGCTTCGCCCTCGCAGATCGCATCTGCACCGCGTGCGCGATCCCGTACGCCACCGCCATGCCGAGAGCGAAGCAGCCAACCACGATAGCGATTTGTGTCGCGAGAGTGCGTCTCACATGTAAATCCTCGTCCCGCGTGGCCCAATACCGGAATGACCTGATGCTATCTCAACCGCGTCCAGGACAAGGCGACAATCCCGCAGCGGCAGCAATTCAATTCACTCTGATGCCGCTTCCCTGCACGCCAGTGACATCCGCATAAACTTCAGGCTCGACCCGCCAAAACAGGCCATGCCCCGCTGACATTTCGCTTGACGCAAAGCCTGATTTTCCGTACTCTTCTCGTTAGGGCATTGCTCCTCGCGCTTGCGTTGAGTTGAGCTGGCTCTAACGAAGTCCACCCACTTCGTTGCTTTACCGGAATAGCCACGCATCAGCCCCCACCGCGCTGCGTGGCTTTCCCTTTTAAGGTCAAATCTGGGTGCCCCATTCTCGGCGCACAGTTTCATCCTGCGACAGGGTGGGGTATCGGCAAAGCCGACCGTCTTCCCCATCCCAACCACGTAAACTCAATTCAAGGATGCCCATCTCCACACCCAACACCGAGCCCACCACCGAGGCCGCCGCCCCCGCCGTCGCCTCCGGCTTCGCTCCCCTCCGCATCCCGCTTTTTCGCGACCGCTGGATCGCCGCCACCGTCTCCAGCCTCGGCACCTGGATGCAGGACACCGCCGGCACCTGGCTGATGACCGCCCTCACCACCAGCCCCCTGCTCATCGCGCTAATGCAGACGGCAGCCTCCCTCCCCATCCTCATCCTCGGCCTGCTCGCCGGGGCCACCGCCGACATCTTCGACCGGCGCAAGCTGCTCCTCTTCTGGCAGGCCTGGATGCTCGCCTCCGTCGCCATCCTTGCCGTCCTCACCTTCCTCGGTCACATCTCGCCCTGGGCCCTGCTGGCATTTACGTTCCTGCTCAACATCGGTGCCGCAATGAACAACCCGGCATGGCAAGCCATAGTGCCAGAACTCGTCCCCCGCAAGCTCATCCCCGATACCGTCTCTCTCAACGCAGCTTCCAACAACATCGCCCGAGCCGTCGGCCCCGCCCTCGGCGGACTCATGGTTGCCGCCTTCAAGACTCCGCACACCGGAGCCGGAGCCGTCTTCGCCCTCAACGCTATCTCCTTCGCCGGAGTCATCTGGGTTCTCGTCAACTGGAAGCGTACCCCGCTCTTCAAGTCCGCACTGCCCTCCGAGCGCATCGCCGGTTCCATGCGCGGCGGACTTCGCTACCTCCGCTATTCGCCGCAGCTCCAATCCTCGCTCGTCCGAGCTTTCGCCTACTGCTTCTTCGTCTCCGCGCTCTGGGCCTTGCTGGCCGTGGTCGCCCGCCGTGACCTCAAGCAAGGCCCTCTCGGCTACGGCATCCTCAACGGCGCACTCGGCGTAGGAGCGCTCCTCGCCGCCACCCAACTCCACCGTGTCCGTGCCAGCCTTTCCGCCGACCGCATCCTGTTCGTCGCGACCCTCTACCAATCCTTCACGCTGCTCGTGATGGCCTTCGTCCCCAACCCCTGGCTGCTGATCCCCGTCCTCGTGCTCTCCGGGTCTGCATGGACCGCCACCATGTCCTCGATCAACACCAGCGTCCAACTCTCGGTCCCGCCCTGGATCACCGCCCGCGCCCTCGGCATGTACATGATGACCTTCCAGGGAGCGATGGCTCTCGGCTCCATCCTCTGGGGTTTCATCGCCGAACACAGCCAGCCGAACATCGCTCTCGCCGCCTCTGCTGCAGGCCTCGCCCTCTCACTGCCCATCGTCCACCGCTTCAAGATCCTGCAAGGGCCCATCCCCGACTTCAGCCCCTACCAATTCAAGCGCCCCGCCCCCCAATTAGTGGGTGTCCCATCTCAATCGGCTTCATCGATTGATGTGGGATTTGCAGAACCCGATCTCAACGAAGGCCCCGTCCGTATCTCCATCGAGTACCGCATCCCCATCGACCGCTACGCCGACTTCACCCATGCCATCCACGATCTGCGCGGCGTTCGTCTCCGCGACGGAGCCTTCCGCTGGGCCGTCTACCGCGATGCCAATGATCCCACCCACCTCAACGAAACCTTCCTGATGGAATCCTGGCTCGACTATCTCCGCTCCCGCGAGCGCACCACCGCCGCCGACACCGCCATCCGCGACCGCGTCTACGCCCTCCACAACGATCCCAACCCGCCCCGCGTAAGCCACCAGATCTACGCCCGCGAACTGAGCTAACTAGGCTGGGTGCCCCATGTCTCGCTTCTGAGACATGGGTTATGATCGACCCTAAAATTTCGCGCTTACACCGTATTCCTCTGCGGCACATGGAACCAGAACTCCAGCCTGCCGCCTCAAGCTCTTCTTCATCTTCGAGAAGCTCTTCTATTCCACAAGCGCCCGCGCATGGTCCGGCCTCGAAAAAAGCCCACCAACAGCACGCGAAGCAAGAATCGAAGGCACAAACACGATCCCCAGGTACACCACTGCAATCGCAAGATCAGGCATGGCAGAAAACCTCTGCCATCTATCTCGGCAACCCGCTTCCGGTACTTTAGTACCGGGAGTCCTCACCCTTGTCTACCGCAGGTTCAAGAACCCCCCATCCAGCGGATAATCAACCCCCGTCAAAAACCCAGCCTCATCCGAACATAAGAACAACGCCAGATTCGCAACCTCCACCGGCTTCCCCATCCGCCCGATCGGCTGCGACGCCGCCAGCTTTGCAAATACCTCTTCCTCGCGCCCCGGATAGTTCGCCGCCAGATATCCATCCACGAACGGCGTATGCACCCGCGCCGGCGAAATGCAGTTGCACCGAATCTTGCACGCCAGATAATCCCGCGCAATCGAGAGCGTCATCGCGATCACCGCGCCCTTGCTCATCGAGTAACTGAACCGGTCCGCCAGCCCCGTCGAACCCGAAATCGACGCCATATTCAAGATCACCCCACCCCCCTGCCGCGACATCGCCCCCACCACCGCCCGCGTGCAGTTGTATACGCTCTTCACATTCACGTTGAACACCCGCTCAAGGTCCGCCTCGGTCGTCGACTCCACCGTTCCGATCCCCGGAATCCCCGCGTTGTTCACCAGAATATCCACCCGCTCGCGCCCCAGAAGGTCGGCGAACACCCGGTCCACCTCCGCCTGATCCGCCACATTGCACACCATCGCCTCCGCGTTGGTCAGCTTCCGCGCCGCCGCCGCGGCTGCGTCTCCGTTCAGGTCCAACACGTGGACCCGCGCCCCCGCCTCGCAAAACGCCGTCGCAATTGCCAGCCCGATCCCACTCGCCGCCCCGGTCACCACAGCCGTCTTTCCATCCAGTCGAAATTTCATCAAATTCCCCTTTCTAAATCGCTAACTATACAATCATCCACGATATGCAAGACACAATCCACCTCGCAGCCAACTTCGTCCAGATTGCCGCCGCCGCTCTTCCGCCCCGGCCAAAATCTCCTCGCCCCATCGTCACCATCGGGGCCGGAGGCATCGTCCGCAACGCTCACCTGCCAGCCTACGCCAAGGCCGGCTTCCCGGTCATCGCCGTCTCGGACCCCGCCCCCAACGTAGCCGCCACTCTCGCCAAAGACTTCAACATCCCCACCTCCTTCACCTCCGCTGCCGAAGCCATCGCCTTTGCCCCGCCCGACGCTGTCTTCGATATCGCCACCCCCGCCTCGCAGCTCGTGCACATCCTCCCGCTGCTGCCGCGCAACGCCACCGTCCTCTTCCAGAAACCCATGGGCGACACCCTCGAAGAGGCCCGTGCCATCCGCGACATCTGCCGCTCCCGCGACCTCACCGCCGCCGTCAACTTCTTCCTCCGTTATGCCCCCAACAACCTCGGCGCCCGAGCCCTCTTCGACCACGGCCTCCTCGGCCAACTCCACGATATCGAAGTCCAGGTCCGCACCTATACGCCTTGGCAACTGTGGAGCTTTTTGGACCACGCCCCGCGCCTCGAAATCCTCTACCACTCCATCCACTACCTCGACCTCGTCCGCAGCTGGCTCGGCAACCCGCAAGGCGTCTACGCCAAAACCGTTCGCAACCCCCAAACCCCCACCCACGCCCCCACCAAAACCGTCATGATCCTCGACTACGGGTCGAACACCCGCGTCTTCATCGCCACCAACCACTTCCACAACTTCGGCGACCGCTACCAGGAAAGCTTCGCCCTTTGGGAAGGCACCGCCGGCGCCGCCCGTATCACCATCGGCCTCAATCTCGACTACCCCCACGGAAAGCCGGACACGCTCGAATTCGCAGCGCGCCCCGCACAATCCTGGCAAACCCTCCCAATCCGAGGCGAGGCCTTCCCCGACGCCTTCATCGGCACCATGGGCGCCCTGCAGGCCTACGCCGAGGGGACGTCCTCCACCCTGCCCTCGCACTTCGAAGACGCCTTCCAGACCATGGCGCTCGTCGAAGCCTGCTACCGCTCCAGCGACCGCCCCGCCGAACCCATCCCCTTCGACTAACCCTCTTCCACCCCAGGCCGATCAAGCACTCGTAGGATCGTTGGTCCACACGGGGGTTCAGCCTGTCCACAGTACTCAAGTCCCTCTGCGCCGCTCTCTGCGCCGCCGCCGCATCCGCCCAGCTTCCCGCCCCAACCCTCACTCCTTTCACCTACGCCCCCTATGGAGCGAACCCCCACTACGTTCGCCTCGGAGCCCCGATCACCTTCTCAGGACGGGTCCTCCCCGCCGACGCCACCGGCACCCTCACCTTCACCGTCGACGGCGTCCCGGCCAAAACCGTCCCCCTCACACCACAAATCCTCGGCGACCTTGTCTCTCTCGGTGACTCCATCACCCACGCCAGCTACGTCGCCGACCCCGCCCAGCGCTACCCCGCTATCCTCGCCAGATCCCTCAATCTCGCGCCCGCCAACTACGCCGCTCCCGGCTATATCGCCTGCCAGGTCATGCCGACCGAGATCCTCCCGAACTCCGTCGCCACCAAACCCGCCACCGCGCCTCTGTACTCGCTTCTCATCGGCACCAACGACATTTACCTCTTCGGCACCGGCTCCCACGAGGCTGCCTTCAACAACTGCCATCAGGCCACGCTCGCCTGGCTCGGCATCTCGCGTACAAACAAAGTCCTCATCGGCGACGCGGCAGTCACCACACAATCGGGCGTCTGGACGTCCACCCCCGCCTCCAACAGCTGCTGCATCAGCACCCTCACCAACGCAACCGGCAGCGGCACCATCCGGTTCGCCCTCTCCACCACTGGAGCCTCCGCCTATCTCTGGTATTCACTCCAGACCACATCCTCCGGCAGCTTCACCGTAAGCGTTGACGGTGCCTCACCGTCCGCCCCCACCCAGACGCTCCTGACCTCCGCCGTGCCAGGCCTCGCTTCCTCCTACGGACTCCTGCGCTTCCCCGTCGCCGCGGGAACCCACACCTTCGACATCGCCGCTCAATCCGGAACCGTATCCATCCTCGCAATGGGTTCAGCTCCCACCCTGCCCGGCCCCACCGTCCTCGTCGGCGACATTCCCAGTCAAGTCAACGGTGACACCGCAGCCATCGCGACCTACACCGCCCACATCCAGGCGAACGTCGCCCTCCTGCACGCAGATGGCCTCGATCTCCGCTTCGTCCCCACCCAGAGTTACATGCTTGCGACACCCGCTGAGATGATGGACCAGAAGCATCCAAACGCCCTCGGCCTCTCCAATATCGCCGCCGCCTTCGCGGCCGCCATCACCTCCGCGTTGCCCGCCACAGACACCACCTCAGCCGCGACCGCCAGCTTCACCACCAGCACCCTCCCCATCGGTTCCCACAGTATCGACATCCTTTACTCCGGTGACTCACGCTACGCCCCCGCCGATGCCGGAAGCTTCACCGAAACCATCTACGACGGCTCCACCACCACCACCCTCATCTCCGACGCCGCAACCTACGCCATCCAGTCCCCCATCACCCTCACCGCAACCGTTCCCCAGCCCGCCGTCACCGGCCTCGTCGTTTTCAGCGACCAGTCCGGCCCCCTCGGCTCCGCATGGCTCAACCAGCCCAACTTCGGCGAGGCGATACTCACCCTCCCCAGCCTTCCGCCCGGCATCCAAACCATCACCGCGCAGTTCCAGGGAGACTTCCAGTACAGTGCATCCGTCAGCAACGCCGCCCCCATCAACGTCGCCGCGGCCTTCACCACCACCGCACTCTCCGCCCCCGCCACCCGCTTCTTCGCCGCCACAGCTGTCCCGCTCACCGCAACGGTGACTCCCGCGTCCGCTTCCGGATCAATCGCGTTCGCCGACGGCGGCATCTCGCTCGGAACATCGCCGCTGGTCTCCGGCGCAGCCACATTCACCACGGCAACGCTCACCCCGGGAACCCACAACCTCACCGCCGCCTTCAGTGGCAACGCAACCGAGCAACCCTCGCAAAGCCCGGTCCTCACCCTTCAAATCGACCCCAGCTCCTCCACCGTAGCCCTCGCTCCACTGCCAATCTCCATCCTCTACGGAACCCCGCTTGCCCTTTCCGTCACCGTCTCACCCGCAACGGCCACCGGCACCGTCACCATCGCGGACGGCACCACCACCCTTGGCCAACCCGGCCTCGCCAATGCGGTCGCCACCCTGACCGCCACCAACCTCACCCCCGGAACCCACACCTTCATCCCCACCTACTCAGGCGACGCGAACGACCTTCCGTCCATCGGCTCACCAGTCTCGACCGTAGTCACGCGCGGCGCCTCGTCCGTCGTTCTCGCCCCAATCCCTCCGTCCGCAACCTTCGGCACTCCCATCGCCCTCACCGCCACCGTCAACCCATCCGCCGCCGCCGGCACCATCACCTTCAACGACGCTGGAAGCGTCCTCGCCCAACTCCCCACCGCCAACGGCTCCGCCACCTTCACCTCCACCACCCTCGACCCCGGCAGCCACACCTTCACCGCAACCTACTCCGGCGACACCTTCTACAGCATCGCCAGCAGCGCCGCCGTATCCACCACCATCACCCTCATCCCCTCCTCTATCTCCCTCGCCCCGCTTCCCCTTACCAATTCCATCGGCAACCAGCTCACCCTGACAGCAACCATCAGCCCCACCACCGCCACCGGCACCGTCCTCTTCCGCGACCAGACCCAAGGCATCCTCGGCCAGACCAGCGTCGCCAACGGGACCGCGTCACTCACACTACCAAGCCCCGCACTCGGCTCCTACTCCTTCACCGCCACCTACAGCGGCGACACCCACGACACGCCCGCCACCTCCAACCCGATCGTCACCCACATCGTCCTCATCCCCACCCTCACATCCCTCGTTGCTTCTCCGTCAGCCGCGGCCTTCGCGACGCCAATTACCCTTACCGCGACCGTCACCGCATCGGCTACTGGCCTTATCGCGTTCTTCGACGGATCATCCCTCCTCGGCAGCGCCTTGCTCTCGAATGGCACCGCCATCCTCACTACCGCAAGCCTCGCCTCCGGCACCCACACCCTCCACGCCGACTATGCAGGCAGCGCGCTCAATGCCGGGTCCACCTCCGGCGCTATTTCCGTCACGATCACCGCCCAGCCCACCGCCACGACCCTCGCCCTCGCCCAAAACCCAATCACCGCGGCCGCTTCCGTGATTTGCAACATCCGCATTGCAGCCCTGACCTCAAACCCGTCCGGCACAATCACCTTACGATCCGGCTCCAACATCCTCGCCACCGGCCTTGTCGTCAATCCCTCCGGAGGCTTCGCCTACGCCACCCTCTCCTTCCCCGCAACGACGCTGGGGCTGGGCACCTTCCCGCTGGTGGCCGCCTACTCCGGAGACCCCGACCACCAACCCTCCTCCAGCTCTGCCCTCCTCGTCACCATCACGGGCATCCCCACCACGACCACCCTCACCCTCGCGTCGCAGCAAATTCCCATCCAGGGAAGCACAATCCTCACCGCCGCCGTCGTCGCCACCGCCACGCCCGCCGGCTCCATCGCCTTCAGCGCCGGCGGAACGACCCTCGCGACCGTGCCTCTCTCCGCCGCCGGCACCGCATCCTTCGCCTACAGCGGGACGTCCATCGGAGCTTCTCCGATCGTAGCCGCCTACATCCCCACGGGCCTGTATGCCGCCTCCAACTCCAGCCCCCAGACCGTCACTGTTACGCCACCCCTGGTCGCCGCACTCAGCTCCGCCGCCATCACCACCGTCGCAGGCAGCACCGCAACGGCAACCCTCACCCTCACCCCCCTCTCCGGTTTCTCCGGCCCCGTCTCTGCCACCTGCAAGAGCGCCGTCACCTTCGTCACCTGCTCGCTCACCGCTCCCGCCATGCTGACCGCGCAAACCACCATCCCCATCACCGTCTCGGTCGCCCAAACCGTCGCCGCGCTTGACCTGTCCTCCACGTCCGGATTTACCGCTCTCGCCGTCACTCTTCCCATTCTGATCTTCCGCAAGCGTCGCCGAACCTGCGCTCTAATGGCATGCGCATTTTGCGCCGTCTTGGCCCTCAACGGCTGTGCCGAAGGAGGAAATTTCAACAGCATCCCCCTCGGCCCCCAGTTCGTGACAATTACCCTCACCGCCGCCGGCACATCCATCCCCCTACCCCTGATCGTGAACATCTCCAACTAACTGGCTTGTGAAGCACGGTACAATCAAGCTGCACCACTGCCAGCCGTGACTACGCACCGGCGAACGCCATGCCCATCGGAAAACTGACCCTCGAGCTCTCCATCCCACACGCGCAGTCCCTCAAAGACCGCCGTCAGGTAGTCCGCTCGCTCAAAGACAAGCTCCGCCACACCTTCAACCTCTCCGTCGCCGAGATGAACGAAGGTGCAACCCTCTGGAATCAGGCCACCGTCGAGGTCGCCGTCGTCTCCAGTTCCATGCAATCGCTCACCCAGCACCTCGAGTCGATCGACCGCGCAGCCCATTCCATCACCGCCGGGCTCTCCGCAGAAATCGCCGACTCTTACGCCGAAATCCTCAACGATTAGCCCTTTTGTTTGTCATCCCGCAGGGATCTGCGGTTGCCTTTGTCTTACTCTAAAAAGAAACGGAAATACCATGCCTGAACCCCGCGCCAGAACCTACCATCGCAACCGCGTCGCCCAATCCTTCTCGGAGGAGATCGGCGCCATGCTCGAGGGCGAACTCTCCGACCCGCGCATCTTCCCGTCGGTCGTCACCGAGGTCGTCCTCGCACCCGGCGGCAAGTCCGCCAGAGTCTTCGTTGCGGTACACGGCGGCACAGAGGAGGAAGATTCCACCCTCGCCGCCCTCACCCAGGCCCGAGGCTACATCCGCTCACAAATCCGCGATCGCATGGGCGTCCGCCACATCCCGGAATTGTCCTTCGCTATTGATCGTTCGGAAAAAATGACCGGCCGCATGGACGAGCTTCTGGGCCGCATGCGCAAGCGAGACAAAAAACGCGCCGACGCGGCTCCACCTGACGTCCCGCCGCAGCCCTAGGCCGCTCGCCCCAGCCGGATTTCGGCCTTGGGAGAAGTGCGAATCGCAACTGCCGCAGGCCGCTCTTCCGTCCGCGCATCGAGCATATACTCGGTCACAAGCCAGAGCCCGAACATCGCTATCAACCAGAACGCAGGTGAACTACCGCCTCTGTTGTTGTCAGCAAGATGATGCGCAACCGAATTCATCCAACCTGCTACTTCATTCGCCCGCAAAAAAACAGTGTGTGACATGGGCCCTCGTAAATCACTCAACTCGTTGGAGCACGTATGCTTGGCCCGAGTTGCAAACAAACGTAAATTAGTTCGTCGCGGCACAAGACCGCTGCACCCGATCAACTTTTCGCCCGGTGTTCCTTCTACGCAGCTCATCGCAGTCGGATTGGCGGGCTGGATCGTTTTGACTTCCCGAATTCCATAGGTCCAACCGGATTCTGTTAGCCTTGTTCTCGCCACACCTGTGCGGCAGCCTGATGCAACGGTGACCGAAATCTCCCAACCCGCCAGCCCCACTTCGGCCTCGAACAAATCCGGCCAGCGTCTGCCATTCGCGAATCTCCCCAGGACCAACCCCATCGTCGGATGGGTGAAGAGCTTTTTGCATGGCCCTACTTTCGCCTCGCCGTGGGAGTTCCTAATCCTCGTTGCAGTCGGTGGATTCCTCCTGCTGTTCGGCCTCACGCCGTTGACCGGCGGCGACCGCCTGGGCCTCGTTGGCGCCGACGAACCTCGCTATGCCCAGGTCGCCCGCGAGATGCTCGCTGTCCACGACGCCACCTGCGACCGGCTCCACGCCGACATGCTCCCCCGCAGCCTGCGCCGCGTCGACATCGACAACTCCTACCGGTGCCTGATGACCGGCACCGTCACCCCCATCCTCCACGGCCAGCCCTGGCTGGAAAAGCCAGCCCTCTACTACTGGCGAGCCATGGGCTTCTTCCGCGAGTTCGGCATCTCCGACTGGAGCGCACGCCTGCCCAGCACCTCCGGAGCCGCCTTCCTCGTCTGCCTCATCTTCCTCCACATGCGACGCTTCCGTCCCGGCGGCCACCTTGACGCCGCCCTCATCACCATGTCGGCCATCGCCATCTTCGCCTTTTCCCGCGGGGCCTCCACCGACATGCAACTCGCGGCGCCTTTCTGCATCGGTATGCTCGGCTGGTATGCCTGGTATGAGACCGGCAAGAAGTTCTGGCTCTTCGACCTCTACTTCTTCGGAGCCGCGGCCACGCTTGCCAAGGGACCCGTCGCCCCCTTCCTCGCACTCAGCATCATCTTCCTCTTCATCGCCTTGCGCCGCGAGTGGAGCCTCCTTCGCCGCACCATCTGGCTACCAGGAATCGCGCTTTATCTGGTAATGGTCCTGCCCTGGTACATCGCCGTCCAGCGCAAGAACCCAACCTTCCTCAACGAATTCATCCTGAACCATAACCTCAAACGATTCGCGACCAACGAGTTCCAGCACCACCAGCCCGGCTACTACTTCCTCATGGTGCTCATCCTCGGCCTGATGCCCTGGACCGTCCTGTCATTCCGAGCGCTGGTCGACGCCGTTCAAATCTCCTTTGCCGAATGGAAGGTGCGCCGTAAGCCCATCCCGTACCTCGGCAACTCCCGTCCCGGCGACGCGTTCCCGGAGTTCCTGGTGCTCTGGACGCTCTTCCCCATTCTGTTCTTCTCGTTCTCCGGATCGAAGCTCCCCGGCTACATTCTGCCCGCAATCCCGCCGCTTACCATCCTCACCGGCGACTACCTCTATCGAACCCGCCGGACCGGTTTACGTCCGTGGCTGCTGTGGTCGCACGGCCTCTTGTGCGCGATCATGGTCTTCGTCCTGGTGCTGGCGCCGCAGCACATGAAGTACGACACCCTGGTTCCGTCC
Organism: Rhodanobacteraceae bacterium; assembly: GCA_025350865.1. Taxonomy (GTDB): domain Bacteria; phylum Acidobacteriota; class Terriglobia; order Terriglobales; family Acidobacteriaceae; genus Edaphobacter. Next base: position 23,119 of record JANXWZ010000151.1, read on the forward strand.
GCGCAATGGCTCGTCATCGCGGCATTCGCGGCACTGGTGACGTTGTTGTTGGTAGTCGCAGCGGTTCGACGCCTGGGCAACTCCCAGATCCTTTACGTGACGCTGGTCCCGGTGTGCGCCGTCCTCGTCTTCCTGCTCGGGTTTCACGGACGCGATCTTGACCTGAACTACAGCGCCCGACCGCTCGCCCGCGAGATCGCCGCCCAGGCCCCCGAAGAAAAGATCATCGCGCTCATCGGCGTCCGCCGCGACATAGAATACGGCCTCTCCTTCTATCGCAACCAGCCCATGCAGCACTACGACAACGCGCAGGAAGGCGTGCCCGCCGGCGAACACCTTCTGGTAGCTCCCATCAATGACACACAGGATCTGGACCGCTACCTTAATGGTCGCATTTACGTGCCGCTCTTCCTCTACGACATGCAAGGGCTTGAGGTCTACCGCGTCTTCGCCAAAGGCAGTTGACAGTTGACAAGCAGGACAATCGTCCTGTCTGCCCCGCCAGCCTGCCTTTGTCCTTGCTTCTGAGGTAGGTCCGGGCTTCAGCCCGGACATCTACCGGCAAGAAAGAATCGGGGCTTTAGCCCCTGGGGTATGCTCTCTTGTGCAACAAAACACAATCCGCAGGTTGGCGCGGGGTGCATCACATGCACTAACTTGAGAACTGTCCAAGCCACTCATACTATCAACTACCAACTACCAACTGTTCTCATGACCAGCCCGCAACAAATCGAGATCCTTGACCTTCGCCACTTCAACGCGAAGCAGCTTCGCCAGCTTCTCGAACAGGAGGCCGACCTCTGGTTCCGCCGTCTGCGCTGGGATTACCGCAGCTCCACCGAGCTCCTGCTCCAGTATCTGGACTCACGCATCCTGCCCGGTTTCGTTGCCCTCGACCGCGGACGGGTCTGCGGCTATACCTTCTGCGTCTACGAAGGCCACAAGGCAGTGATCGGCGATCTCTACGCCTCCGCCGAGCATCCTGCGCCGCTCGACGTCAGCCACTCGCTCGCCCACCACATCCTCGAAACACTGAACAGCTCTCCCGACATCGAACGGATCGAGGCCCAGCTTCTGCTCTTTGACTCCGGCATACTCGCCCCGGCATTCGCCAATCTCAATCCGAACAGGCCCGCCTTCAGTGCCTTTCCACGCCTTTTCCTCGAACGCAAACTAACGCCAAACACAGCGACACCACTGCCGCCAGTTCCCGTCGATCTTGAACTCTGCGGCTGGAATGCGAGCTTCTACCAACCGTCCGCCGAGCTGATTCAGCGCGCCTATCAGGGCCACATCGACTCCACCATCAACGACCAGTACCGCTCACTCGCCGGTTCGCTGCGATTCCTCCACAACGTCGTCCGCTTCCCCGGCTGCGGCACCTTCGACCCCCAATCGTCCTGGGTGCTACGCGACCGCAAGACCCGCGCCTTGGTCGCCGTCATCCTCTGCTCGCGCGTCGCTCCGGAGGTTGCCCACGTCACCCAGCTGTGCGTCGCCCCGTCCTATCGGGGTCGCCGCCTCGGTGGGTTGCTGCTGAACGTGTGCATGGCGCGCATAACGCAACATCGCTACGCGGCGCTCACCCTCACCGTGACCGAAGCCAACACCGCGGCAACCAGGCTCTACGCCGCAGCCGGCTTCACCACCCGCCACCGCTTTGACGCGCTGGTCCTCGACAAGAAGCCCCACCGCCTCCGCCTCGTTTAAGGAACCTGCGGTTGCCGTTGCCTGTTCCAAGCTCATAGCTCATAGCTCGAAAGCTGTCAGCTCAAGATTCATGCCGTTGTCTGTTTTAATCCGTGCCAATCCCTAAAAATCCGTGGTGGCTTTCGCCTTCCGCCACCATCCGCAGAACAGCCAGACCATCCCGCACAACACAGTTCCACCTACCGTATCGAGTACGACGTCCGAGAACACCCCCGTGCGGCTCGGGATGAAGGCCTGATGCAGCTCATCCAGACTTGCCACAAGAGCCGTCCCCGCCACGGCCCGCCAGAACGCCCCCCAGCGCCATCGTCCCAGAGTCAGCCCGTCACGCAGACCCAGCGTCAACAACCACGCACGAAGCAAGGTCAACGCCAACCCGCCATAGCCCGTAAAATGCCCCGACTTTCGCGCTAGATGATGCCCCCAGGCCCAGACCGTATCGTTGATATGCCCGAAGATCCGTTCAAAGATTGGCCGAATCCAGCCGCTCGTATTCTCGGATGAAAACGTATTGGTCGATTCGATCGCAATGACGATCAGCGCGACCACCACCGGCCACCAAACCCGTATGTTTCCCCGCCGCCCCGCCGAATAAAGGCGCAACTCAGCCACATCGGGCCGACGCAAATAAACTGACCGCATCCCTATAACCTACCAGCCTCACCCGTCGTCATTCTGGCGAAGCCCGAATCTCGGTATTTCGACCTTGCCGTTGCCTGTTCCAAGCTGACAGCTCGAAGCTGAGAAGCTCACAGCTCATAAATCATGCCGTGGCGTGTCTCACTCCGTGGTCGCCCTACGGCTCTACTCAACGTGATAGTTCGGAGCTTCGCGCGTAATCACGACGTCATGGACATGGCTCTCGCGCAACCCGGCATTCGAAATCCGGACGAACCTTGCATTCTTCTGCAAATCCCCAATCGTCGCGCATCCAAGGTATCCCATGCCCGACCTGAGGCCGCCAACGAGTTGATACACCATCGCCTCCAGCGGTCCGCGATGCGGAACCCGGCCTTCGATGCCCTCCGGCACAAACTTCGCCAGACGGTTCTGCGTGGAACCCTCGCGCGCCGTCAGGTTGATCCGCTCCCCGCCCTCGCCCATGTCGTCCTTGCCCTGGAAGTAGCGCTCGCCCGAACCCTGCGCCATCGCACTCAGCGACCCCATACCGCGATACGCCTTGAACGACCGGCCCTGGTACAGAATCGTCTCTCCCGGGCTCTCGTCCACACCGGCAAACAGCGACCCCATCATGCAGACATTCGCCCCGGCAGCAATCGCCTTGGTCACATCGCCCGAGTACTTGATGCCGCCGTCCGCAATCACCGGAATCCCATGCTTGGACGCCGCCCGAGCCGCCTCGGATATCGCCGTAATCTGCGGCATGCCGGCGCCTGTCACCATGCGCGTCGTGCAGATCGATCCCGGCCCGATCCCAACCTTGATGGCGTCCGCACCCGCATCGATCAACGCCATCGCGCCATCGTAAGTCGCCACATTTCCAGCCAGCAGAGCCACGTTGGGAAACTTTGCTTTGCACTCCGCAACCGCTTCCAGCACACGCGACGAGTGCCCATGCGCCGAGTCAATTGCCAACGCATCCACCCGCATCTCGACCATCGCCGCAGCCCGTTCCAAAAAGTCACCGGTCGCGCCGATTGCCCCCGCAACGCGCAAACGCCCCTGCTCATCCTTCGACGCGTTCGGATACTTCAGCTTCTTCTGAATGTCCTTGACCGTGATGAGGCCCTTCAGCTCGTAGTCATCGTTGACCACCAGCAGCTTCTCCACCCGGTGCTGATGCAGAATGTGCTCCGCTTCTTCCAGCGTCGTGCCCACCGGCACCGTAATCAGATTTGTCTTCGTCATCACGGAATCGATCGACAGATCAGTTCGGGAAACAAAACGCAGATCGCGATTGGTCAAAATCCCAACCAGCTTCTTATTCTTCGTCACAGGAACGCCGGAGATCTTGAATCGCCGCATCATCTCCAACGCGGCCGCGATCGTCTCTTCCGGCGCAATCGTCACGGGATCAACGATCATCCCGCTTTCGCTGCGCTTCACCTTGTCGATCTCGCCGGCCTGGGCCTCAATGGACAGGTTGCGATGCACCACACCCATTCCACCCTGTTGCGCCATCGCTATAGCCAGCCGCGACTCGGTCACAGTGTCCATGGCCGCCGACATCAGCGGCGTGTTCAGCGAAATGGTCTTCGTCATCCAGGTCTGCGTACTCACCTGCGCCGGAACCACATCGCTGTAAGCAGGAACGAGCAGTACATCATCAAACGTCAAAGCTTCGGGAATCGTCGTCATGTCCATAGGGTTAATCTGTTGATTGTAGACCTCCCTTAACCAGTGCGCCAACAGCGTCAACCAGCCAGTGGCCATCGATTCTTCCAGAATTGACATCCGGCGCAGTTCTAGCCACATCCGCACCGCTTGCGCCGCCCTCCACCTGACCCGTCTCGGAGACGCGACCTCTGCGCGGCCTTCCGCGTCTTTCGCTCCCATTTTGAATCCACTCAGCTACGGGTGTATTATCGGGGAGCAGACAAAGTTGTTCCGTCGTTTGCAGCTCCCGTGGTCGCACCGGGTCCGTAGCACAGATCGGCGGAGGCAATGAGTGGGCGATAAGCCCACTTTTTATTTGCGCTCAAGGTTTTCCGATTATGGCCCTCCAGATCGATCAAATTCGAGCAATTGCGGACCGCGTCGCGGCCTCCCACCACCTTGAAGTGGTCGATCTCGAATTCTCCGGCGGAGCAAAACACCGCACCCTCCGGGTCTTCATCGAGAAGGACCCCGAGACTCGCGCCAAGCTCGTCGAACTGGCAAAAGCTGCCGAGGCGGGCGATCCGCTCGACCCCTTGGAGCATATCCCGGATCTGCCCAGCGGCGTGCCGGCCGAGCTACTCTCCGGCGTTACGCATGACGACTGCACCGCCTTTACGCACGACTTCGGCACTTTGTTAGACGTTGAAGACCTTGTTCCCGGAGCCGAATACACACTGGAAGTGTCGTCGCCTGGCCTCGAACGCAAACTCTCGAAATCAGCCGACTTCGCCAGATTCACCGGTGCCCTGGTCAAGCTCCAGACTTTCACCGCAGTCAACTTGAACCGGCACTTTCAGGGTCGTTTGACGAGTTTCGCTGACAACACCCTGACACTCGACCTCGCGGCCGTCAAACAAAAGGGCAAGCCGAAAAAGGTCGCCGCCACCGAAACTACGATCGACATCCCTCTGGCCAACGTCGAAAAGGCCAATCTCATCCCCGAAATCTAGCTCAAACCAAGGTCGTCATTTTGACACAGCCAGAATCTCAGTATTTTGCCGTTACTACCAACTAACCACTACCCACTAGGAACTAAAACAATGGCAAGCCCACTCTACCAATCCATCGAAGCACTCAGCCGTGAAAAGGGCATCGAGCCCGAGATCGTTGTCTCGGCCATCGAAGACGCAATCGCTCTCGCCACGCGCAAGTACTACAAAACGCAGGAAAACATGCGTGCCGAGATGGATAAGGAAACCGGCGAAATCCGCGCCTACGTCTTCAAAACCGTGGTCGAGACCCCTGAACTCATCGTCGACGAGACGAACGAATTGACCCTCGATGCCGCCCGCGAGCTCGCACCGGAAGTCGAAGTCGGCGGCGAACTCCGCTTCTACAAGGACACCTCGCCGCTCGGACGCATCGCCGCCCAGATGGCCAAGCAGGTCATCTTCCAGAAGGTCCGCGAAGCAGAGCGCGACACCGTGTTCAACGAGTACAACCATCGCGCCGGCGAGGTTATCAACGCCGTCGTCAAGCGTCTCGAGCCCATGGACGTCATCTTCGACCTCGGCAAGGCTGAAGCCCGCATGCCCAAGCGCGAGCAGTCCCGGCTGGAGCAGTTCGCTGTCGGCGAGCGCGTCCGCGTCGTGCTACTGCGCGTCGACCGCGCTGCCAAGGGTCCGCAGGTCATCGTCTCGCGCGCTGCCCCGGCGCTGGTCCAGAGCCTCTTCCAGTCCGAAGTCCCGGAAATCTATGACGGCACGGTCAGCATCCGTGCCATCGCCCGTGAGGCGGGTGAACGTACCAAGATCGCCGTCATGTCGCGCGACAAGGACGTTGACCCGGTCGGCGCCTGCGTCGGCATGAAGGGCATGCGCGTCCAGTCCATCATCCGCGAGCTGCGCGGCGAGAAGATCGACATCATCGAGTTCTCGGAAGAGATCACGACCTTCGCCGAGAAGGCGCTGCAGCCTGCCAAGGTCTCCCGCGTCTCCATCACCGACCTCGACGACAAGCAGATCGAAGTGATCGTCGACGATACCCAGCTTTCGCTCGCCATCGGCAAAAAGGGCCAGAACGTTCGCCTCGCCGCCAAGCTGCTGAACTGGAAGATCGACATCAAGAGCGAAGAGGAGAAGCGTCAGGAGGTCGAGCAGCAGATGCAGGCCATGTCCGGCGGTCCATCCACCCCGATCGAAATGGTCACAGAGCTCGGCGAGACGATCCTCGAGAAGCTCATCGCTGCCGGCATCACAACCGTAGAAGCCGTCGCCGATATGACTGCGGAAGAACTTGCCGAAGTCCCCGGCATCGGCGAGAAGACGATCGAAAAAATCTCGGTCGCGGTTCGTCATTACTTCGGGCAGTACGAAGAAGGCGAAGTCCGCCCCGAAGCCCCAGCCACCCCAACCGAAATTCCGGAGACCTCCTCCATGACTCCAACTCCAGAAGCAATCCTCGCAGCTGAAGGCGCAGCCGGTGAGACCCTGCAAGAGGTCGACACCGTCTCCAGCGAAGACATCGCCGAGTTTGAAGCGGCACTCTCCTCCTCCGACGCGAACGATGACGCTGATCGCCGCGAAGAAGCCATCGAACTCGACAACGACACCATCGACACCCTGGTAGACGAGAGTCAGGAAGTCTCCGACGAAACCATTGAACAGGACGGCCACGACCGTGGCTAGGGCTGGTATCACACCCCCTAGCCACACTAGAGACCGCCGTCATTCTGGCGAAGCCAGAATCTCAGTATTTGCACTTCGTACCACCCACAAGCTTGAGGCCCAAAACCCGAATCGTCGTTTTTACTGCGATTACATCAATTTCAGCCATAATAAGGACAACAACACTTCCACTTCGAACGAGGCTCGTATGACCAGCTGAGCGGCTTGAGGGAAGGAAGACAAAGGGACGGATGAACAAAGTTAGAATCAACGATCTGGCACGCGAACTGGAAGTCAAGAGCAGGCCCATCCTCGATGCGCTCGAGGCCATCGGCGTCTCTGGCAAGACCCATTCCAGTTCCATCGACGAAGACCAGGCAGACCGGGTCCGCGCGTACTTCCGCGGCGATCGCAGCGGAACGACACCCAAAGCGGCTACAGAGTCCCGCCCCAAAATCGACCTCTCCGGTGCTTCCAAGCCCGGCGATGCCATGCGCGCCATCATGGAGCGCAAGCAAGCCGAGGCCGGCAACCGGCCTGGCAGTCAGCCCGTTCCAGCTCGTCCCGTGACGGTGGTACCGCCCGCCCGTCCCGCGTTCGTCGCGACGGCCCGTCCCGTGGTCGCCACACCGGCAGTCGTTGCAACCAGCCGCCCGGCGGTTGCTGCGCCTGCTGTAACACCTGCGCCAGTCGCCGCGCCGCCCGCACCCGTGCAGGCTGCGCCTGCTGTCGCCGCGCCCACCGCACCGGCCGTCCCTGCGCCGCGCCGCATCGTACCGCTGCCGAATCAGGGTGCCCGCATCGTTGCTCCGCCGCCGACACCCGCCATCGCGGGTCGTCCGCTCAGCGGAGCTGTGGTCGCGCGACCACCGGTCGTCGTAGCTCCGGCCAATCCCGCCGTCCTCACCCGGCCTGCGGTTACGACGCCTGTCGTCGTCGCTGCGCCGCCGCGTCCCGCCGCACCGGTTGCACCCGTGGCAGTCGCGCCGCCTGTCGCACCGCCGCCCCCTGTCGTAGTCGCGCCGGAGCCCGAAGTCGAAGTCCCGGTCATTGAGGTGCCCGTTGTGCCCGTGGTCCCGGCCCGTCGCGTCATCATGCCGCAGACCGGCCCACGCCCCATCTACACAGCGCCGCCGCCGGTTCCCGGAGCACCGCCCCGCGGTCGCCCCATCTTCGAGCGTCCGCGTCCCGGCTCCACAGGTAGCGGCCCCGGTGGCTATCAAGGTGGACCCGCAGGTTCGCGGCCTCCCATGGGTTCGTCCGCTCCTGGCGCTCGCCGCCCCATGCACCCCACTCGGCCCGGCTTCCCTGGAGGCCCTTCCGGCCCTGGCGGAGCGCCTCGCCCCGGCTTCACCCCCGGCGCACGTCCGGGCTTCCCTGCCCGTCCCGGCTTCGGAGCACGGCCCGGCGGAGCACCCGGCTCCACCCCTGATACCGCAGGAGCGCCACCCGCCGGTATGCGTCCCGCGCGCCCCGGCCAGCGCCGTGGCGGTCAGCGTTACGAGAAGGTGAAGGAAGGCCCGATGAAGGGCTTCCAGCCGCCACCGCGTTACGGCGGCATGCAGTTCTCGCGCGAGCCCCTGCCCATCACCAAGTCCATCACCGTTACCGAAGGTATCTCGGTCAAGGATCTGGCAGAAAAGCTCGATGTTCGCGGTAAGGATCTCATCGCAGTCCTGCTGATGAAGGGCGTTCTAGTGACTGTCAACCAGTCGCTCGAGGGCGAACTGGTAAAGGACGTATCCCGCCAGTTCGGAGCCGACGCCACCGTCATTTCGGTCGAAGAGCAGCTTGAAAACGAGGCCATCGAAGGCTTCCTCGAAGACACCAGCGGCATGGTCGAGGTCGTCCGCTCGCCGGTCGTCACGGTCATGGGCCACGTCGACCACGGTAAGACCTCGCTGCTCGACGCCATTCGCTCCACTGACGTTGCAGGCGGAGAAGCCGGCGGCATCACGCAGCACATCGGCGCCTACAAGGTCAAGATCACCAAGCCCGATTCGCCCGCATTCGGTCGCGAGATCGTATTCCTCGATACCCCGGGTCACGAGGCCTTCACCCGCATGCGTGCACGCGGAGCCAAGGTTACCGACATCGTCGTCATCGTCGTTGCAGCCGACGACGGAGTGATGCCCCAGACCATTGAGGCCATCGATCACGCGCGCGCCGCCAAGGTGCCGATCATCGTCGCCGTCAACAAGATCGACAAGCCGGAAGCCAACGCCCAGCGCGTCATTATGCAGCTCGCCTCGCGCGGCCTGCAGCCGACCAGCATGGGAGGCGACACCGAGTTCGTTGAAGTCTCCGCCAAGAAGCGTCTCAACCTCGACGCTCTCGAAGAGATGATCTGTCTCGTCGCCGACGTCAACGAGCAGAAGGCTCAGCCCGAGCGTCCTGCGGTCGGAACCGTCATCGAAGCCAAGCTGGATCGCGGCCGCGGTGCCGTGGCCTCGATCCTCGTCCAGAACGGAACCCTGAAGACTGGCGACAGCTACATCGTCGGAAACACCTTCGGCAAGATCCGCGCCATGTTCGACGATCGCGGTCGTCCCATCTCCTCGGCAGGCCCGTCGACGCCGGTCGAAATCCTCGGTCTGGAAGGTATGCCGGATGCCGGCGATACCTTCCTGGTCATGACTGACCGCGACCGTGCCAAGGAAATTTCTCGCTACCGCACCATGAAGGATCGTGAGGCGCAGCTTGCCAAGAGCTCCCGTGTCTCGCTCGAAGGCCTGGCCGAGCAGATCAAGATGGCGGGCGTCAAGGACCTCAACATCATCGTCAAGGGCGACGTGCAGGGCTCGGTCGAGGTTATTGCCGAAGACCTCGCCCACATGTCCACCGAGAAGGTTCGGGTCCGCGTGCTGCACTCCGGTGTCGGCGCCATCACCGAGTCCGACGTGCTGCTCGCGTCTGCCTCGAACGCCGTCATCATCGGCTTCAACGTCCGTCCGGATCTCCGGTCGGCCGAAGTCGCCGCTCGCGAAAACGTCGAGATTCGTCTCCACTCGATCATCTACGAACTCCGTACCGAGATCGAAAAGGCCATGTACGGCTTGCTCGATCCCGTCTTCAAGGAAAACTACGCCGGTCGCGCCGAAATCCTGCAGGTCTTCAAGATCACCAAGGTCGGCCAGATCGCCGGCTGCCGTGTCACCGACGGGACGATCAAGCGCAACGCGCAGGCTCGCCTGATGCGGGACGGCGTCGAAGTCTGGAAGGGCAAGATCTCGTCGCTCAAACGCATGAAGGACGACGTATCGGAAGTCCGCGAAGGCGTCGAGTGCGGTATCGATCTCGCTGGCTGGAAGGACATGCGTTCCGGCGACGTCATCGAGACCTACACCACCGAGCAGCTCGAGGCCAACCTCGGCCAGAACGCCGCGGTCCTCCGCAAGGAAGCCAAGGCCGAGAAGGATCGCGCCGAAGCCGCCGCTGCAGCCGAACCACCAGCCGACGCTGCCAGCGCCTAACCCAATCGCACCCACCAAACACCGAAGCCGGGAGAAATCCCGGCTTTGGTGTTTTGGTCAACAACCTGTGGCCAGATACCGCGTAACCCGCTGCCTCTCCCCCACTTGTGGCAGTGAACCCATCGCGCTTTCGGCGTAAACTAGAGCTCGGAATCACTTCCCCGAGGAGCTTCATGCAGGGCAAACAGTACGACGCACTCGTCATTGGATCCGGAGCCGCTGGCAGTATCGCCGCCTGGGAACTCACAAAACACGGGCTGGACGTACTCCTCCTCGAAGCCGGTCCGAGTATCAGCGAGGCTGATTTCAAGACCCCAGACAAGCCCCGTCAAAAGGGGATCAACCTGAAGTCCCGCGTCATGGCCGTCCTGAAAGGCCAGTACATCCAGGCCCGCATCGGCTTCTTCGGCGACCAGTTCAAGCATCTCTTCGTCAACGACTGGCAGAACCCCTACACCACCGCCCGCAAAAACTTCTACCTCTGGATTCGCGGACGGCAACTCGGCGGACGCCTCCACCTCTACGGGCGCGTACTGCTCCGCATGACCGACTACGACTTCAAGGCATCCAGCCGCGACGGCTTCGGCGAAGACTGGCCCATCGCCTACTCCGACCTCGCACCCTACTACGAGCAGGTCGAGGAGCTTCTCGGCGTCTACGGCGACGACGACAACATCAAAAATCTCCCCACCGGCAAATACGCCTTCACCCCCAAGCTGACGCAGGTTGAGAAAGAATTCAAGCAGACCGTCGAGAGCAGATGGCCCGGCCGCTCCGTCATCTCCTGGCGCTACGCCGGCCCTAACCTCAAACGCGTGCCGATCCCGATTCTCGCCGCCAAAGAGACCGGCCACCTCACTATCCGCACCGACGCGGTCGTCAAGCGCATCCTCGTCGACGACGCCACCGGCAAGGCCACCGGCGCGGAGTTCATTGATCGCCTCACCAAAAAGTCCGAGACGGTCTCAGCAAAAGTAGTCGTCCTCTGCGCGTCCACCATCGAGTCCGTCCGCCTTCTGCTCAACTCCGCCTCACCCAAACACCCGCACGGCCTCGGCAACTCCAGCGGCCTCCTCGGCCACTACTTCATGGACCAGACCCCGAGCCAGATCTACGGCACCATCCCCGGCAAGACCGGCTGGGAACACGACGACTCCGCCCCCGCCGATCCCTTCTACGCGCCCTCCGGCGGCGTCTACGTTCCGCGCTACGAAAACCTCAACAGCACCACCAACTCCAGCTTCCTCCGCGGCTTCGCCATGCAGGGAGCCATCGGCCGCGGCGCGGTCGCCGAAGGCGCACCCACCATCTTCGGCCTGATGGGCTTCGGCGAGACCCTTCCCTACTACGAGAACTCCATCTCTCTCAGCCGCTGGCGCAAAGACGCCTGGGGCATCCCCGCTCCGCACATCACCTGCGCGCTCAAGGAAAACGAATATGCCCTCATGCGCGAGCAGACCCGGTCGATCCGCGAGATGGTCGAGGCCGCCGGGTATAAGATCATCTTTTCCGGCTCAGCCGTCGGGCTTGACAACCCAAAAGAGGTCTTCCCCGACGCCGACTGGCTCAGCCGCTTCATGTTCCAGAAGTCGTTCAAGAAGAGCATGGCTGTCGGAGCCGCAATCCACGAGTGCGGCGGCGCGCGCATGGGCACCGACCCCGCCAAATCGGTGTTGGACCCCCACAACCAGACCTGGGACGTCAAGAACCTGTTCGTCACCGACGGAAGCTGCTTCGTCACCAGCGGAACCGTCGGCCCGGCCCTCACCATCATGGCCCTGACCGCAAGAGCCTGCGACTACATCGCCCAGCAACACAAACTCGGCCAACTCTAGCCCCAGCTGACGCGTGCTCCATTTCCGCGCCCTCGCGGAGATGGCGGGCCTGACCGTGGTTGCGCGGCCCAGTCTTGCCGCAATTTCCGCCCCTGGACGTGGCTTCGAGCCAGAAAGTTCCGAAAAGTTTCGCCCCTTCATAATTTATCTGTTACATTCAAGTCTCATTCACACGAATTTTTGTTCTCCCTCGGCCCACCCGTCGTCGGCACCTGTGTATCCGTAAGGTGATCTTCCAGCCATTCCCGGCCGGAGTTCCCACCTTCCCGGCACTGTTGCAAGAGTCGTCGCATCTCTGCATCTCTGAAACTCACTGAATCGGTGTTCCATCAGCAAATCTGAAACGACCCTCGTTCGGCTCAATCCGGACATAGTCAACGCCATCTGTACCACTTCATGGAGACCCAAATGACGAGACTCATCCAACGCTGGAACATCCTTACCACCCTCGCGACTGTGCTGCTGGCATTCCTGGCCCTCGGCACGTCGTCCGCACTAGCGCAGGCTTCCAATGCCGGTACGATCACCGGATCGGTCGTCGACGCCCAGGGTGGGCTGATCCCCAATACCACCATCATCCTGATGGACCCTGAGACCAAGACCACCCGCACCACCGTCACCAGCAAAGAAGGCCAGTTCGTCCTTTCGAACGTTCAGCCTGGCACCTATAACATCACCGCGGCCACGCCCGGCTTCGCGACCGACAACATCGCGGGCCTCGTGGTCAGCGTAGGCACCCAGACCACCGCCAACTTCAAGATGTCCGTCGGCGCAGCCAACCAGACCATCGAGGTGCAGGCCTCGAACGCCGACATCCAGACCATGAACGCCACGACCGGCACCACGGTGGACGCAGCCCTCGTCGAGTCGCTCCCCGCCATCGGCCGCGACGTCGCGACCTTCACCACCATGCAGCCCGGCACCACCCCCGGCGGCAACGTAGCCGGCACGACCGTCGACCAGACCACCTTCATGCTCGATGGCGG
>JANXWZ010000164.1 GCA_025350865.1 Rhodanobacteraceae bacterium
GGGTCCTTCGACTGCGTCCATCGCAGAGGCGCGCTGGACTTCGCTCAGGATGACGAGATTGTGCGTGAGTTAGCCATTGCACTAGTTGATGGCGTAGGCTTTCTGGTGCGACCCCATTTTGTTCGGAGTTGCACCTTGGAGGATTTCCGCTTGCTGACTCGTCGTCGTTTTCTTGCTACTTCCGCCGCTCTCGCTGCAACTCCTGCGATGCTTCGCGCGCAGGCTGCCAAGCCCCTGTATCCGCAGCGCAATTTGCCGTTTCACCTGGCGGTCATCAACGACGAGATCGGCGAGGACTTTGAGTTCACCTGCAAGGTTGCAGCGGTGGACTTTGGCCTGAAGTACATTGAGATCCGCTCGATCGGCAAGACGAATATTGCTGCAGCCAGCGATGAGCAGTTGGCGGATGCGAAGAAGATTCTTACGAAGTATTCACTAGCCGTCACCGACCTCGCCAGTCCCCTGTTCAAGGTGGACTTTCCTGGCGAGAAACGCGCCGATGGCAGGGCGGAGAAAAACCCGCCGGCAGATACCTTCGCAGCGCAGACCGAGGTGCTGGAGAAGTGCATTCACGCCGCGAAGATGCTGGGCAGCACACGCATTCGGTGCTTCGATTTCTGGAAGCTGGAGGATGAGACCAAGGCTCGGCCGGTGATCAACGCGCAGCTGCGCAAGGCATCTGTGCGGCTGGCGAAAGAGAACATGATCCTGCTGCTGGAGAACGAGCAGAGCTGCAATACGTCGACCGGCGCGCAATCGGCGAAGCTGCTTGCAGCAGTAACGAATCCAAACTTCATGCTGAACTGGGATCCGGGCAATGCAGCCGAATCCGGCGAGGTTCCGTTCCCGTATGGCTACAATCTGTTGCCGAAGAACCGCATCGGCCATGTGCATTGCAAGGACGCGATGAAGCTGCCGGACGGCAAGATCGGCTGGGCTCCTGTGGGTGGCGGCATGATCGATTGGAAGGGCCAGCTGGAGGCGCTCAAGAAGCTCAAATACTCGCAGGCCCTGTCACTGGAGACCCATTGGAAGAGTGGCAAGGGTCCGGAAGATTCGACGCGGACAAGCATGGCTGGATTGCAGAAGATATTGGCGGAAGTTAGTTCTTAAAACAAGAACAGAGCGACCACGGATATAACGGATGAACACGGATAAGACAAGGCAAATCCGTGTTCATCCGTTATATCCGTGGTTGCTTTTCGTATCAGTTTCCCCACGCGGCGTTCGTCGTACGGAGCCACTCGCGTGCCATCAGGCCGTGGCCGGCGTAGGTGGGGTGGACGCCGTCCCAGCACCAGTAGGCAGCGGGCGCGTGGGCCAGCGCGTCGTCGAAGGCTTGCTGGTAGTGGATCACCGGCAGGTGGTATTTGGCTCCTAGTTTTGCGACTGCAGTCTGGCGTTTCTTCAGGTCGGCTAGCTCTTCGCTGTAGTTGGCCTGGTGTTTTCCGACCGGCAGCAGGAACGGTTCGCCGAGGACGATCTTAGTGTTGGGCAGGGCAGCTACCGTTTCCGCGAGAACCTTGTCGTATGCGGTCTCGTACTCCTCGGCGGTGAGGGGGCCTTTTGAGCCGAGCTGGTCGTTGATCCCGATGAGGATGGAGAGGATGCTGGGCTTCAGGGCGAGCGTGTCTTCCTTCCAGCGTGCGGCCAGGTCGACAACGCGCTCGCCGGAGATGCCGCGATTGATGAAGTGGATGTTCCGGTCCGGGATATCGGCCCCCACCTGCGCAGCGAGGATGTAGGCGTAGTCCTGGCCCATGATGTGGTTCTGGTCGGTGCCGGTCTTCGCTCGGCCGCCATCGGTGATGGAGTCGCCCTGAAAGAGGACTACATCGTTCTCGTGCAGGAACGGGAACTGCACATGGGTGGGCGGACGAATGGGGCGCTGCTGGGCGGCGAGCGTGGGGGCGAGCAGAAGGAGCGCGGCGAGGCGGAGTTTCATCAGGTTCAATCCTAGTGCGGATGTGGTGTTGGAGCCCACCTCAAACGGTGATGCTGTTTGAGATGGGGCACCCGGACGGTTTGGGTGGGGATAGAAGAGCCAATACGGAGATTCTTCGCTTTACTCAGAATGACCTCAGCGGGTTGGGTCAGGGGCGGGATTTGATGAAGTCGGCGATCTCGTTGAACTCGGCTTCGGTAAGGCGGAACTCAGCGGCCGGCAACACGCCTTCGACCTGGCTGGCGCTGCGTCCGCCGACGATGGCGGCTGTGATCGCTGGATTGTGCAGCGTCCAGGCGATGGCTACTACGCCGGCTGAGACATCGTGCGAAGCGCCGATCTCCCGCAGCAGTTCTGCGAGGTCCAGATTGCGCGAGAGCAGCGGCTCCTGATACTGCTTGGCGCGTTTGCGGAAGTCGTTCTCCGGGAAAGTCATCACGCGCTCTTTGGTCATCGCGCCCGTGAGCAGGCCGCTGTGCATGGGGGCATAGTTGATGACGCCGATGCCGTGCTTCAGGCAGAAGGGCAGCACCTCAGCCTCGGCGGTGCGGTTGATCATGGAGTATGGCGGCTGCATGGATGTGAGCGGCGCGATCTTCATGGCGCGCTCCATCTGAGCGATGGAGAAGTTGGAGCCCCCGATCCAGCGGACTTTCCCCTCCTTTTTGAGCTCGGCCATCACCGCCCAGCCCTCTTCGAGCTCTTCGTCGGGGACGGGCCAGTGGATCTGGTACAGGTCGATGGTGTCGATGCGCAGGCGACGCAGGCTATCTTCACACTCCTGCCGGATTTTCTTCATCGTCTGAACGACCTTACGGTCTTCGCCCCAGGTCATGGTGGATTTGGTGAAAACGTAAGGTTTGGTGGTGTTGGTCTTCAGGGCGTGGCCGACGATCTCCTCGGAGTGGCCCAGGCCGTAGACGGCGGCAGTGTCGATCCAGTTGATGCCGGCGTCGAGTGCGCGGTGGATGGCGTCAACGGAGTCGGTGTCGTCCTGGGGGCCCCAGCCAAACTGCCAGTCTCCGCCGCCAATGGCCCAGGCACCAAAGCCGATGGGGGTAAGCTGCAGGTCGGAGTTTCCAAGTTGCCGTGTGGTGCCGAGTGTGGTCATCGTGATCTCCTGATCGTGGTTGGATGTGGTGAGCCGCTTGGCTCGTCACTACCAGTGTGCAGCATCGAGACTAAAATCAGGTCAATGGATCCAGTTCCACTCTTCCCGCAGCCTGTCGATACGAGGCTGACTCATCTCCATCAGACGCTGCTGACACGCTACGGACAGCCGGCACCGCGGGTGCAGCGCGATCCGCTGTCGCAGTTGATCTACTCGCTGCTGGCCTCGCGAACGAAGACCGAAGACTCGGACAACGTGATGCGCGGGCTGCAGTCAAGATACGCGACGTGGGAGGAGTTCCGCGATGCGCCGCTGGCCGAGGTGGAGCAGGCGATCGCCGGGGTGACATTTCCAGAGGTGAAGGCTCCGCGGATCAAAGGGGCGCTGATGGGGATCACAGCTCGGTATGGATCGTTGACTCTCGACTTCCTGGCGAAGTATCGCACCGACAAGATTCGTGAGTGGCTGGAAGGATTTGAAGGCGTGGGGGCGCAGGTGTCGGCTGCGGTGGTGAATTTTTCCACCCTGCGACGGCGGGCGCTATGCGTAGACGCGAATCACCTGCGCGTGACGCAGCGGCTGGCTCTGACTCCCAGGGCAGACGCAGCCACCACCGAAACGCGCCTGATGCGGCTGGTTCCGGAGGATTGGGACGCGGCGATGCTGGATGAGCACCACTCGCTGGTAAAGCTGCACGCGCAGACGCTGTGTACGTTTGCCGAACCGAAGTGCGGGGCGTGTCCGTTGGTGGAGCGTTGCCCGTTTGGCAAGAAGACCGTGGGGCAGGTCTAAACCTTGCGGATCGGGCCGGGGTATTGGGCGATTCTGACGTCGGAGGTTAGTAGTGTAATGTTCTCACTGATCGCCTGCGCTATGAGGATGCGGTCGAAGGGGTCTCGATGAATCCGTGGCAAGCCCTCGATTGCCATTGCATGGTGTGTGGCGAAGGTCAGTTCGCGAAACCCACGCCGTAGAAGCTCTTCGTGCAGGAGACGAGGGTCCGGCTGAAAGTCCTGCCGGTTGAGAGCTCTTTTGATGGCGATCTCCAAAAAGCTGATTGAACTGAAGAACAGCTCGTTTGCTGGATCTTGCATCAGCCGACGGGCCTCAGCCGGAAGTTTTTTAGGCTCCGTCGTGAACCATAGAAGGAGATGAGTGTCATTGAGAAACTTCATTACTCTCGCAGTCCGAACATGTCTTCGATTTCCTTTTGGAACATGGTGTCGAAATCGTCTGGAATCGTAAACATACCTTCGAGGCCACCCATCCTGCGCATGGCCGGGGCAGGCTCTTCAATGGGCACGGCCTTGTAAAGGGGCTTCCCGGATTTCGCGATGATGAAGGGCTCTCCCTTGGCGATCAGCTTGGAAAGGTGGGTCTTCGCTTCGTGGATATTGACGGTTTGCATAGTGGACTTAGTCTACCAGACTTAGTTTACTTGGTTCAGTCCTCCGCGGACGGAATCCGGGCCGACCAGCTAGACTGCCAGATACGATGGATATTGGACAGCTTGAAGAGAAGTTTGGGATTCCGGGACATCTTTCGTTCGACTCGCACGACAGATTGACGCGGGTGCAGGTGCACACGGCGGCGGCGGACGCCACCATCTATCTGCACGGCGCGCATGTGACGCACTGGCAGCCTGCGGGGCAGGAGCCGGTGATTTTTCTGTCGGAGAAGTCGGAATTTGCGGAGGTGAAGGCTATTCGCGGGGGAGTGCCGATCTGCTTCCCGTGGTTTGGTCCGCGGTCCGACGGGCAGGCGGGGCCGCCCCATGGGTATGCCCGAATTCAAGAGTGGGAACTGGTGTTTGCGGCGCTGGTCCCGGGGCCGGACGGCGACCAGATTTACCTTACGTTTGCGCTGTATCCGAATGACGCGAGCCGGAGCCTGGGCTTCGACAACGTGCGGTTGGCGTACGAAGTCATCGTCGGCAGGACGTTGACGATGCGGCTGACCTCAGTCAATGCAGGCGCGGAATCAGTCGTGGTCGAGGAGGCGTTGCATGCCTACTTTGCGGTTGGCGATGTGCGGAACGCGATGCTGACCGGGCTGGAATCGGCGGTGTATCGCGACAAGACAGATGGGATGAAGGTGAAGTCCACTCCCGCGGGACCGCTGCGGTTGACGGCGGCGACGGACAGCGTGTTTCCGGGAAACAGAGCTCCGATTGAGATTCACGACATCGGCAATGGCCGGGTCATTTCGGTGGATAAGACGAATTCTGCCACGACAGTTGTGTGGAACCCGTGGAGTGGTCTGTCGGACTTACCGGAGGATTCGTGGCCGGGATTTGTGTGTGTCGAGACAGCGAATACGGCGACGGATGACATCACACTGGAGCCTGGCAAAAGCCATCAGATGTCCTGCGTGATTGCGGTTACTGCCGTTTAGGAGAAGACTTTGCTGATACTTGCTTCTGCATCGCCCCGCCGTAGCGAGTTGTTGGCGCAGGCTGGGTTGGAATTCGAGGTGGTCCCGGCGGATATCGACGAGACCCCGCTCCCGGACGAGGGAGCTGCTGCCTATGTGCAGCGGGTCGCGACGGAGAAGGCGCAGGCGGTGTGTGCGAAGTATCGCAAGGAGCGTGCAGACGCGGACTTCACAGTGCTGGCGGCGGATACGGCAGTTGTGCTGAGCGAGTCAGGAACAATCCTCGGCAAGCCGCTGAACCCGGAAGATGCTGAGCGGATGCTTGGGCTGCTGAGCGGGCGGACGCATGCCGTTATGACCGGGGTGGCGGCGGTGTCGGCCAGGCACGACCGTACGGTGGTGGATGTCGAAATCACCCACGTTTCGTTCAACATGATGTCGGCGCAGGAGATTGAGGACTATGTCGCGACCGGCGAGCCGCTGGGCAAGGCCGGCGCCTATGCGATTCAGGGCTTTGCCGCCCGCTGGATCCCGCGAATTGAGGGAGACTACTTCAACGTCGTGGGCCTCCCGATCGCACGGGTCATCGCACTTCTCTCGGAAGCGGATCAAGAACCAGTTGCATTGCAGCCCGGTAAGTTGATAGATCCAAACGAGTTATAACAAAACTGAGGGGAATCAGGCTAGTAAACAAACAGCGGAGAGCAGTGTGGCTTGCGTGCGGAGAACCTGTGTCTGATTTGCCACACTCCGAGTTCGACCCCAGCCATGTAATCTAGGCCGGTGGCGAAAGGACGTTCGTGCAGGTATCCACCGGCGCTGTTCATTACGAACAGACGATTCAATCCGCGATCGGCTTTTCGGGTGTCGGGCTGCACAGCGGTGCGGTTGTCGAGATGCGACTGGTACCCGCTCCGGCGGGGTCAGGGATTGTCTTTCGCCGGACCGATCTGGACAACTTTGAGATTCCGGCGACAGGACGCAACGTCGCCAAGGTTAGCTATGCGACATCGTTGATGCGCCAATCGGTCCTGATCCAGACGACCGAGCACCTGCTGTCGGCGCTGATCGGGTGCGGCGTGGACAACGTGATCGTCGAAGTGGACAACCTCGAGGTGCCCATTCTGGATGGAAGCTCGCTGCCGTATGTGCAGGCGTTCCAGCAGGTGGGGCTGAAGCAGCAGCGGCGCAAGCGCGAGTATTTGAAGATTTTGAAGGACGTTGAAGTGCGCGACGGGGCGAAGTTCATCGGCGTGTACCCGGGAGAGGGCTACACGATCGACTACATGATCGATTTCCCTTCGCCGATTGGGCAGGAGACCTTTCGCGGCGACCTTGCGACCGGGGATTATATGGCGCAGATCGCTCCGGCGCGGACCTTTGGCTACAAGGAAGACGAGCCCATGCTGCGCAACATGGGGCTGATCCGCGGGGCGTCAGATGCGTGTGCGATTATTCTCACCCGCCAGGGCGTTGTAAACGGTCCGCTGCGGTTTGCGGACGAGTTTGTCCGCCACAAGGTGCTGGACCTGATCGGCGATCTGGCGCTGGCCGGCCGCCGCATCCAGGGTCGAGTCGTCGCCGAGCGAGCCGGTCATGCGATGCACACCGCGCTGGTGCAGCGGCTGATGCGCGACCGGTCGGCGTGGGAACTGGCGTTTGGGTACGACCAGGTGGAAGAGCAAGCGCCGGTGCGGCTGCTTGAGATGACCGTCGCGCATGCCTGAGCTCCACAGGGCGGCGATTGCGTTGGGATCGAACCTGCCGTCCGTATTCGGCGGGCCGCGTGAGAATCTTGACGAGGCTGTGCGGCGGATCGCCGAGTTGGGGCGAGTGGTTGCGGTATCAAGCTACCTTACGACCGCGCCGGAGATTTATCTGGAACAACCTGAGTTTGTGAATGCGGCTGTGCTGCTCGATACCGAGCTGGAGCCTCGGGCGTTGATGCGTGGGTTGTTGGGAATTGAAGGCGCGATGGGGCGAGTGCGGACGGGTGTTCCGCCAAAGGGGCCGCGACTGATCGATCTGGATCTGATCTTCTTTGATGATCTGGTGTTGGAGTCTGCAGAGTTGATGCTGCCGCATCCGGGCGTGGCGGAGAGGCGGTTTGTGCTGCGGCCGCTGGCGGAGATCGCCGGTGACTGGCTGGAGCCGGTGTCGGGGAAGACAGTTGCGGCGATGCTGGCGGAGTTGGATCTTGGTGGCGAAGCTGGCGCTTTTATGTAAGGCTGTTGTCTTGATTTAGATGAGACGTGTCATCACTTCCCTGCTCAGGAGCTCCTGCCATGCGGTCTGTTGTCCTTCCGGTGCTGTTCGTTGTCTTGTTTCCTCTAAGCGTTGCTAGCCGCGCCCAAAGCGTCTCGCAGGACTACGCCCGTTACTCTGCGATGCTGAACCAGGAACGCGCCGATGCAGCCCAGCGCGATCAGCAGGCTCTGTATGACAGAGTCAGCACGGAATGCCCGAAGCTCAACCAGCGGAAGCAGCAATAGCGGAGGCAGCAGCCGCAGCAGCAGCAGCAGTGGTTCCGGGGCCGCAGGAGCCGGGATAGGCATGCTGAACGGCACGCTTTCGAGCATTGTGGACCGGCACAACGCGGCGGCCGCCGCACGGCGCAAGAACTCGACCGATCCCAAGGATGCCGACACCTATGAAGAGATGATGAGGCGGCTGAGCGCGCTGACGGATAAACGCGTTGCAGAGAAGACGAAGAAGGAACATGAAGCGTTCGTGCAGCTGACCAAGGAGAAGGCGGCTGCGGGTGATGTGGAGGCAGGTGGGCAGATTGGCCGCCTGATGGTCGAAGGCGCACTGATGAAACGGGACACCAAACACGGGCTGGAATTGATGTCGATCGCCGCCGAGAAGGGAAATACCTTCATCGGGCGATACCTCGCTACCTTCCTGATGGAAGGGCAGTACAACGTGCCGGTGGACTTCCCGAAGGCGCACTACTGGAACATGAAATTTGCCGAAAAGGGTGTCGGCGATCTGGCGTATGAAGCGTGTATGGATTTTGTGCTGGGACGCGGTGTCGGTCGTGATCTAAAAGAGGCGGTCAGGCTGTGCAAGGTGAGTTTCGACAACGAAAGCTACGACGGTGCCGAGATGCTGGGCGACCTGCTGAACGGAGATATGCCTGGCGTTCCGGCGGATTATGCTCTGGCTGAAGCTGGATACCGGAGAGCGATGGAGAACCATTGGAAGAAAAATGCGCCGGATAAGCTGACCAAACTTCTGTTGCACTCCAAAGACGGCGGCCCGGACTATGCGAAGCTGCTCCCGATCTACCAGCAGATGGCTGACAAAGGAGATCGCATGGCGCAGGCGAGCCTGGGATATCTCTATATGAATGGAAATGGGACGCCGGTGGATATGGCCAAGGCAATCCAATGGCTGAGCACGGCGGCGGGAGGTGGATCGGAGCGGGCGACGTTCGACCTGGGAACGCTTTGGATCACGGGCAATAACCTGCCGAAAGATCCAGCAAAAGGGCTGAGCCTCTATCGGGCGGCAGCGGTGAAAGGATGGCCGCCGGCGCTGTATGCGATGGGCATTCGAACGCTGAATGGACAGGACGTTCCGAAGGACCCGGCAGAAGGTACCCGGTTGCTGGAGTTGGCGGCAGGCAAGGGCGATCCCAATGCTCCGTGCGCACTGGGCCAGATTTACCTGCAGAAAGACCCCGTGGCAGCCCGAAAATGGTTCGGCATGGGAGCGGAGCGGGGCAACGAGGTATGTGTGCAGGCGCTTAAGAACCTTTAGGGCTCGGTTTCGGGACGGGTTATGTTGCGACGGCAACGGCTGAATACGGAGATTCTTCGCTGCGCTCAGAATGACCTCCACCCACCACCTAGGTCAGTCTGAGCAAAGCGAAGAATCTCAGTGTTTAGAACTTCGTGGGCGGCCGGAGTTTGGATTCGTCGAAGGGTTCGGCCTGCTTGCCCCAGTTGGCGCTGAGGTCTTGCCATGTGGGGTTAAGGCCGACGATAAGTTGAATTTTGCGGAGTCGCAGGATGCCCTTGAGCGATGTCTCACGGGCAATGGCTTCGTTGATGGACTCGAAAACCTCGTAGTAAACGAGGTGATGAATGTTGTACTTGGTGCAGTGGGAGTTTGGGTCGGCGTTGGACTTGTGTCCTTTCATGCGCCGCATCAGGTCGGAGGTTACGCCGATATAGAGGCGCTTGCCACGGCTCGACATGATGTAGACGTAGGCGGGCTTCGACATGGGTGGAGGGTATGGAGTTCAGAGGGCAAAAGCAAGAGCAAAGGCAAAGCGAAATGCTGAGATTCTTCGCTGCGCTCAGAATGACCTCTAGCGTGGGTGGAGGGTGTCGGGGTGGCGTTTCCAGCTGGGGTAATTTAAGCGGTTCAGCGAATGCGGAGCTCAAAGATGTCGGGTCGGTTGTAGTGGCCGGCGACGTCGAGGTCGTACTTGCCGCGCGGGATGTCGTCCAGGTTGATGTCGGCGGTGAGGATGCCTTCGCCGCTGAGGGGGCCGGCAAGCACTTCGCCGAACGGGGACACGATCAGGCTGTGGCCGTCGATTTCGCCGCCCTGGTCTCGGAGGTCTGCGGGCCAATCCTGTTTGGTGAAGTACTGGCAGGGCGAGAGGACGAAGCAGCGGCCCTCGTAGGCGATGTGGCGCATGCTGGTTTGCCAGATTTCTCGCACGTCCACGGTGGGGGCGCACCATAGCTGCACACCCTGGCTGTAAAGGTGCTGGCGATAGAGAGGCATGTAGTTTTCCCAACAGATCGCCATGCCGATGCGGCCAATGGCGGTGTCGACGACCTGCATGGTGGAGGCGTCGCCCTGGCCCCAGATGAGGCGCTCGCTGCCCGTTGGCATCAGCTTGCGATGTTTGGCGATGAGCCCGGCGTCAGGGGAGAACAGGAGGGAGGTGCAGTAGAGGGTGCCGTGGTCGCGCTCGATCACGCCCGTGACAAGGTGGAGGTCGAGCTCTTTGGACCAGTGAGCGATGCGCTCGGTCTCCGGGCCCGGGACGCGGGCAGCGGCGTTCGAGTAACGGAGAAACTGGTCACGGCCCTGCTCGGTGCGACCGCCTACGATTGCTCCGAAGGTGAGTCCGCGGGGGTAGCCGCCTAAGATGGCCTCCGGAAGCACGACGAGTTTGGCGCCAGCGGCTGCGGCCTGACGGCAGGCGGATTCCATGCGGTCTAGCGTGGCGGCCGTGTCGAAGAGGACGCTGCCGAGTTGGGCTACAGAGACTTTCAGCATGCGGCTACGATACCCGACCTAATGGTACTGCGCCTATTTGGAATGTCGTCTCGATGATAGTCGATGTGGCGATCAGGTGGAACTGGCCGCCGGCCGCCTTGATGTGGGCTTCGGTGTCGGCGATTCCAAAGATGACTACCTCGTGGCCACGTTGTTGCAGGGTGCGGGATCACTTTCGAGCTGAGAAATGGGGACCCGAGTGGAGATACGCAGTTCCAGGAACATCTGGATTCAACGCTCGCTGAGGTAGATCGCCACGTAGTCAAGGTAGTTATTGGCGTACTTCAGGATCGAGGCGCGGTCCTCGTCGCCAAGCTGGCGCCGGATTTTGCCCGGTACTCCGGCGACCAGGCTGCGCGGTGGAATGATGGTCT
Source organism: Rhodanobacteraceae bacterium (assembly GCA_025350865.1). GTDB lineage: Bacteria > Acidobacteriota > Terriglobia > Terriglobales > Acidobacteriaceae > Edaphobacter. The sequence continues at coordinate 11,048 of JANXWZ010000164.1, forward strand.
GCTCCGGGATGACCGCGCCGGCAGCGATGATGGACCCCTCGCCGATCCGCGCGTTGTTCAGGACGACGGCGCCGATGCCGATCAGGCACTCGTCCTCGATGACGCAGCCGTGGACGGTGGCGTTGTGGCCGATGGTCACCATCTCCCCGATGATGACGGGGTAGAGGTAGCGCATGCCGTGGAGGACGGCGCAATCCTGTACGTTGGACCTGGCGCCGATGCGGATGGAGTTGACGTCGCCGCGGATAACGGCGTTCATCCACACGCTGGCCTGCTCGCCAAGAGTGACGTCACCGATGATCTGGGCGCTGGGATCGACGTAGCAGGAGGCGGGGATGACGGGGGTGTGGCCCTGGTAGGAACGAATCATATGTTGGCCCGTGCGCGGAAGGATGGGGTCAAGCCCTTTGCAATGCGCCCTGTGGCGACGCGATTTCTTCGATTTTACCTGCTGAATCTGGGCTGGAATGACGTATCTTTAGAATGTAGCCACTCAGGCCCCGATTGTGAGGTGTATTTTCCTTGGCAGAGATTCGAGTTCAAGAAGGTGAACCGCTCGAGAATGCCTTGCGCCGTTTCAAGCGCAAAGTTCAGACCGAAGACATCATCAAAGAGGTCAAGCGTCACTCGTTTTACCTGAAACCGGGCGAGAAGAAGCGCGTTAAAGAAGCGCTTGCTCGCAAACGCAATCGCAAGAAGGTCCGTAAAGAGCAGGACTAACCGGGCATCGACAAAACTTCGTCGTGTGTACCTTTTTGTTGTATATGTATTGAGGTGACGTGGGCCGGGTCAGTCAATCCGGCCCGCTTCTCCTCAATCTGTAGAGTTAACACCGAAGCTTGCCCGACGTGATCCCATTCCGGACCCGTCCGGGTTCCTGCCCCGCCCATCCCCAGGCAGAGCTAACTCCTCCCGATTCTTTGTTGCAACCGATCCAGCCACGCCGTTCAGCAATTCCGGGCCCCGTATCACCGATTGGCTTTGAGCAAAGCGTGACGATTTGCGTGCGATGATTTTGGCCGCAGACGCTCATCCTTTTCCGCACAGTGGAGAAGCGATATGGAAGTCCAGTTCGTTGACCGAATTCTGATCTGCTCGGATTGCCACAGCGAGTTCGTGTTTACGGCTGGAGAACAGCTGTTTTTCCACGACAAGCAGTTCAAGAACGATCCGAAGCGGTGCAAGCCATGCAAGTCGCGATGCTCCGGTTTGACTGCGGGCGCGAACGGGACAGGGCCAGCTGCGGCAGGACTCTCACGCACCGAGACTCGCACCGAATGCTCCGAATGCGGCGTCCCCACAACCGTTCCGTTCAAACCGACACAAGGACGTCCGGTGCTCTGCCGGCAGTGCTTCCAGACCAAGAGCAAGATTGCTGCTGCCGCGGTTTCCGTTCCCGGACCTTTGGCCGCACTGTCGGCTGAGGACACGGCAGCGCAGTTGTCGGCAGCTTCGGAAGAGGCCAGCGGCGCGATGATGTCGGGGGACAGCGCGGTGGGAGCTGCAGCATCGATGGTGGCAGCTTCGCCGCTGAGTTCGGTGGCCAGCGCTGCGGACCTCGAATCGATTACTCCGGTGGAGTCGACACCAGCTACCGCCGCCAACGCGGAGATTCCGACGGAGTTGTTGGCGGCGGCCAATGCGGCGAGTATTCCGGCCGACCAGATCGCGGCAACGGTAAAGGCGTCAGAGGCTTAGCCGCCTGCGCTACACTGAGAGGGCTGCTCCAGCCACCCCAACCATGCATCCAGCCGCTCGCCCAACCGACGCCAACCTTCTTCGCGGCAACCTGACAATTGGGGATTTTGCCCTCAGCATCTGCTCCGACGGCACCTACCTGCTGGATGGCGGGGCCATGTTTGGCGTGGTGCCAAAGACTCTATGGCAAAAACGGGCACCCGCGGATGACGAGAATCGTATCCTGCTGGGGCTGAACACGGTGGTGGTTCGAACCGGGACGGCGACGGTGGTGATCGAGACCGGCATCGGCGACCGCCAGCCGGAAAAGATGCAGCAGATTCATCAGAATCAGGCGCGGCTTCCGGCGTCGCTGGCGGCGGCGGGTGTATCGCAGCACGAAGTGACGCATGTGATCAACACCCACCTGCACTTCGATCACTGTGGCTGGAATACGACCTCGGACCCGAATGGAACGATTCGGCCAACATTCCCAAACGCGCAGTACTTCGCACATCGGGGCGAGGTGGAGCATGGGCATCTGCAACTGGATCGCGACAAGGTGAGCTACCTCTCGCCGAACTATGATCCGCTGATTGCTACCGGGCAGATGACGTTGCTGGACGATGAGATGATCCGGCGGGATCCGGCAATTGTCCCGGGCATCGGGGTGGAACTATTTCCGGGCCACACGGCGCAGATGATGGGCGTGCATATTGAGTCGCAGGGCGAACATGCCTGCTACATCGGGGATCTGATGCCGACCTCGCATCACATCGAGCCAACGTGGGTGATGGGCTACGATCTCGATCCGCTGCTGTGCATTGCGCAGCGCAAGCGGTTTTTGGCTCGCGCCATTCCGGAGTCGTGGGTTGTCCTGTTTACCCACGACCACCATGTGCCGGCTGCCACGCTGAGTCTGAATGACAAGGGCAAGCCGGTTGCGACGCCGTACGAGATCATCATTTAAGCCGGACGCTGGTTCTTGGCGATTCCCTTGAACTGCGAAACCGAGCTGGGCGCAGCCTTCGTCGCCAAAGCGGCTGGGGCGGCGGTCCGTGGACGCGCCGGGACAAATCCGTTGACGCGATTGGGGAGCGGCGGAACCACTGGTTGCTGCAGCGTCACGATGAGGGCCGTTGCGGCAACTTCGCCGATGCAGACGTAGCTGTGGACCGTCGCTGCGTCGAAGTAAACGGCGTCACCGGCTTCGAGGTGATGGGTTACCTCGCCATGCTGGACGTCAAGGTTTCCAGTCAAGATATACAGAAACTCGCACCCGACGTGCTGGTGGGCGCGGGGTTCGCGGTCGCGCTTGTTGGGCAGGAACTCCGCGAAGTAGGGGTCGAGCAAACGGTCGGGCACGAGGTAGCCGAGGCTCTCGAAGAAGTAGGACGGGTCGGCAACGCCGCTCTGGGGAAGCCGCACGCGCTGCTTGCCGCGATGCACGCGGAAGAGCGACTCCGGTTCAGGATCGAAGAAGTAGCTTAGGTCCTTCGAGAACACCATGGCGATGCGGGCGAGATTCCGCAACGTCGGGACCACACGGCCGGTTTCCAGCTGCGAGAGGAAGCTTGCCGAGAGGCCGGTGTGGCGGCCGAGATCGACAAGGCCCATCGATTTCTTCAGGCGCAGGTACTTGATGCGTTCGCCGATGCGCTTCTCAGCTATGAATGTTTCGGCAGCCTCTCCGTCGATTTGCAGGTTGGAGAGTTCTGCGATGGGTTCAGGGAGCGGGTGGCCGGATTCCGCGATATCGGGGGCCTGGCTTAGGACTTCGCTATTCATAAGTTTGATTATATCAATAAGTTTGTAATTGGAGCAACAAAATAAGCAGGCTAGCAAAAAATATTTTTGCCAGAATGCGCGAGTAAATCTGCTGCCAACCGGTCCCGGTGGCCGCTGTAACTGAGACGGGTGCTAGCCTGAAACGGATGGCTCTTGCTCTGAAGTTTTGTTGGGCGCGATCGTTTGCGCTGAGTGCGACGGGCGGTTTACTGCTGCCGCTGCTGGTCGGTTGCGCGAGCCAGGGTCCGCTGCGTCCGCCGTCGTTACAACTTCCGAATCTGGCGGAATCCCTCGTGGCTCAACGAGTTGGCGATCATGCGGAGCTTGCCTGGACGACGCCGGGAACGACCACGGACGGAGAGCGAATCAAGGGTCCCACTATCGCGAACGTCTGCCTGGAGGAACGACCGGGCGCTGCCGTTGCGACAGTCCCTGTTATGACGAAGACCGCCAAACGCGGTAAGAAGACCACACAGCTGGTGCCGGCGGGGCCAATGCCTGCCTGCATTTCGGTGCAGCAACTGCCGGTCATTCCGGGGCCGACGAAGACGACGCTGGAGCTTGCTCCGGCATTGAGGACCGGACCTGTGAAGGTGGTCGCCTACCGGGTCGAATTGAGCAATGCGAATGGGCGTTCGGCTGGCGAGTCGAGGCCGGTATATGCCGCGGCGGGGGCCGCTCCGGCGGCTGTTGAGGCAATGACGATTGTGCCACGCCGGGGGAGTGCCGTCGTAGAGTGGAAGGCCAACAGCGAGGCCTCGCTGGTTCAGTTGCAGCGGACCCTGATTGCAACGGCGACGGGACCTGTCTCCGATGTGCCGAAGGTAAAGCAGGCCAGGGCTGGACTTCCCTTTTCGCAACCCGCGAAGGAGCCCGCGCGCGAGGTCACCCTGCGCAGCGAAGGCGCGGACGCAACCAATGCGAGCGGCATGGTGGACACCGGCGTTCGGGATGGCGATACCTATCGATACATCGCCCAGCGAGTGCGCACGGTGACGCTGAATGGACAGCGGCTGGAGTTGCGCAGCGTTCCCTCCGCAGCGATCACGTTCACGTTTCACGATGTGTTTCCCCCGAAGGCTCCGGCGGGACTGGTGCTGGTGCCTGGCGGTGGGTTTGGCGAGTCGCCGTCAATTGACCTATCGTGGGACGCCAACTTCGAAAACGATGTGGCGGGGTATAACGTGTATCGAAGCGAGAGTGGCTCGTTTGTGAAGTTGAATGCGGAGGCGGTTGCCGCCCCTGCGTTCCGCGATGTGCATGTTGAGCCGGGCCATACGTACTCGTACCGGGTGACGGCGGTGGACCAGCGCAGGAATGAGAGTGCGCCCAGTGTGGCGGTTAGCGAGAGTCTGAGGAGATAACGATGCGGTACGCGAAGATCAAGACGGCGGCTGGAGCGGGTTATGTCACGGTCGAGTTGCGCGATGGCGTGGAGTGGGCTGCGGCACCGATGGCGGGTCCGGAAGAAGATCCACTGCCGCTGCTTGCGTTCGCAGCTGCGCCGCTCGATACGGTTGCGCTGATGGCTCCGGTGCGGCCGTCGAAGATTGTCTGCGTTGGGCGTAACTACAAGGATCACGCGACGGAACTGGGCAACGATGTGCCGAAGGAGCCGCTTCTCTTCTTCAAACCGCCGAGCGCGCTCCTGGCTCCGGGTGGAACGGTGGTGATGCCGGCGATCTCCAAGCGCATCGACTACGAGGGTGAGTTGGGGATCGTGATCGGCAAGCGCTGCCGGAACCTCGGTGCGGACGAGGATGCTCGCGAGTACATTCGCGGCTATGTCCTGGTGAACGATGTGACGGCGCGGGATATTCAGAAGAGCGATGGGCAGTGGACTCGGGGCAAGGGCTACGATACGTTTTGCCCGGTGGGGCCGATTGTTTCCGACGAGATCGCCCCTTGCAGTGGCGAACCAGTGACAGTCACGACGAAACTCAACGGCGAGTTGCGGCAGACGGGCTCGACGGCGGATTTGATCTTTCCGATTGCCGAGCTGCTGCGGTATATCTCGGCCTGCATGACGCTGGAGGTGGGGGATTTGATCCCGACGGGAACTCCGGCGGGCGTGGGGCCGATGAATGCGGGGGATGTGGTTGAGGTGGGGATTTCAGGGTTGGGCATTTTGCGGAATACGCTGGCAGCAGAGTAGATTTAGCACCCCTGATATGTTAGGCAAAGCACCCTGCGCTTATCATTCGTTGCCGACGAAGCGTAGAATCGACGCCTTGTCAACGAAGGGTGATTCCCGCCATCCAGGGGTTCAACAACCATGATGTTCCGCAGGTCCCGAATTCTACACGCCGGGCCTTTTGCCTCTGCCTGCGTGTCCATCCTTTTGGTGCATGGGGCGTATTCCCAGCAACAGACGCAGCAACCTGAAGTTCATGCTGGCGCGAAGGATGCCAGCAGCAGCCCAATCGCAGAGCCACCAGTGATCCGCGGCCGGTTTCTGGAGCGCCTTGGCCGCTACTACCTCGCAGACTGGCAAGGTAAGCTGCCCACCGGTCCTGCTCTCGCACGGCGCGCGTTCGATTCCCCGCTCGATAGCACGCCCTATCCCTCCGGCGATTGGAGCTACGGCGGGTCTCCTACCATCGGTGTCCCGGACACCACGGCTTATCCCCTGATGACTGCGCTCAAGCTCGAGAACCATCGCACCAAGGTTTACGGCTGGGCCAAGGGAACCTACAACCAGAGCACGAGCAGCGATAGCAACTACCCGCTCATCTTCGCGTCAGGGCCCGACACCGCGCGCCTGCATCAGGCTGTGGCGTTTGTCGAACGCCTGCCGGACACGGTGCAAACGACGCACTTCGATTGGGGGTTTCACGCGACGGCGCTCTACTACGGCATTGATTACCGCTTCACCACCACAAAGGGCTACCTGAGCAACCAGCTCCTTGTGTCCAACCGGACCTATGGCTATGACCCGTTGTCGGAGTATGCCGATCTGTACTTTCCGGTGAAAGACGGGCTGAACATCCGCGTTGGGCGCTTTCTTTCGCTGCCTGGACTTGATTCGCCACTGGCACCGCTGAACTACACCATGACCCGATCTCTGGTTTACACCGCCGAACCGGTTACGGACACAGGCGTGATCGCTACCCTGAAACTGAATAAGCAGTGGCTCGTTCAGCTTGGCGTGTCGGCTGGCCACGACGTCGCTCCCTGGTCCAGCGACCGCGAGCCTTCGCTCATTGCCTGCATCAATTATTCGTCAGGCTCGAATCACGACAACATCTACGCCTGCGCCAACGGCATTAATAACGGCAAGTACGCCTACGACAACGTCCAGCACTACGACCTTACCTGGATGCACAAGTTCAACGCGAAATGGCATATGGGGACCGAAAGCTGGGTGATGTACGAGCGCGATGTGCCGAATGTGGCGGCCAACGTGGCGAATCCCGTTTCCCCGGAAGACGGAACTCTTGGCGCCACTTGTGCACCAGGGCAACTGCGCTGTTTCGCGCCTGAATACGCCGTGGTGACCTACCTGAACCGAGAGATCAATCCATCGCTCACAGTAGGCTTGCGTTCCGAACTATTGAATGACAAAAAGGGCCAGCGCACCGGTACAGCAACCAAATATACGGAGAACACGTTGTACGTAAACCGCTACTTTGGCAGCACGGTGCTGGTGCAGTCCGATTTGCGCTTTGACCACTCGTGGGACAAGCGCGGATACAACAACGGCAAAGCGCGCAACCAATTGGTCTACGGCATCAGCGTTGTTTACCGTTACTGAGTGGTTCAAAACTAGAGGACGCTGAGGAAGTTGATCAGGTCTTGCTTTTCCTGGTCGGTGAGGCGGATGTCGAAGCGGGTGTCGTAGAAGTTGACTACTTCGGCGAGGGTTTTGGATTGGCCGTTGGAGAAGTAGGGGGCGCGGGCGCTCAGTCCGCGTAGCTGCTACATGACGATGGAGCCGGTGTCTGCGCAGCGGCCTGTGGTGAGGGCGCGGCCAGGGTCGGTGGTGTAGATCTCGCGGCCCAGGTAGGGGTGCGGCGCGGCGTTGGGGTTCCAGGTCAGCTTGAAGATGGGCAGCGTGGGGTTGGCTGCTTTAGCTTCGGCGACAGTGGCGTAGGCGGTGGTGCCTACGTCCATCGCGGGGTGGTCAAGGTTGGAGCCGGCGAGCGGGGTAGTGTGGCAGCTGGCGCAGGTTCCAGAGGTGGGGCCGCCGGGCATTCCGGCCACGTCGCGGATGTGGAAGCTGCGATTCATGAAGATGGCGTTGCCGCGCGCGACGGATTCGCGGAAGTCGGTCTGCGGTGTGTGGCCGGTGTTGCCGTGGGCGGCTTTGGTCCAATAGCTGGCTTCGAGGAAGAGAGGCTGGTTGGGGCCGGTTTTGATGTTCTTGTTGAAGCCAAGAGCCCAGGCTCCGAGGGGGCCGCTGACTTCCGTGAGGTCGCCGCCCTTGGCGTCGGCGGATTGGGCAACAAAAATCTGGGACTCGAAGTCCAGGTTGTGCTGCAGTTCCGTCGGGGTGAGGGAGCGGCCGGTCTGCTCGTGCGCGTGCATAGCCTCGGCGGCCTGCTGGGCGAGCGTGGAGTCGCGACCGTCGGCGGCCAGCTGGGCTTTGACGGTTGGGTTGAGGTGGAACGCGCCATCGGTGCCCAGGACGTACTTCAGGTTCGCGACCACGCGAGGGCGGCGGTAGACCGACACCGTATTGGTGGCCAGGCCGTAGGTGGTGGAGGTGTTGCAGGTGGTGGGGTCTTCGACGACTGCCAGCTTGTAGTCGGCGTTGGAGGGAACCGGGAGTGGGATGCGGAAGAGGCCGCGCTGGAGCAGGAGAGAGTGGGAGGCGGGATCGGCCTGTGGGAGCGAGGGGCAGTTGCTGCCGTCGATGGCGGCGAAGACGGGGTCTTTGCCGCGGGTGTCGACGTACTGCTGGCGGATGCGGTCGGTGGAGAGGCCCATGGCGCTGGAGGGCTGGTGGCAGGTGATGCAGGCGCGGTAGTTGGTGCCGACGTTCTGGAAGAAGGGGTGGTCGGCGGTGGCGATGGGGCCTTCCATGTTGACGATGGTGATGTCGCCGGTGGAGTCGGGGAAGGTGGAGAACATGGGAAGGTTGCGGCCGGTGCCGGGCTCCCACCAGGGGTCGCCGGAGTCGCCGTACTGGGCCATGAGGGCAACGGCGGTGATGCCGAGAGCGGCGGTGGCGAGGAGTTTGCGCGGGTGCAGGTTCATGGTGGATTCCTTATGGAGTCGCATGGATGCTGCTGGAGCCTGGATTGGAGCGCGGTGGATCGATTGTATGCGAAGGAAATGTCGACCCACACAAATATTGTCGAGCGGAAGGTAGGATGGGCGTCTAGCTCAATAGAAGGGTTCGCGTCCGCGATCTTCGATGTGGTCGTTTGGGAGTGCGTGAAGTTATGGCGGCGATCGAGGGCTCTGTCTTGGCGTTTGGGAATGTGGAGGGTGCGCGGGAAGAGGTCGATCTCGCGGCTCTCGTCGAGACGTACGCCGGACTGTTGTTTCGCGTGGCGCACTCGGTGGTGCGAAGCAGAGCAGAGGCTGAGGATGTAGTGCAGGACGTTTTCGTACGAGTGATGGAACGGCGCAGCAAGCTCGGCGAGATTCGCGAGATGCGAGTGTGGCTGGTGCGGATTGCGTGGAACCTGGCGTTGGATCGGCGGAGACGGATCAGGCCGGAGCAGTTCGATGTGGGCTTTGCGGAGAGCCTCGTAGGGAGCGAGTTGGCCGCCGACAAGGCTCTCGACGAAGCACAGCGGATGGCGGCGGTGCTGCGGGAGTTGGAACGGTTGCCGAAGGGCGAACGCCATGTATTGCCGCTGGCGGCGGTCGAAGAGTTGGGCACGGCGGAGATGGCAGAGGTTCTGGGTCGGAGCGAATCGGCGGTGCGGGCGTTGTTGTTTCGCGCTCGCACCCGGCTGAAAGAGCGGCTCGAAGGAGGTAAGCGATGAAGAATTCGGATGAGGCTATCAATAGGGTGCTGAGCGGACTGCGAGAGGTTGAGGCTCCGGCTGGGTTGGAGCGGCGGGTGTTGGCCGCGATGGAGGAGAGGGCGGCGGCGCGGGTTGGGTGGAAGCCGATGCGGTGGGCTATGGCTTGTGCGGTTGTGGAGGTGGCGGTGGCAGGGGCTTTGATGATGAGGCCCGCGCGGGTTCGGGTGGAGAAGGTTGCGGCGGTTGCCGTTCCGAAGATGCAGCCGGTACGGGCCCAGAGAGTGCAAGGGCGAAATACTGAGATTCTTCGCTTTGCTCAGAATGACCTCAACCGTAGGGTTATGCGAATGGCTGTCGCAGTTCCAGTCGCTACCGGTGGCTTCCCGGCGCCGCCCATGCCTCTGACGGAGTCCGAAAAGTTGTTGTTGCGGGTGGCGCATCGGGCCGATGCCACCGAGTTGACGCCGCTAAATGCAGAGGCTCGTGCGCGACAGAGTGCGGAGTTCGACAAGGAGTTTATTGAATTTTTTGCGGTGCCGGTGACGGTGACAGAAGAGCAACAGGCATATCCAACTGAAAGCGACAAGGGAGAGGCACGATGAAGTTTGCGAGTGGAGTAGTGGCGGTGATTTTGATGGCAACATGCGCGCTGGCGCAGGAAGCCCCGAAGAGCGATAAGGTGGAGTTGACGAAGGCACCGGTCCCGGACGGACCGATGACGACGCAGACCTTCTTTCTGAAGAATGCCTCCGGGGCGAACGACGGCAATGAATTGTTGACAGGAATCCGGTTGCTGTTGCCGCCGCGCATCAAGATGTATCTCCTGCAGAGCCAGAATGCGCTGACCTTGACCGCGGGTGCTGAAGACATGGCACTCGCGAAGAAGCTGATCGATGAACTCGACAAGCCGAAGAAGACCTATCGCTTATCCTTCACCATCACCGAGAGCGATGGCACCAGAAAGATTGGGGTGCAGCATACGTCTATGGTGATTGCCAACGGACAGCGCACCACGATGAAGAACGGCAGCAAGGTACCGGTTGCAACGGGCTCGTACAACAGTGCGGGAGCGACCTCGCAGACGCAGTTTACCTACCTCGATGTGGGCATCAATATCGACGCAACACTGAACGAGGTGGCAGGCGGCGCGCAGTTGAAAGCCAAAGTGGAGCAGTCGAGCATTGGCGAGGACCGCACCTTTAACGGGATTCAGGAGCCGATCGTTCGCCAAAGCGTGATGGAAGGCGTGTCCATGCTGCAGGTTGGCAAGCCTGAGGTAATCGGGTCGCTGGACATCACCGGCAGCACCAGGCACCTCGACATCGAGGTGGTGATGGAGCCGGTGAAGTAGAGGGCTATTCCGAGCGGGCGGCGAGGGCGCGGACATCGACTACGTCGGTTGCCTTTCGCACTTCGCGCTCGGCGGCACTGGCGGCGTCGGTCATCCCCCGTTCTCGCAGAAACTGCGCGTAGTGGGCCATGGCGTCGACATAGATGGAGTGGCCCCAGCCCATGTCCAGCCTCATGCGGTTGGTGCCACGCCGCATGGCTTCGGCTGCCGCATCCAGGTTGCCGTCCTTCCAGTAGAAGTAGCCGAGAAAGTAAGTGGTGATGCCAGCCATCAAGCTGTCGGGCCCATAGCTCGCGGTAGATAGGTCAGCCGCGTTGCGAAACACGTTGACGGCCTGATCGCACTGGTGGATTCCACACAGCGCCAGCGCCAGACGCTGCTGCGCCGAGATGAGCTGGACCGGACCTTTTGCGGAACTGGCGGCGAGCGTATCGACCGCCTGCTGTGCAGGCCCGACGGCCTTTTTGAACTTACCCTGTTTCAGGTAAACGCCGGCCAGGTCGCTGCGCGCAAGTGCGAGGCCCACCGGATCACCGAGTGTCTCCCGGATGTGGATCGCCTGGAGCTCTTCCTTTTCGGCGCGGCCGGAGTCGCCCATGAGGTTGTGCAACATCGCGAGGCTGGAGGTCGCGTCGGCGAGCCGATCGCCAGGACCATCATGCAGCAACGCTACGGCGTGGATCATGGCGTCTTCCGACTTGAGATACAGCGCGGCATCCGCATACAAGGCGCCGAGGTTGCAGTAGATTCTGGCTTGCGCGACATTGGCCGCGTGGGCAGACATGGCGGCGTGCAGGGCGGTTTCGTTGACGTCAATCTCGCGGATCAACTCAGTACGGCTCGGGAATCTCGGCTCGGGGCTGGGGGCTTGTGCGGAGGATGGAACGACCGTTGAAGCGAACGCCAGTACGGGGAGAAGCAATGCAGCAAAGCGATCAATCATGGCGACTTCCTTGGGACAAGAAGCCTTCTCGTAAGCGTCGGCGATGTCCGCCGTCGGCGCGATCTCCTGCTTCATGGATCAAGCAACATCAGGTCAAGCAAGTGTTACAGGTGCGGATGACCGAGGGGCCCAATCCCCGAGGCTGGCAACCCGATCGTTTCAGGTTGCCGGATACGGAGAACGAAAAGCGGTGAGGATAGTACGCGCAGAAGGGTTCGTGTCGCAAATGATTTATCGGATAAAAGGAAATAATTCTTAGGGGTACCGGGAAAGGAAATTTTGCCCTATCCCCACCTCAAACGATGGTGCCGTTTGAGATGGGGCACCCGGGCATTATTGGTGCGGGTTGCAGCCGGCCGAGGATGATCGCGCCGGGGCGATTCTGGACGCCGCGCTTCTCTCGCTCCAAACGGATCGATCGATGCAATCCGACATCGAATTACTGGGCAAGGCGTGTTGCCAGCCGCAGGAGTCGTCCCCTTGATCGGCGCTCCAGTGCCGAGTGCGTATGCGCAGCATGCCACCGGCATTAATCTGTTTGCGGACGGACGCTGATAAGATAGAGGGCAGAAAGACTGAAGGAGCAAACCTATGCCAACGTTGTTGGAACAGCTTCGCGGGATGACTACAGTGGTCGCCGATTCGGGCGACATCAATTCAATCAAGCAGTTCAAGCCGACCGATTCGACGACGAATCCGTCGCTGATCGCGGCAGCCGCGCAGATGCCGGAGTATGCGTCGATCGTCGACGACGTTTTGAAGACAGCGCGCAACCAGGCTGGAGATGGCGCGAGCGACAAGGATGTAGCGGCCCTCGCATTCAAGACGTTGGCAGTCGCCTTCGGACGTAAGATTCTCGACATCGTACCGGGTCGCGTTTCGACCGAAGTGGATGCCCGGCTCTCCTACGATCGCGAAAAGACGCTGGAACAGGCCCGCGACATCATCTCGCAGTATGACAAGGCCGGCATCGGCCGCGACCGCGTGCTGATCAAGATTGCTTCGACGTGGGAAGGCATCAAGGCAGCGGAGATCCTGGAGCAGGAAGGCATCCACTGCAACCTGACCCTGCTGTTCGGACTGCACCAGGCGATCGCCTGCGCGGAGGCTAAGGTGACGCTGATCTCGCCGTTCGTCGGCCGCATCCTCGACTGGTACAAGAAGGACACGGGCAAGGACTACACGGCGGCGGAAGATCCGGGCGTCCACTCGGTGACGACGATCTACAACTACTACAAGAAGTTCGACTACAAGACGGTCGTCATGGGGGCGAGCTTCCGCAATATCGGCGAGATTACCGAGCTGGCTGGATGCGATCTGCTGACCATCGCGCCGAAGCTGCTGGGCGAGCTCGATTCCACCGAAGGCGACCTGCCGAAGAAGCTTGACGCGGCCAAGGCGAAGACGATGGAGATCGAAAAGCTGACGATCGACCAGGCGACGTTCGAGAAGATGCACGCCGAAGATCGCATGGCGCACGACAAGCTGAAGGAAGGCATCGAAGGCTTCTCCAAGGCGCTGGAAGATCTGGAGCAGTTGCTGGCGAAGCGGTTGAGCGAGCTGATGCAGCACGCATAGAGCCTGGGTCCGTTGGTTGTATGGTGGCATGAAGACAACTACTGAGATTCTGGTTTTGCCAGAATGACGGCGGTGATGGTTTGGACGAGGGCGGCTCCCCACGAGCCGCCCTTTCTCTTTGCCAGACGCAAAGCCAGTTATTGCCTGAAAATCCACCGGCCCCGCCGAACTACCATCGAAGGATGTCCACACCGCACCCCGGCCGTCTTGAAGTGATCGTCGGCCCCATGTTCTCGGGCAAATCCGAGGAGCTGATTCGTCGCCTGAAGCGAGCCCGCATCGCCCGCCAGCGCGTGGTCTGTTTCAAGCCCGATATCGACCTCCGCTATCACCGCACGTCCATCGCGTCGCATTCGTCGCATACGCATGAGGCCACAACCATCAGCAATGTCGAACGGCTCCGCGAGGCCCTCGCCCCGCAGCTGGATGCGATCGAAGTGGTCGGCGTGGACGAGGCCCAGTTCCTCGACGAGTCGATCATCCCGCTGGCCATGGAGTTGGTCCACCTCGGCAAGCGAGTGCTGATCGCCGGGCTCGACACGACGTTCTCGAACGAGCCGTTCGGCCCTATCCCGGTGCTAATGGCGCTGGCCGACGAGGTCTCCAAACTCTCCGCCGTCTGCATGACGTGCGGAGCGCCGGCAATCCACACGCAGCGCCTGGGTCAGTCGCAGGAGCTGGTGGTTGTGGGTGCCGCGGGGCTGTACGAAGCCCGCTGCCGGGCTTGCTTCCGCCCCTTTGTCGACGAACATGGCAGCGAGCAGCTTGAACTCCTAAACAACTAAACAAATCGACCACGGATCAGAGCGGATAAACACGGATCAAACCGATACAAATCCGTGTCAATCCGCCTTGATCCGTGGTCGCATTTGCCTTGATCTGATCCGCGCACATCCGCGGTCCAGCATTTAGTGCTTGCTCACCATCTCCATCACATCTTTCCGGAGCGCCAGCGAGCTTCCGAGCCGGGCGTAGTACATGTGTCCGCCCGGATACTCGTGCACCTGCACACGCGTCGGATCGCCCATGATCGGCATCTGGCTGACGGTCAGGATGCTGCCCATGAAGGGGCACGAGAGATCCGCCCAGCCGTGAGCGATGACCACGCGGAGCTTGGGGTCGGTGGCGACGGCGACGCGGAGATCGTTGGCTGAGGCCGCCCCGCCAAACGCTCCGTTACGACCGCCGCGATCCCACAGACGCCCGACTTCGTCGCTGAGCGCGTTGTAGCGGGCGTCGGTCTTCCAGCCGACAGTCTTGGTCACCCAGTCCACCATCGCGGTGGTCGTCGGGGCGATGATCGAGAGCAGAATCGGGTCGTTTGTCTGCTGCGTCGGGTTATAGGGGTAGGGGTCGTAGGCGGTGACGTTGGGGTCATAGCGCGAGCCGAGTTTGCCTGTCTCGCGGAACTCCTCACGGAGAAACGACTGGGTCTCCAGCCGTCCGCCCGACTCTTTCACAAACTTCGGGTCGAGTCCGGTCAGTTCGGTGACTTTTTTGACGATGCGGGCGGTCGCCTGGGGGTCGGAGTTGCCCTTCAGCAGGTCCGACGCATACTCGCCGCGCACATAGTCCAGCACCGGGGCCATGGTCGCATCGCTGAGTTTGCCCTGCCGCTCGTAATTGGCCGCGACGATCGACGGCAGCGTCAACATCCACGGCACGGGCGACAGATCGCGATCACCGGCAGTGGAATTAAGCGCGGGGGACACCAGCACCAGGCCATTCATGGCGACACCGATCTGCGACTGTAGATAGCTGGTGAGGCGCGGCCCGCGATAGCCGCCGTAGCTCTCTCCGGCGAGGTACTTGCGGCTCTGGAGGCGGCCGTTTTTGACGAGCCAGTCGTAGACGATCTTGGAAAGATAAGCGATGTCCTGATCGGGGCCATAGAAAAGCTTCTTCGACTCGGCTTCGTTGACCAGTGAGGTCGAGAAGCCGGTGCCGATGGGGTCAATGAAGACCAGGTCGGTAAAGTCGAGCCAGGTACCGGGGTTATCCTTCATCGTCGCCGGATCGCTTGGGCTCTGGCCTTCGGCGCCGAAGTCGACGCGCTTGGGGCCGATCGCGCCGAGGTTGAGGTAAACGCTGGCCGCGCCGGGGCCGCCGTTGAACGCAAACGTTACGGGCCGGTTCGCGCCTTCCATAATGTAGGAGGTAAACACGACCTCGCCGACGACCTTGCCTTCCTCGTTCTTGACCGGGAGGGTTCCGACCGTGGCGGTGTACTTGAGTTCTTTGCCATCCATGTGGATCGACTGGTCCACGTGCGCATCCGCCGGCAACGGGTTGGCCATCGGAGCAGCTTCAGCAGGCGCGGCGGCAGCCGACGGAGCGGCCCCTCCCGGGCGTTGAGCAAACAGGGAAGGAACGGCGCAGAGCGCCACGGCAAGAGCAACTCGATTGAATTTCATGCAGTAAGCATACCAACCATTGACCTGCCTCTGCGCCATTTGCAAAACCTCCGCGCCTTGGCGTTCTTCCTTGCCTTTACGCCAGCTCACCCAAAATCCACCCGAACGCGCTACGATAGTCTCGCTGCTTGAATTCTTCAGGAGACACCCATGCGCCTCGCCTTCGTCGCTCTCACTGCCCTCGCCCTGGCCGTCCCGGCCGGAGCCGCTCCCAAGAAGCTTAAACCTCTGGTGGTTCCCGTGAAGACCAGCAAGGGCGAAGACGCCGGAACTGCAACCTTCATCGCCGGCAAGAAGGGCAAACTCGAAATCAAGCTCGCGCTGAAAAATCTCCCCGAAGGCGACCACGCGGTGCATATCCACCAGAAGCCGCTGTGTGAGGCTCCCTTCACCACCGCCGGTGGTCACTTCAACCCCGACTCCAAGCAGCACGGCTCCCAGAACCCGATGGGCCATCATAACGGTGATCTGGGCGTAAATCTGAACGTCGGCGTGGAGCACACCGTCAACCAGATCATCACGGTTGACTTTCTCTCCATCGGCACCGGCCAGCCGAATGACATTACGGCCAATGGCGGGACGAGCATCATGATCCACGAGAAAGCCGACGACATGAAGACCGACCCAACCGGAAACGCCGGTAACCGAATCGCCTGCGGCATCATCATGGGCAACCCATAACTGGTTGTATGACAAGAAGGTCAGCGTTTGAACGGGACGGCCTAGCCGTGCGTTGACCCCGCCAGCAATGGTCCCCACCCAAGTGTAGGGATTCAAAGAGGTCCCGATTAGCTCCGCCCAAACGAGATTCCTTCACCGGAATCTCGTTTGGTGTTCTTAGTCCCTAATGGAAATTTCGTGCAAGGTATTGTGAAGCACGATCAGAAAGCGACCCGTGTGGCGGCACTTTCTCCCTGCCAGCGTCTCCATAATTCCCGGCAGGAGTTTCGAGAGTCTGTAACGATCAAAATCAAAATACCTCGTCTCACGCGCATCCGAGTGTTCCAGTGCCCGGTTGTATGGCCTTGATTTTGGCAGAGATCGAGAGAAGCAGTGCATACTGAAAGTCAGATCGACAAAGTAGGCAATCCCAGCCTTTTCATCCCTCTCGGCATTCACGAATTGCAACGCTCGAGGATGGAGATGGGCCAGATCGTAAGTCTGCCCGCCGTACGCGAAGGGAGTCCAGTGCAAGCGTTTGATTCCTCATGGGGCAAAACCAGTATCAACGCTCGGTAACGCTCCCGCGCACCCACCTATGGAACAAACCCAAATCCCTCTGCGTATACACATCCCATGGGCGTTTATTCCATGGCGATTCCACTCTCGATGCCGATGCGGCGGCCGCTCTCCTTGTCCCGGGGAGAAGCACAGGGCAGCCGCTTTCAGCACGAGCGGCCCCCAGTCGTTTCCACCCTAAACCCTGCGGTTCCAAGTACACTGCTCCCATCCTTGAAGTCCACGGATCGATCCACCGAGGGCCGTGTGCAGCGCACTCCGGAACAACAGGCCGAGCAGGATGCTTTCGTACAGCTTATCGCCCAATGCATGGCCGGCGACCAGCGCGCCTGGCACAGCATGGTCACCGGCCAGCATAAGCGCGTCTATGCCATCTGCTATCGCTTCACCAGCGACGCCACCGACGCCGAAGACATCACACAGGATGTGTTTCTGAAGATTTACCGCAATCTGGCCAGCTTCGACGCCGACAAGGGGAGCTTTCAGACCTGGATCACCACCCTCACCCGCAACATGCTGGTGGACAATTACCGCCGCACGAAGCTGGACCGCGCGACCGACTCGCTGGACGCCACGCTCTCCGCCGACGATGACGGGCCGACGATGGCGGACCGGCTGGCCGACACCCGGCAGAATCAGGAACAGCGCTTTGCCGGCCTCGAATTGAAAGCCACAATCCAGCAGGCGCTCAAAAAGCTGTCCCCTGAATTGCGCGAGGCGGTGATCCTGCGCGACCTCGAAGATATGGATTACAAAGAGATTGCGCTCGTCCTGAAAATTCCAGAGGGAACTGTTAAAAGCAGAATATCCCGAGGACGAGCGGAACTGGCAAGGTTGTTGCAACGTATAGAGAAACAGGGAAATTAGAAGTAAAGAGAACGAATCCCTTAGCACCACAGGTGACCCACATGGCACACATGATCCAATTCGATGACTCCCAGCAAGGACGTCCGCCGCTCTGCATCGCCTGCGAAGAGATGCTGGCCGATGCAATCGACCAAACGCTCTCTCCCGCGGATCAGGCCTGGTTTGACCGCCACATCGCCTCCTGCGCCGACTGTAGCGTCAGCTTTGCCGACGCGCAACGCGGTGCCGCATGGCTCGAGCTGCTGAAGTCTCCCCGGCCCGAGCCGTCGGCCGCGCTGATGGAGCGGATTCTCGCCCAGACGTCGGAGATGCAGCCCGATACATTCCTGAATCCGGCAATTGTCGGCCAGCCCGCGATGCTGCCCATTCCGGCGGCTCCGCGTGGAAACCTGCTCGGCTTCCGCCCACGCCTGCCGCAGATGGCGAGCTGGATGAACCCCAACTCGCAGCCACGCCTGTACATGACGGCGGCTATGGCGTTCTTCTCAATCGCCCTGACCCTGAACCTGGCTGGCGTGCGGCTCGACCAGATCAAGGCCTCCAACCTTAGCCCCAGCAACGTGCGCAAGACCTACTACGAGGCCTCCGCCGACGCCGTCCGCTACTACGACAACCTCCGCGTCGTCCGGGTGATGGAATCGCGCGTCGACGACCTGCGCGACTCTTCTGACGACCACAAGACGCCCGACCGCACTCAGCAGTCGCGCCCGGCATCGCCCGAGCCCAAGGTCCCGGAATCCCAGCAGGACCAGAAGCCCGCAAAGGAAGATCGTAAAGACCCCAACGGCCCCAGCAGCCGCACGGATTCTCCCACGCCCCGCGCCAAATTTGTCACCATCTCGACGCTGACCATTCCGACGCTCTCAGCGCCAACGGCAGAAGGCCCGACCTATCTTGGCCGCCTCATCACCACGACCACACGCCCCAACCAAATCTCGAAGCACACTCAGGAAGGGGGCCTGGCATGAACGACTACCAGCCTGACGTCAACCAAAACCCACAACCGCCGATCGCCTTTTGCCAGAACTGCGGCAAATCGCTTGACCCAGAGACTGTCCGCCGCGTAGGCACCGCTGTCTACTGCGAACCCTGCCTCGAAGCCCGCGTCCATGGCGCCGGCTATGCACCTGGCGCACCGCCACCCGCCGACACGGCCTGGCAGTGGGGTGCCGGATCGCCCAAGGGTTGGACCCCCGGCGCAGGCCCCAACCCCGGCCTGGCAGCCCTTCTGGGCCTGATCCCCGGCGTTGGCGCGATGTACAACGAGCAATACGCCAAGGGCGTAGTCCACCTCGGAATCTTCGCCGTCATCATCATGTTCACGCATATCTCGGGCATCTTTATTCTGTTCGTGTTCGGCTGGATCGCCTACATGTCCATCGAGGCTCACCACACCGCCAAAGCCCGCCGCGACGGCACGCCGCTGCCCAACCCATTCGGTTTCAACGACATCGGGGAGCGCATGGGCTTCGGAGCCGCCTGGCCCGCGGCCGACGTAAAAGGTGCGGCGCGTGACGCAGTCAACACCGCGGCCGAAACCATCAACGCAGCCGCGTCCAACTTCAACCGCCCCCCCGTGCCACCGCCCACACCCGGCGCAGCCACCTGGGGAGCCCCAACCGACGCCTACAATCAGCCCTACACCTATCCCAACCCAAACCCCATGCCCCCAGTCAACTCGCCCTACGCGCCGCCCTATTCACCCGTCTCCTCGGCTGTCCCACCGTACGCGCCGTACGTCCCGGCCCCCATCCCTCCCCAGCCCGCCCGCTTTCCCATGGGTGCCGTGTGGCTGATCGGCCTTGGATCGTTCTT
This sequence comes from Rhodanobacteraceae bacterium, assembly GCA_025350865.1. Lineage (GTDB taxonomy): Bacteria > Acidobacteriota > Terriglobia > Terriglobales > Acidobacteriaceae > Edaphobacter. The sequence goes on from JANXWZ010000164.1 coordinate 30,641, forward strand.
CCTGCTCAGCAGCCTTCACGTCTTCAGCGCCATCCCGGGCGAAGCCGTGGTTGGCACCATCCTCTTGGGGGTCGGCGCCTGGGTGTTCTTCCGGCGCATGACTGAGACCGGTGCCTCCCTGTCCGACGACGGCAGCCCGAACTACCGCTTCCGCGTCCTCCGTGCGCTCAAAGGTTCGGTTTGGCTGGCTGCGATCGGCTTCCTCTTCCTGCTCAGCGCGTTCCATCTGCTCCGCTGGGACTATAGCTGGCCCTTCCTCATCATCCTTGCTGGCGTCATGATGATCGTCCAGCGCGCCTTCTATAACTCCGCCGCCAACGCCGCCACCTATCAACCCGGCCCCATCATCACCCCGGCCCCTCAGGCCCCGGTTGAGAACCCAGAGACCATTACGCCGCAGGACCACACCGAAGGAGGTCTCTAGTCATGTCGACTCAGCCGCCTCCCTACTCTCCCCCGCCCTTTGGCTATGATCCCCGCCAGCAGGCCAAGTTCGCCCGCCAACAGATGAAGGCCCAGGCCAACGCGCAGAAAGCCGCCTTCCGGGCCCAACGCGACCTGTACCGCTACCAGTCCCGCGCCTACCGTCGCAGCTCCATCCTTGGCCCGCTGATGGTTCTTGCCGCCGGCATCATCATCCTGCTGATCCGCATGGGCCGCATCCCGCTGGGCGAATTCAGCATGTGGTACGGCCGCTGGTGGCCCGTGCTGCTGGTCGGTGCTGGCCTGATCCTCGTTGCCGAATGGGTCTTCGACCAGTCGCAATCCAACCCCGACGGCACGCCCTACGTCCGTCGCGGCATCGGCGGCGGAGCCATCGTCCTAATCATCTTCCTCGCCATTAGTGGGGCTTTAGTCAACCACCTGCGCGACTTTCATCAGGATTTCGCGAACACATTCTCGCTCGATCCGGACTCCATCGACGAGTTCTTCGGCGAGAAGCACGAGTCATCCGAGACCGTTGACACCCCGTTCCCCGCTGGCTCTTCGCTGGTCATCTCCAACTCCCACGGCGACGTCACCATCGTTGGCAAGTCGGATGACAACAAGGTCCACATCGTCGTCAACAAGCAGGTTTACAGCTCGTCCAGCGATGCCGGCTCCAAGGCCAGCCAGTTGACGCCGCAGATCACGCAATCCGGCAGCGTCGTCAACGTGTCCGTTCCGTGGCTCCGCGGCGGAACCGCGAACCTCGACGTCACGGTCCCCGACTTTGGCGAGACGACCATCACTAACGATCACGGGGACGTCGCCGTCTCGGGACTGCACGCCCCCGTCACGATCACCGCCAACCACGGCAGCGTCGAGCTCAACTCGATTACCGGAGCGGTCTCCGCCCACATCAACAACCGCGACTCCACCTTCAACGCTCACACCATCACCGGAGACGTCTCGGTCCGCGGCCACGCCGACGACATGACCATCACGGATGTCACCGGCCAGGTCTCCTTCGAGGGCGAGTTTTACGGCGACACCCACATGGAGCGGCTGCGCGGGCCCATCAGCTTCCACACCAGCAGAACCCAGTTGAACCTCGGACGGCTGGACGGCGAACTGAACATCAGCCCCAAATCGGACCTGACTGCCGACCGCATTAGCGGCCCCACCACCCTGAAGACGCGCAGCCGCAATGTCACCTTCGACCGCGTAGCAGGAGACGTTGACGTCTCCAACTCAAACGGCAGCGTCGATATCAGCGGAGCCCAGCCACTGGGCAACATCACTGTCCAGAGCAAGGATGGCGCGGTGAATGTCAACGTCCCCGAACACTCGGACTTCACCGTTGACGCCGAAACCAAGGGTGGCGAGATCGAAAGCGATCTGAACCTGAAATCCGTCGATAACGGCAAGAACTCCAGCGTCTCGGGAACCATCGGCAAGGGCGGACCCCACATCTCGATTCACACCACGCACCTCGATGTCGGCATCCACCAGAAAGCGATTGCGCCGCTGGCTCCCCCGGCCCCACCTGCTCCGCCAGCCGCCGCACCGCCAGCCAGACCGACTCGTCCGGCTGTAGCTCCAGCACCAGCGCCTGCACCCCTGGCTCCACCGGCCAAACTGGCTAAAACCATCTGATCGGAAGCACGGGTTGTAGACTAACGCCACGACCCGTGCATCTACCCGCAAAAATCGTCCTCTCCGCCGTGGTTATCCTCCAACCGGTCCTGATGGCGGTCATCGAACTGAACCGCACCCACGCCACCAACCCGTTTTGGCCCGGCCACGCCCGCTTCCATCTGGTCTGGCAGAACCTCACCGCCATCCTCGTTGCAGGTGCGCTTATCACTTTGCTCTGGATGCGGGACGAACGGTTCTATCTGGTCGCTGGCTTCACGCTGCTCCCCCTGATTGCTTTCCTGCTTGCAAACGTGGCGCGCCCCCTCTACAACGGGTCGATGTCCGACCCCAATGGCGTCCCGCCCATCCGCATTGGCGACCGCAGTGTGGATGGAAATACCATCGCCGTGATCCTCGGCCTGATTGCGACGGTGACCGCGATTGTCCTTTACAACCGTTGAAACATTCCCGCTTTGCTCGGGAACGAATCCTTTCCACCCAAATGCCGTCTTAGTTCATAGACTATCGAGTTCTACGTTGCACGGTGGTCCCGATGTTCGCAAGTGGTGGCGGCGTCATGCCGGTCTGGTGCAATATGTGGCGCGGCATCGAATCGGACGGATATACTCTCCCATAATCTGCTACCGCTAGGAATCAGGGGATGTCAAATGACTATAGAGGAACGGCTTGACAAGTTGACCGAACGCCACGAGGCATTGGCGCAGACTCTCGAACTGGAGAGCTTGAACATCGCCGCAACGCGGGCACTGGTGGATAAGACTGTGGTGCTGGTCCAAGCAATGGTAGATGGGATTAATGGCCTAACGGCCATCGTGAAGAGCCACGAGGCACGCATATCCGGCCTGGAAATCTAGGCCAACAAACCACCCCCACAGAGGCCACGGGACATCGTGGCCTTTCGCGCGTCAGTAAGCAAGAAGCGACAACGGCAACTAATGACTGATGACTGCATCTGACAAGGATCAACATGGCCACCGCAACGTTCCCCAGTCCCACGACTCCCCTGCAGACCGAAGACCAGAAGTCCTACGCAGCCCACGTTAACCCCGTCTGGGTCCGGCTGCTCGACACGCTCGGCATGAACCTGAAGTACACGCACTGCCAGGGGACCGAGCTCTACACGCGCGATGGCCGCACCATTCTCGACTGCCTCTCCGGCTACTGCGTCCATAACGTCGGCCATAATCACCCGCACGTTGTGGCAGAGCTGGTCGCCGAACTGCAGCGCCAGTCCCCTGCGATGCTCCAGTCGAACGTCGTCGAAGAGGCCGGAGCCCTGGCCCGCGTGCTGTGCGCCCACGCTGGCGGCCGCGTCGAAAAGGTGTTCTTCTGCAGCTCCGGAAGCGAGGGTGTCGAGACCGTCATTAAATACGCTCGCGCCCACACGAAACGTAGTGGGCTCGTGTACGCCGCTGGAGCCTTCCACGGCCTCACCTGCGGCGCGCTGTCGCTGATGGGGTCCGACTTCTGGCGCGAATCCTTCGGCCCCATGCTTGCCGACACCCACGAAGTTCCCTTCGGCGACCTGCCCAAACTGGAAAGGATCCTGGCCAAACGCAAGACCGCCGCCGTCATTCTTGAACCGATTCAGGCCGAGGCGGGCATCGTCCTGCCGCCTGAAAACTACCTCGCCGAAGTCCAGCGACTGTGTCGCCAGTACGGGACGCTGTTCGTATTGGACGAGGTCCAGACTGGCATGGGCCGTACCGGAACCTTCCTCGCGGGGCAGCGCTACGGCGTTGAGCCGGACATGATCGTGATGGCCAAAGCCCTCTCCGGGGGGCTGGTCCCCTGCGCCGCAGTCCTGATGACCGACGAAATCTACCGCTCGGTCTTCCACTCGCTCAAGCGAGCGTTCATCCACACCAGCACCTTCAGCGAAAACTCGCTCGCGATGCGCGCCGGTCTGGCGACGATTGAAGTACTGGATAGCGAAGACCTCACCGCTCGCGGAGAGCGTCTCGGCAACCGGCTCCGCGACCGCCTCCGCTCGGCCCTCGCCGGATACGAAATGGTGAAGGAAGTCCGGGGCGCCGGCATGCTGACCGGAATCGAGTTCCAGCCACCACGTTCCCTCGCCATGCGCCTTTCGTACGAAGCTTTCAAGGCGATCCACCCCGGCCTCTTCGGCCAGATTCTCGTCATGCGCCTGTTCAACGACAAGAACATCCTCACCCAAATCTGCGGCAATAACTTCACGGTCCTGAAAGTAGCTCCACCGCTAACGGTCAGCGAAGCTCACCTCGACCAGATCGCCGAGTCCATCCGCTCCGTCGTCGACACGATCCATCACTCCACCGCCTTCTGGTCCGACGCCCTCGCCCTGGGGCGCCGTGCCATGTCCTCCCGTTAAATCTGCGCCGTCCAACCTCCCCACTTTCCAATCATCCGCGACAATACCATCCACGACCTGTGTCCGACGACACAGACTGGAACCGCAGCCTGCTGTCTGATCAGTGCAGGCAGCCCCCCCTTCACGGTGAGACGGCGTACAGAGCCGATCGTTCGAGTTGCTGTGGGTAACTTCGAAATTCGCGGCGGCAGTGCGTACGACAGCAACGGAACGCTGCGCAGGCAGATGAGGAGGCGAAACCTCGGCCTCGAATCCCGCAGCGTTTATGCCGAGATCGGGCACCAGGGTAAGTTCCGGTTTTACGCGGGGTACTCGGAGCTGCTCGCCAATCGCTCCGACACCTTCCAGACTCCGTCCTCGGGGATCCCTCCGGGATGACAAGCAAAGAAAGGCAATGCAACCCGTCCTACTCCACCAGAGTCGGTGGGCTGACGTTCTTGCCTATCGAAGTCATGGTTGCCACTGAGAAGTCGGACGGCAGGCAGTGCCAGTCTCCGCCGCTATTCTTGAAGCAGCTACCAGCCGCGTTGGTGCCGCGAAACTGATTGCAGTTGCGGTTGTTGGGGTTGTCCAGGTGTGAGGCCGACAGCGGGCTGCACTGGAAATCATTGTAGGTGGCACGGAGATCGACCACGGGCTGTGTGCGGTCGATGCCAGGTTTGCGCGCGTCCTTGGCCGCATCAAAAGGCCGGGGCGACGAAAGCTCGAGCGAAACGTCCGACACGAGGAACAGGCTGCCGTCGAACTCGTGCTCGGCGTCGCAGGTGAAAATCTCTTTTGCCTCTTCAGCCTCCAGCCGAGCGGGGCGGCGGTTGCAAAGGCGCGGATCGCGGGTGCCAAAGCGGGCTCCGGCGGTTTCGTTGATCGATGCCGCAGGCGGTGGGGGAGCGGTCTGAAACCCGAACGCCGCCTGGACTCCAGGAGGTGGGATCACGTGAATGCGCAGTTCGCGCGGATCGGGTTTGGCGCGAAGGTCGATCGAGCCGCAATGGACGTTGTAGCTGCCGGCCGAGAGCGGCGAGGCGATGGTGCAGGGAATCCACTTGCCGAAACTATAGAAGTCGACCAGGTCGCCGGGGCGGAAGTTCGGCACCTGCTGGGCCAACGCAGGTGCAGCGGCCGAGAAGCAGGCGGCTGAGGCTAAAACGAAGGCAAGTGGTCGCATACAAACTCCTGAACGTCCGTCGTGAGGCAAGGGCCGTGCCGGTGGTCGGGGAGCGAACACAGTTGGCGGTACTCAGGAGCCTAGCAGGATTATCGAAATTCTGACAAGTACTTGAATTAAGGTGACTTTTGGGGATACCCAAAATACGGGTCTTCGCCGACCACAATTACGCGTTGACTGGTTCGCCCTTCATCTTTTCCGCGATGTCATGCGCGATCAACGCGTCCACCGTCGGCTGCAGCTGGCCTTCCATCACCATGTTCAGGTTATGGTTGGTCAGGCCGATGCGGTGATCGGTCAGGCGGTTCTGCGGGAAGTTGTAGGTCCGAATCTTCTCTGACCGATCCCCCGTCCCAACCTGCGATTTGCGATCTTTGGCCTGAATCTGGTGGATACGCTCAGCTTCAACCTCGTAGAGCCGCGAGCGAAGTACGCGCATCGCCTTCTCGCGATTCTTGATCTGCGACTTTTCATCCTGGCAGCTGACAACCGTGTTGGTAGGCAGGTGCGTAATGCGGATGGCCGAGTAGGTCGTGTTGACCGACTGGCCGCCGGGCCCGGAGGAGCAGAAGGTATCGATGCGGAGATCCTTGGCTTCGATCTTAACGTCGACTTCCTCGGCCTCGGGCAGGACAGCGACGGTGATGGCGCTGGTGTGGACGCGGCCCTGGGTCTCGGTGGCCGGAACGCGCTGCACGCGGTGCACGCCGGACTCGTACTTCATCTGCTGGTAGACCTTGTCGCCCTCGAAGATCGCGGTGACGTCCTTGAGGCCGTTGCCGATGCCGGATTCGGACTCGGACATGACCTGGACCTTCCACTTATGCTGCTCGGCGAAGCGGAGGTAGAGGCGGAACATCTCGGCCACAAACAGCGCGGCCTCGTCGCCGCCGGTGCCAGCGCGGAGCTCGATGATGATGTTCTTGTCGTCGTTGGGATCTTTCGGCAGCAACAGCACCTTCAGCTCTTCTTCGATGGGCTCGACTTGCGGCTGCAGCGTGGCAAGCTCTTCCTCAGCCATCTCTTTCAGGTCCGGGTCGGCAAGCATGGCTTTGGCATCGGCGATGCCGTCTGCCACCTTGCGGTATTGGCGATACTTCTCGACGATTGGCTCCATATCGCGATGTTCCTTGGCGATGGCCTGGAACTTCTTCTGGTCGTTGACGAGCGACGGGTCGGACATATCGCGCGAGAGCGAGTCGTAACGGGCTTCCATTTGGGAAAGGCGGTCGAACACTGGGGGCTCCTCAGGGCAGGGTGTAGGGGACAGGGTGTAGGGAGTAGAAAAGGCGCGAAAGCGAAAGCGCAGCTAGGCAAAGTCGTGGCGGTCGGGGGTGGACCGAGCCACGCGGGGAGAAAGCACCGGGTTTGCGAAGTTGGACATACGCTGTTTAGATGTTACTCCGTGCTGGCAGGGTGCGCTAACCCAGTCTTGTCGGATATGGTTCACCTATGACGCCCGCACCCTACTGCGTAATCATTATTGTGGACCCTCTGTTCAACGGCGATCTGTCAGGTTTGCTAGAACGAGCGCCGATCTGGATCGCCGATACTCCGCACAACCGACAGCTTGCGCAAACAGCCTGGGATTCAAATCCCACCCAGAGCCACCTTGATGGGTTGACGATCTTCACCGTCCGCCAGGAGCGCACACCAGCAGACTGGTTGATTGGAAATTTCGACACGATTGATCTTCACCATGGGGTCTACTCCGCAGACCCGCCTTTCACAATTCTGGAAGTCTTTGGCACCCCTATCTCGGACAGCATCCAATCTCTATTGGGCGAGTACGGCTTCGACACGTTGGAGCCTTCGCAACTCGGCTTTCGGGCCATTCGCCCTCTGCCAACTGGCATCGATGTTTTGTGAAGCTTTGCCCGGCAGGAGTAAAGACATGACGACCCATTTCACTTCAGTGGCGGAACTGGCAGAGCGGATGGCGCGGACAGCCAGCCGGTTGAAGAAGCGTGCAGAGATCGCGGAAGCGATTTCGGCTGTTCGTGCTGACGTTGACCCCATCTCAATCGAAAAGCCGATTGAGATGGGGCACCCGGGCGATGTGGGGCTGTTTTGTTTGTACCTGGCCGGGCTACCATTTGCGGAGGCGGATGCCCGGAAGCTGAGTGCGGGTGGAGCTTTGCTGACCAAGGCTCTGCTGGCGGTAAGCGGGGCGAGCGACGCGGAGTTGACGGCGGCCTATCGGCGGCATGGGGATATTGGTGCAGCGGGGTTCGATCTCTACACCGCACACGCTGTCGCCGGGGATGGAACGCTGGCGCTGTCCGACGTTGCCGAAGCCTTCGCCGGGATGGCCACGGCGAAGACGACGGCCATTCGGGCAGCACTGGTGGAGGGCCTGCTGCGCCGCGCGACTCCGCTCGAAGCCAAATACCTGCTCAAGCTCATGCTGGGCGACATGCGCATCGGCGTGAAACAGTCGCTGGTTGAGGAGGCGATTGCCGTGGCGGCGGGGGTCGCGGTAGCCGCTGTTCGCCATGCGGTGATGCTCGAAGCTGACCTCGGCGCAGCGGCGGAGAGAGCCTTCGCCGGAACCCTCGGCGACGCCCGCATGCGGCTCTTCCATCCGCTTGGCTTCATGCTTGCCAGCCCTGTCGATACACCGGAGGAGGCGATTGCGCGGTTCACGAAAGAAATCAGCACGGAGGACACCGAAGTTTCACAGGGGGACACAGGGGTTCAGGCTTTCCTGGAAGACAAGTACGACGGGATGCGTGCTCAGATCCATTGTGGAGCCCGCGACCAGCACGGGCGAGTCGCCATCTACTCCCGCAATCGCGAGGACATTACGGAGAGCTACCCGGAGCTGGTCGAAGCCTTCTCAGCGGTCGAGGAAGAGCTCATCTTCGACGGCGAGATTCTGGGTTGGGACTTTGCCGCTGGCCTGGCCCTCCCGTTTGCAGTGCTCGGCCAGCGCATCGGGCGCAAGCGCGTTGGCGATGAGTGGCGGCAGAAGATTCCAGTCATCTTCATGGCCTTCGACCTGATGTTTGCCGGCGGCGAACTCATCCTCCCGCTGCCCTTGCGGGAGCGGCGGAACCGCCTCGAAGCCGTGGTCGAAACCCTGGTCGATCGCACTCGCGCACCGTTGCTGGAACCTCGCCAACCCAAGGCTCAGGGGAGCATGTTCGACACGGAGGAATACGTGGGTGAGCGGCTGCCCCGCCTTATGATCTCCCCCTCCCGTCTTGTCCAGTCAGCCGAGGAAATCGAGCGCGCGTATGCCGATGCCCGCGCACGCGCCAACGAAGGCGTGATGCTCAAGGCGGCGGGCTCGGCTTACCAGCCGGGGCGGCGCGGACTGGCCTGGGTCAAACTGAAGCGCGAACTCGCCACACTCGACGTGGTCATCACCGGGGCCGAATACGGTCACGGCAAACGCGCCGGGCTGCTGAGCGACTACACGTTCGCCGTGCGGAATGCGGCGGGTGAGTTGGAGAATGTTGGCAAAGCCTACAGCGGCGTCACCGATGCCGAAATTTCGGAGCTGACGGAGTTCCTGAAGGCGCACACGCTGCAGGATCAGGGTCACTTCCGGACTGTGGAGCCCTTGGTGATCCTGGAAGTCGCATTCAACAACGTGATGCGCAGCGACAGGCACGCGAGCGGATTTGCGCTACGGTTTCCGAGGATCGTGCGCATCCGCACCGACAAGCCGCTCGCGGAAATCGACACCGTCGAGCGGGTGGAGGAGATCTATCAGAGCCAGGTGGATAAGCCGGTGGAGAGCTAAAAACAAGGCGTAACGCGGATAAGACGGACAGGACGGATAAAACAGATGCATTGCGGATCATTGGTCGTTGCTTTATCCCACTTATCCGCCTTATCCCATTAATCCGCGTTACGCCTTGCTTTGTTTTCGGCCATCCATGTACAGTATTCCAAGAATGATCATCCGCTTCAGCCCGTCGTTTACGTTCCGCTACTGGCCCTTTACGGGCCACATGGCGGCTTTGGCGAAGTAGATTGTCCTCTGAAAGCAACCGATTCAGACGAGAGATCGAAACAGACCAGATGAGCCGCTACCCCGACCGGGAAGCGGCTTTTATATTGCGAGGAACTTGATATGGCAACGATGGTGAGTCCGGTAGAAGTAGCGGCGGAAGTGAAGGGGCGGTTCGGCGCGTATGGCGGACGATATGTGCCGGAGACGCTGATGGCCGCGCTCGAAGAGCTGGAACAGGCATACGACGTCGCGCAGACTGACCCGGCCTTCCATGCCGAGCTTGACGGCCTGCTGCACCACTATTGCGGACGTCCGACGCCGCTGTACTTCGCCAAGCGCATGACCGAACAGCTTGGCGGGGCGCAGATTTACCTGAAGCGCGAAGACCTGCTGCACACCGGCGCGCACAAGATCAACAACGCGCTCGGCCAGGGTCTGCTGGCAAAGCGCATGGGCAAGCAGCGCATCATCGCCGAGACCGGCGCGGGCCAGCACGGCGTCGCCACGGCCACAGTGTGCGCGCTGCTCGGGCTCGACTGCGTCATCTACATGGGCGAAGAGGATATGCGCCGGCAGGAGCTGAACGTCTACCGGATGCGTCTGCTGGGAGCCGAAGTGCGCGGCGTAAATTCCGGTTCCGCGACGCTGAAGGACGCAATCAACGAGGCCATGCGCGACTGGGTCACCAACGTCCGCACCACCTACTACATTCTCGGCTCGGCGCTCGGCGCGCACCCTTATCCCACGATGGTCCGCAACTTCCATCGCGTCATTTCGATCGAGGCGAGGCGTCAGTTTTTAGAAGAAGTCGGCAAATTGCCGGATGCGGTTGTCGCCTGCGTAGGCGGCGGCTCGAACGCGATTGGCGCGTTCTATGAATTCCTGCCGGATGCCTCGGTACGACTGATCGGCGTTGAAGCCGGTGGGCGCGGAACGGCTCTGGGCGAGCATGCCGCCCGATTCCAGAAGGTAGGCGGCGGGTTGCCGGGTGTGCTACAGGGTACGTACTCGTATGTGTTACAAAACGACGCCGGGCAGGTGAGTTCGACGCATTCCGTAAGCGCCGGACTGGACTACGCAAGCGTCGGACCGGAGCATGCCAACCTGCATGATACGGGCCGCGCAGAATATGTATCCTGTTCGGATACAGATGCGTTGAAGGCTACCGTCGCACTCTCGAGGACAGAAGGAATCTTGCCTGCGCTCGAAAGCGCTCATGCTGTCGCTGAGGCGATGCGCATTGCTCCGCTGCTGGGTAAGGACAGGATCATCATGATTAACCTCTCTGGCCGCGGCGATAAGGATATGGGAATTCTGGCGCGGGAACTTGACCTCAAGGGCGCCGGCCCGGCAACGCCGAAGGGGAGTCTCTAGTGCCGATTGAGTTCAAACACAAGCCGGGGATTGTGGCGTACCTCACGGCGGGCGACCCTGACCTCGCAACCACGCGCGACATCGCATTGGTCGCTATCGATAACGGTGCCGATGTGATTGAGTTGGGCGTGCCATTTAGCGATCCGTTGGCCGACGGCCCGGTGATTCAACGGGCAAGCGAGCGGGCCGTAGCACGCGGAACTCGCCTGAGCGATGTACTGGCGCTTGCTAAGGAACTGCGGGCTGCCAGACCAGCATGCGGACTGGTGCTGTTCAGCTATCTGAACCCCGTCGTACGCATGGGTATGAGGCAGTTTTGCGCGGCGGCGAAAGAGGCTGGTGCGGACGGCGTACTGCTCACCGACATGATTGTGGAAGAGGCTGGGGAGTATCTGGCGGAGATGAAAACAAACGATCTTGCGCCGATCTTCCTTGCGGCGCCGACCAGCCCTGATGCGCGTTTGAAGGCGATTGGCGCGGCTTCCAAGGGATTTGTCTACGCGATTTCGCGCGTCGGCATTACGGGCACGCAGGATAAGGTGGCGAGCGATGCGCCGCAACTTGTGGCTCGGCTGCGGGAGTTCACTTCCCTGCCGATCGCGGTTGGATTTGGTATTTCGAACGCCGAGCATGTCAAGGCAGTAGGCGAGTTCGCGGATGCTGCGATCATTGGAAGTGCGCTGGTCGCGTTGATCGAGAAGACGGCCCCGGAAGCGGCGGCAAAGGCAGTTGGAGAGTTTATCAAAGGGTTGCGAGCGGGTTAGAAGCAACAGCGTGATCTTCGAGTTGAGAGTGTTGGGTTCAGAGTGAAGAGTTAGAACGAGGAGTGGTGCGATGGAGATAGCGGACTGGCGGAAGAAGATCGATGAGATGGACGAGGAGATCGTTCAGCTTATCAGCAAACGTGCCGAGGCGGCCAAGGCCATCGGCGAGTTGAAGCAGAAAAGCACGTTGCCGGTGTACGAACCAGCGCGTGAGACAGAAGTCTTCGAACACGTGAAGAGCATCAACCCGGGCCCGCTCTCCGATGAGCAGTTGGTGGATGTATACATCCGCATCATCGACGTGATGCGGATGCTGCAGCGTCGAGATTCGTAACAGGGATTGAACAAGTACAAATACTGAGATTCTGGCCTCGCCAGAATGACGACATTTTTGGAGACGCGATGATAGTTGCAATGCAAGATAACGCAGCAGAGGCACACATTCAGGCAGTGATCGAGCGGATGGTCGAGCTCGGGTTCAACGTACACCGCACCACCGGCGCGAACCAGACGATTCTTGCTGGGGTCGGCTCGCCCGCACACTTTGAGGTGGCAGAATTTACCGTACTGGCGGGCGTTCATAATGCCTATCGCATCAGCTCGCCGTACAAGCTGGCGGGGCGCGGATTCCGGCCTGAAGGCACGACGATCACGTTTCCGAATGGCGTAGTGGTTGGCGGCACGGAAGTGACACTGATGGCGGGGCCGTGCTCGGTCGAGAGCCGCGAGCAGATTTTGATCAGCGCAAAGATTGTGAAGGCCGCCGGCTGCCAGTTCCTGCGCGGCGGAGCGTTCAAGCCACGCAGCTCGCCGTACAGCTTCCAGGGGATGGGCCTTGAGGGTCTCAAGCTTCTGCGTGAAGTCTCGAACGAGACCGGTCTGCTGGTCATCACTGAGGTGATGGAGATCTCGCAGATCGAGCTGATGCTGCCATACATCGACTGCTTCCAGGTGGGCGCGCGCAACATGCAGAACTTCAACCTGCTGCGTGAGCTGGGCCACGTGCGTAAACCGGTGCTGATGAAGCGCGGCATTGCGGCGACGATCGAAGAGGTCTTGCTCTCGGCCGAGTACATCCTGAGCGGCGGCAACTACGACCTGATGCTGTGCGAGCGCGGCATCCGCACCTTCGAAACCTACACCCGCAACACGATGGACATCTCGGCCATCCCCGTGCTGAAAAAGCTGACGCACCTGCCCGTCTTCGGCGACCCCTCGCACGGCGTCGGCATTCGTGACCTGGTGTCGCCGATGGCGCTGGCCAGCGTTGCCGCGGGAGCCGATGGCCTGCTGATGGAGATGCACCCGAATCCTGATAAGGCGATGAGCGACGGCGCCCAGAGCCTGTACCCGGAGCAGTTGGAGAAGCTGGTGGCGAAGCTGCGGATGCTTGCTCCGGTGGTGGGTCGGACGGTGGCGTGAGGGAGTAAAATAAAAGGTGGAGACAATCTATGCCTCGGATCAGCGAAGAGGAACGGAGTCGGCGTCGCAACATGATGCAGAGCGTTTTGGGCACGCATGAGATGGAAGGCATGTTTGCGGACAAGGCGACCGTGGCAATCATGGACAGTTATGTGTCGGGCGAGTTCGACATGGATGAGTTCTCCTCTGCGATGGAGAACCATGCTCGTTCCCTGGTTCATGCTGCCTCCACGCTCGTCGCGGTCGCCTAACCTCCAGTGAATTCCGGCTTTGCAAACGATCCTCACACTCAGGCTGGGAGCGATTGTCCCAAGAACTGCTTCGGCATTGTCAGTTACGACCAACTGCATGACGTCGAGCGCTCGTACAGCATACGGCGAGCGGCACAATTGGAAGACCGAGCAGCAACAGGTGTCTTTGACGCTTCGCATTTGAAGACGGTTCACCAGTTTCTGTTTCAGGATCTTTTCCCTTGGGCCGGAGAATTCCGGGTTGTAAATATCCACAAAGGCAATTCGCCATTTGCTCCTCCGTTCAATATCCTCTGGACACTCAACGATGTGCTGTCGAAATTGAGGTCGGAGCGATATGTGGTCGGCTTAACGCCGCTTGATTTGCAAACCGGGCAGCGTTCTATCTGGGCGAGATCAATGCGATCCACCCGTTTCGCGAAGGCAATGGTCGTACGCAACGGGAGTTCATCCGGCAACTTGCAGTGCAAGCCGGTCACCCGCTTTCGTGGTACGGATTCACTCAGCGGCAGATGGTGGAGGCTTCCATTGCAAGCCACATGATGGGCGATTGCACGGGACTGGCTGCAATAATCAAGACTGCGCTTCACTCTTCGGAGGAGTCTGCATGATGGAGAAGATTGCCATTGTCGGGACAGGGCTAGTCGGCGGGTCCGTCGGCCTTGCGCTGCGTTGTGCCGGTTTCAGCGGCGAGATTGTCGGCGTTGATTCGAGCGAGGCGGAGACAGCGGCGGCTTTGGCTGCGGGGGCGATCTCGCGAGTGGGCGGCTTTGAGGATGTGGTGGCGTCCGATGTGGTCGTGCTGGCTGTGCCGGTGATGGGGATTCTGGACTGGATGGAGCGGCTGGCTTCGCGGCTGGGACCGGGCCAGTTGCTGACCGACGTGGGGAGCACCAAGCTGGCGATCAGCTGTGCAGCTAGGGCTCAGTTTGGCAGCGCCGGGCAGGCAAGGTTTCTCCCCGGCCACCCGATGGCTGGCAAGGAATCCGGCGGCGCGGAGCTCGCCGAGGCGACACTCTTCGACGGCGCGATGTGGCTTTTCACGCCCGTTGCCGACGAGACTGCGCTTGAGGCTGAGTGGCGCAGTTGGGTGACAAAGTTCGGGGCTCGGACGATGGATTTGGATGCCGCTCGTCATGACCAGATCTGCGCCTGGGTCAGCCACTTGCCGCAGATGGTTTCTACGGCAATGTCGGCAATGTTCGAGGATGAATTTGCGGAGCAGCCAGAGTTGGCAGCGGAGTTTCAGGCGATTGGTGGACGGGCTTTGCGCGAGATGACTCGGCTGGGTGCCAGCCCGTACAGCATGTGGCGCGATGTCGCGCACACTAACACACAGCCGCTGGCCGCGACGCTGTTTGCGCTGGAACAGAGACTGGCGCATCTGCGCGAGAACCTGAAAACTCCGGAGTTGAGGACGGAGTTTGAGAAGGCGAATGCGTTTCGTCGGGGGAAGTAGGATTCCGTAATCCCACTCATCGCGATGAAACTGCGATGAATGGGACACCCGAACGTGGTGGCAGGATCGGCGTTAGGGGTGGAGCGGCGGAGTCTGGGCGCGGAGCCACGCCAGCAGACCTGCGGGGTCATCGGTGATGATGGCGTTTACCTTGGCGTCGGCCATCTTCTGCCAGGCTTCCGGGGTGTTGACCGTATACGGCGCGACCTTGATGCCGAGGTCATGCGCAACCTTAACCTCCGCTGGAGTGACCAGGCTTTGGTCGGGGCTCAGAATCTCCGCTCCGGTGAGTTTGGCGATGTGGGCGAAGCTCTTGTCATGGTCGGGGATGCCCATCATGGCGTCGTACTGGTCGCGGCCAAAGAGTGCGGAGAGCCGAATCCTGGGGTCCAGAGCGCGCATGGCCTTGAGTGTTCGGAAGTCGAAGCTTTGCAAAATCACGCGGGATTGAAGTCCGTGCTTCTTCACCGCGGCGTCGATCATGGCGACAAACTGCTCCGGCGTGGGCGTCAGCTCGGGGTGGTTGGGGAAGCTCTTGGTCTCCACGTTGAACTCCACCTTGTTGCCCTTGGCGAGCTCGAGGACTTCGTCGAAGGTCGGGATGGTCGTGTGGGGGACAGCGATCTGGTGCGGGAACGCGGCAAGCGGATGATTTCCGCAGTCGTAGTGCTTTAGCTGCGCCAGTGTGAGGGAGCGGATGGCGGTTCCGGGCGGCAGCGGCGGGCCATCGCAGTGGCGCTCGCCAGCCAGGGCCGCCACCACGCGCGGATCAGAGGATTCCGCCTGTGTGAGGTAGGGCGAGTGCGAGACTACGAGCACGTCGTCCTTGGTGACGGAGAGGTCGAGCTCCATGACGTCTGCGCCGACGCTGATGCCGTACTGGAAGGCCGGCAGCGTGTTCTCCGGGCGGTAGGCTCGACCGCCGCGATGGGCGTGGACCAAAATTGTCTGGGCGGAGGCGGATGTGGCGGCTAACAGCGTCATGGCTAGGATTCTGCGGAGCATCGAACTAGATTGACGATACATCGTTACAGAGCGATGAAGTTCAGTGCCCCATGGCTTCTTCAGGCGGCGGAGCTTCTGCCTTCTTCGGCAGCCGCATCAGGAACGGCAGCGGCGTCAGCACGAGTATCACGCCTGCGAGGACCGCGAAGGCGTTCTGGTACGCGAGCATCGCGGCCTGCCGCAGCATCTGTTGGTAGGCGTAGCCGACGGCGCTTGACGCAGCCTGTGCCGCAGACATGCCGTGTTCGCGGAAGACGGTTGCGACGCGCGCGAGGTACTGGACGTACTGCACCGAGCCGGGGTTGGTGTGGCTGGCTAGATTCTGCTGATGGGTCTGGGCTGTCCGCGCCAGGAAGGTCGTCAACAATGCCGTGCCGACCGAGCCGCCGAGATTTCGCGCGAAGTTCGAAAGGCTCGAGATCTGGTTCGACTTCGAGCGGGGGACGCCAACGTAGTTCAGCGTCGAGATCGGGATAAAGATGAACGGCAGTCCGATCACCTGGAGCATGCGCCAACCCGTCACCGTGGCGTAGCTGGTATCCAGCGAGAGGCGGGTGAGGTTGTAAATGCCGAAGGCCGTCGCCAGGTATCCGAGCGCGACGGTAAGCCGCGGATCGATCTTCCACGAGAGGGATTTGCCGGCGACGCCCATCATGAACATCATTACGAACCCCGCTGGCGACAGCACCATGCCAGCCCGCTCGGCCGTGTACCCCAGCAACGTTTGGAGGTATTGCGGAATAAGTACGGTCGAACCGAACAGCACCATGCCGAGGATCAGCTGTAGAAACACAGCCGTGCCGAAGTTGCGGTTCTTCAGCAACTTGAGATCAACGATGGGGTCGGGGTGCCGCCACTCCCACCAGACGAAGGTGACCAGCAGCACAAGGGCCGTGCAGGCGACGGTGGTGATCATGGAATCGCCAAACCAGTCTTTCTCCTGGCCTTTGTCCAAGAAGAACTCGAGGCAGCCGACGCCGGATGCGACCAGCGCGAGGCCGGTAAAGTCGATGGGCAGCTTGATCTTGGTGCGAGCCTTTAGAGCCGGTGGGTCTTCGACCATGCGGTTCGACAGGTAGAGCGAGATCAGGCCGATGGGCAGGTTGATGAAGAAGATCCAGTGCCAGTTGTAATTGTCCGTAATCCAGCCGCCAAGCGTTGGGCCGATTGCCGGTGCGACCACGACTGCCATGCCGTAAAGCGCGAAGGCCTGCCCGCGTTTCGCAACCGGGAAGGTGTCAGCGAGAATCGCTTGCTCCGACGGTGCGAGGCCACCACCGCCAAGCCCTTGCAGGATGCGCGCGAAGATCAGCAGAGGCAGTGTGGGAGCAAGCCCGCAGAGCAAGGAGCAGATGGTGAACAGCGCCACGCAGATCATGTAGAAGCGCTTGCGGCCGATGCGGTTCGAAATCCAGCCGGAGATGGGCAGCACGATGGCCGAACTAACCAGGTAGCTGGTCAGCACCCACGTCGCCTCTTCCTGCGACGCTCCGAGGGACCCGGCGATGTGCGGCAGCGCAACATTGGCGATGCTGGTATCGAGGACCTCCATGAAGGTCGCCAGGGTTACGGTCAGGGCGACCGCCCATGGATTGTGACTTGGCCGCCATTCTTCTTCGTGATGTTCGGAATCAGGCATCGTATAAGTGGCTGAGACCGGGATATCAGCATACTGATAAGATATCAGCTAGCTGATATGGATTCAGGGAAAGGCACGACAAAAAAATCCGTGGGCACACGGGTAGCCGAAGTTCGGCGCGCTTCGACGTTGATGCGGCGCGTCCTGCTCGGCTTCAAGGCGAAGCTGGACGACGGACTGCGTGTCCGAAATGCAACCACCGCGCAGATGCGGTTTTTGCGCGAGGTGAAGGAACGGCCCGGAAGCTCCGGCGCGCAGATGGCACGGGCCTGTTTTGTGACCCCGCAGAGCGCGCAGGCGATGATGGCGCGAGCGGTGGAGCATGGCTGGATCGTGCGCGGCAAAAGCGCGGAGAACGATCGCGTGGTGACAGCTCGGCTGACGTCAGCGGGAGAGCGCTTGCTGGCCTTTGCCGACGAATTAATGGCGGAACTCGAAGCCGAGGTGTGGGATGGAATCTCCGTCACGGAACTTCGTGCGATGAACAACGTATTGGAGAGAGGCCTCGTGAAATTGGAGGACTGACCCCTGCACGGGGCTGAGCCGCATCCAACGGGACAGAGGCGCATTCCGTCGCTACAATTGGAAGCGGCTCGATTTGATAGGGGCTAAGGTGCTTTGCCGATGAAGTTACGTCCGGTTCTGCTGGTGTTGTTGTTGCTGACGGGTTTCTACTATGTAACCACTCGCGGGATTTCCGCGGGCAAGCTGTTCCCTGTCCTGCGCAACGTTCCGCCGGTCATCCAGCAGGCCAGCCTCAGCGGCAACACCAGGGTTTCTAGCGCGTTCGACCTCAGCGAGGCCTCCGCCGCGCCTGCGTTCGATGATGAAGAGCAGCAGAATATCGCCGTCTATCGCAAGGCTTTACCTTCGGTCGTCAACATCACTTCGACGGCTGTAGCCTTCGACTTCTTCAACCGGCCGGTTCCGCAGCAGGGCCAGGGGTCGGGCTTTATTCTCGATAAACAGGGCCACATCCTTACCAATCTACATGTGATCGACAACGCGCAGCGGGTCGAGGTTACGCTAGCGGACAAGCACAAGTACAAGGCCACCGTTGTCGCGATCGACAAGAGCCACGATCTGGCGCTCCTCCTGATTAACGCTCCGAACCTGACGCCGGCGACGCTCGCGGAATCAAACACCCTAGTCGTCGGGCAGCGAGTCTATGCGATCGGGAACCCCTTTGGTTTGAGCGGCACGATGACGCGCGGCATCATCTCCGCAATTCGCTCCATCGGCGTACAGGGTGGCGCGCCGATCGAGGACGCCATCCAGACCGACGCGGCGGTGAACCCGGGCAACTCCGGCGGGCCGCTGCTCAACTCGCGCGGCGAGGTGATCGGCGTCACCACGCTGATCGCAAGCGCGGGCGCGGATCAATCCGCAGGCATCGGATTTGCCATTCCGATCAACACGGCCAAGGCTGTGATCGACGACTTCGCGAAGTACGGCCGGGTTCGACGCCCGTCGCTGGACGTCAGCACGATACAGATTGGGCCGGATATCGCGGAGCAGATTGGGCTTCCTGCTGACTACGGGATTCTGATTGAGCGCGTTTTGCCCGGCGGAGCAGCCGAAAAAGCTGGTCTCCATGGCGGTACGCAGCGTCTCTACCAGGGAAACACGCCCGTGATGCTGGGTGGCGACCTGATCGTGGAGATGGACGGCAAGGAAATCCAAACCGGGCAGGACCTGGCCGCGGCGATGAATGTGCACCGCGCGGGCGATATCTGCACCGTCACGGTATTTCGCGGTCAGAAGCGGATGTCATTCAAGGTAGTATTGGGCGATGCCAAGGAGGCGATCTCGCTCCCGGCAGCATAGTGGTTGGATCGCGACCATGAGACGCCAGGGGCTCCCTTCCCTGGGTTTGCACAGTTTTGAAGCTCTTCAGCGTCCAATATGGCAGGAACAACACCTTGGCTGACGCACTCACCGGCATCACTCCCCAATTCGACGCGCCGGAGTCGATTTACAACTGCCCGAACTGTACCCACTGGCTCCCGCCGGACAGCCTCGTGTGTCCCGAGTGCCAGACCATCGTCTACTCCGAACATCTGCGCGGAATCGCGCTTGCGGCGACGAACGAAGAAAATGCCAACCAATGGGCGCAGGCTCGCGAGACCTGGAAGCAGGCCCTGCTGTGGTTGCCGCCAGACACCAAGCAATACACTGCCGTGGAGCAACGGATCGCACTGGTCGACGCAAAGCTGCACGGCGTTCAGGCCGACAAGGCAAAGTGGACGCGCAGGCTGGGCCCACTGGCACCCGTCCTGGTCTTTCTGTCCAAGGCCAAATGGCTGCTGATCCTGCTGACCAAGGCGAAGTTTCTGATCAGCTTTGCAGGATTCTTCGCGCTCTACTGGGCCATCTTTGGATGGAAGTTCGCGCTTGGCTTTACCGTCGGCATCCTGATCCACGAGATGGGCCATTTCGTGGTCGCGCGCGGCAAGGGGCTCAAGGTCGACTTGCCGATGTTCATCCCCGGCATGGGTGCCTACGTTCGCTGGTACTCGGAAGCGGGCGGCGTCACGGTAGAAGATCGCGCGGCGATCTCCCTTGCCGGGCCGATGTTCGGGCTCATCTTCGCGGCGGTCTGCGGCGGAATCGCCCGCGTGCAAGGTGAGACGATCCTGACCCCAGGCCTGTGGAGCGCGCTCGCCCACGTCGGAGCGTGGCTGAACCTGATCAACCTTGCGCCGGTCTCGATCCTCGACGGCGGCAAAGTTGCAGTGGCGCTTGACCGCATGCAGCGCTGGCTGGTCCTCGCAACCACTGTGATCTTCTTCGTGTGGCTGCGCGAGTTGCCATTTCTCCTCGTCGGCCTGGGCATGGGCTGGCGACTCTGGAAGGACGACGGCGCGGAAAAGCCGCACACCAGAACCCTTGTCCAATATGTGCTGCTAATGTTTGTACTCGGATTGCTGATGTACCTGTTCCCAGACCCGATGCGGCGGCGGTATTAAGAACGCGACCACCGATTTCACGGGTCGCACGGATTTTCTCCGTGCGATCCGTGAAATCTGTGGTCGCTTTGTCTTGTTCTTAGCGGACTACGAAGCGGCGTCCACGAATCTCATAATCCCCGCTCAGGACTCGGGCGATAGCCTCAGGGTAGGCCTGATGCTCCTGCTCGAGGATCCGCGCCGACAGACTACCAGCCGTGTCATCGTCCAAAACCGAAACCGCCCGTTGCAGGATGATGACGCCGTGGTCGACAGCTTCATCGACGAAATGAACCGTGCAGCCAGCCACCTTCGCGCCGAACTCTAGCGCCTGTGCCTGCGCGTCGAGCCCCGGGAAATTCGGCAGCAGCGACGGGTGAACGTTCAGAATCCGGTTCGGGAACGCCTCCACAAACGTCACGGAAATGATCCGCATGTAGCCCGCAAGGCATACGAAATCGACCTCATACTCCCGCAGCTTTGCAATAAACTCCAGATCTCGCTCAAAAGGCGTCCGACCCGCAACCGGAATGTGATGTGCCGGCAAGCCGAATACCCTCGCCCGAGCCAACCCCGGCGCATCCACCTTGTTCGACAGCACAACGGCAATCTCGGCGTTCGGAAGGCGGCCATCGGCGATCGCCTGATGGATAGCAAGGAAGTTGGAACCGCGGCCGGAGAGGAGGATGCCTAGTCGTTTCATGGTAGTTTCAATTCCCATTCTAGGGGCAGCGCTGCCTCGGTATGCGGCTGGTTTAACATAGAGACATGTCCCTCATCCTCCCCCCCGGCGACTTCAAAGCCTACCTTTTCGACTGCGACGGCACCGTTGCCGACTCCATGCCGCCCCACTACGTCGCCTGGAAGCGCGCGCTCGATGAGCAGGGCGCGACCTTTACCGAGGAGCAGTTTTACGGCTTGGGCGGGCTCCCCGCTGAGGCCGTCATCGAACGCCTGAACGCGGAGCAGGGGCTGAAGATGATGGCCGCTGCGGTCGCCAAACGCAAGGAAGAGTTCTACTACGAATCGCTTCCAACCTTGAAAGCCGTGCCCGAGGTTCTGGAGCATGTGCTCGAAGCGCATGGGCGAATTCCAATCGCGATCGTCTCGGGAAGCACGCGCGAATCGGTCGTCGCTTCGCTCACCACACTGGGCTTGCTGGACTACTTCGACGCGCTGGTTTGCGCCGGAGAATACACCCACGGCAAACCGCATCCCGAACCCTTTTTGATGGCGGCTGCGCTGGTCGGGGTCGCTCCGCAGGACTGCCTCGTCTTTGAAGACGCCGAGCCGGGAATTGCCGCCGCGCAGGCGGCAGGCATGGCATGGGTGCGGGTTCCAATGCCCTGGGAACGAGCGGCCGCGACCACCTAAAGCTGGTCGAGCAGACGACGCAAGGGTCTCACAAATCCATCCAGCGCGGCGTCCCCGCCCTGGAACTTGTTCGTGTTCAACACGAACGCGCAATCCACGCCATTTGGCCGCGAGAACGTGTCGCTCGAAGTGCCGGCCATGCTGCCGTTGCGCTCG